>DASYIJ010000112.1:0-28007 GCA_035997675.1 Solirubrobacteraceae bacterium
CGGCCGATCAGGCGGTCGCCCTCCACGCGGGGCTCGAACTGCGCGGGCCGGCCCGGGACCACGTCCAGGTGCCCGTGCAGGATCACGGTGGGCGCGCCCGAGTCCACGGGAGCGCCGACGTCGGCCTGGATCACCGGCAGACCCTCGTGGTCGGAGTCCCGGACGTCCACTTCGCGGGACTCGAGCCAACCCTTGACGAAGCCCGCGGCGGCGCGAAGGCCGTCGAGCGTCGAGGTGTCGTAGGTGATCAGGCGCTCGGCGAGAGGCCGCTCGTCCATCACGCGGGAAAGGGTAGAGGAAGCGCCGGGCAGGCCTCGTCGCATAGGCTGACGCCGTGCCCGCGCGCATCGTGCTCTTCGGCGCCACCGGCTATACCGGGCGCCTGACGGCCGAGGCGATGATCGCGCGCGGGATGCGCCCGGTCCTGGCCGCGCGCAACGGCGAGCGCCTGCGCGGCCTGGCCGAGGAATTGGGAGGCCTGGAGACCCGGGTCGCCGACGTGACGCGGCCGGACACCGTGCGCGCGCTGGTGGAACGCGGCGACGTGCTCGTATCGACCGTCGGGCCGTTCGTTCGCTGGGGCGAGCCGGCCGTGCAGGCCGCGGTCGCGGCCGGCGCCACGTATCTCGACTCGACCGGCGAGACCGGGTTCATCCGCGAGGTGTTCGAGCGCCACGGCCCCGCAGCCGAGGCCGCCGGATGCGGCCTGCTCACGGCGGCCGGCTATGACTGGATCCCCGGCAACCTCGCGGCGGCGCTGGCGCTGACGGAGGCCGGCGAGCCCGCGGTGCGCGTGGATGTCGGCTACTTCATCGTCGGCGGCGCGAAGATGAGCGGCGGCACGCGCGCCTCGGCGGCGCATGCGCTGACGGCCCCGTCGTTCGCCTGGCGCGACGGCCGGCTCGTCACCGAGCGCGGCGCCAAGCGGCTGCGCAGCTTCAGCGTGCGCGGGAGCGACCGGCCCGCCATCTCCGTGGGCACGAGCGAGGCATTCGCGGTCCCGCGCCTGAAGCCCGGGCTGCGCGAGGTGAACACCTACCTGGGATGGTTCGGCGGTCTCTCCCGGCCGATGCAGGCCCAGTCGGCGGCGCTCGCGCTGGTCACGCGGGTGCCCGGCTCGCGCGCCGCCCTGGACAAGCTCGTGGGCGCGCTCGTGAAGGGTTCGACCGGCGGTCCCGACGAGGCCGAGCGCGCCGCCAGCAGCTCCTGGATCGCCGCGATGGCGTACGACGCGGGGGGACGCGAGCTCGCCCAGGTCCACCTCGAGGGCGTCGACGGCTACACGTTCACCGGGCGCTTCCTGGCCTGGGCGGCCGAGCAGGCCGCCGACCCGGGGCTGCAGGGGACCGGCGCCCTCGGCCCCGTCGAAGCCTTCGGCCTCGAACGCCTGGAGCAGGGAGTCGCCGACGCTGGAATCAGTCGCTCTAGCGACTAGCGACTCTCTTCGAGCACCGCGAGAAAAGCCTCCCACCGGCGCTTGTCGCGCTCGGCGACCCGCCGCGCCTCGGAGCCCTCCTCGGCCGCCTCGAGCTCCTGCTCGGCTCGCTTGAGCTTGTCCTGCAGCTCCGCGCTGTCCAGGTCGTCCGGGGGGTGCGCCTCCTCCACGAGCATGAGCGCGCGGTTGAAGCCGACCTGCAGGTAGCCCTCGCCCTGGGCGAAGCGGATCACCTCGTTCTCGGACTCGTACAGCCGCAGCTCGGTCGGGTCGAGCATCGCCAGAAGGGGAGTGTGGTTGGCGAGGATGCCGATCGACCCCGTGGTCGTCCGCGTGGACAGCATCTCCACCTCGCCCTCGAAGACCTGCCCCTCCGGGCTGAGGATCTCGACCGGGAACTTCGTGCGCGCCATGGCGAGCCGCTACTCGTCCCCGGAGTCCTCTTCGGACCGGCGGTCGGCCTCGTCGTCTGACTCCTCGGTCGCGTCGTCCTTGGCCTGGTCGTCCTTGGCGTCGTCGTCCTTGGCCTCGTCGTCCTTGGCCTCGTCGCCGCCGCCACCCGCCTCGGCCACGACCTGGTCGATCGAGCCCTTGAGCAGGAACGCGCGCTCGGGAACCTCGTCGTGCTTGCCTTCGAGGATCTCCTTGAAGCCGCGGATCGACTCGGCGATCGGCACGTACTCGCCGGGCGTGCCGGTGAACTGCTCGGCGACGGTGAAGGGCTGCGACAGGAACCGCTCGATGCGGCGCGCGCGGTTCACCGCCAGCCGGTCCTCGTCGGAGAGCTCCTCGATGCCGAGGATCGCGATGATGTCCTGCAGCTCCTGGTAGCGCTGCAGCGTCTCCTTCACATCGTTGGCCACCTTGTAGTGCTCCTCGCCGACGATCTCGGGCTTGAGGATCGTCGACGTCGAGTCGAGCGGATCGACCGCCGGATAGATGCCCTTCTCGGAGATCGACCGGGAGAGGGTCGTGGTCGCGTTGAGGTGGGCGAACACCGACGCCGGCGCCGGGTCGGTCAGGTCGTCCGCCGGCACGTAGATCGCCTGCACGGAGGTGACCGAGCCCTTCCTCGTCGAGGTGATGCGCTCCTGGAGCTGGCCCATCTCGGTCTCCAGCGTCGGCTGGTAGCCGACCTGCGAGGGCATCCGGCCGAGCAGCGCCGAGACCTCCGAGCCGGCCTGCACGAACCGGAAGATGTTGTCGATGAACAGCAGCACGTCCTGGCCCTCCACGTCGCGGAAGTACTCCGCCATCGTGAGGCCGGAGAGCGCCACGCGCATGCGCGCGCCCGGCGGCTCGTTCATCTGGCCGAACACCAGCATGGTCTTCTCGAGCGTGCCCGACTCCTTCATCTCCAGCCACAGGTCGTTGCCCTCGCGCGAGCGCTCGCCGACCCCGCAGAACGCCGACAGGCCGCCGTGCTCCTGCGCCAGGTTGTTGATGAGCTCCTGGATCAGCACCGTCTTGCCCACGCCGGCGCCGCCGAACAGGCCGACCTTCCCGCCCTTGGCGTAGGGCGCGAGCAGGTCGATGACCTTGATGCCGGTCTCGAACATCTCCGTGGTCGGGATCAGGTTCTCGACATCCGGCGCCGGGCGGTGGATCGGCCAGCGCTCCTCGGTCTTCACGGGCTCGCCGAGATCGATCGGGTCGCCGAGCAGATTGAAGATGCGGCCGAGCGTCTCCTTCCCGACCGGCACGGTGATCGGACCGCCCGTGTCGATCACCTCCATCCCGCGGGCGAGGCCGTCCGTGGCGTCCATCGCCACGGCGCGCACCCGGTCGTCGCCGAGATGCTGCTGGACCTCGCAGACGAGCACCTCCTCCTCTGCGCCGGCGCTGATCCCGGGAGCCTCCTCCCCGGTGTCCGGCTTGGCGACGGTGATCGCGTGGTTGATCTCGGGCAGGTCGTCCGGGAACACGGCCTCGATGACGACGCCCTGGATCTCTTCGATACGGCCCTTGTTCGTGCCGTTGCGCTTGCCGTTGCTGCTCGCTTCCATAAGTCTCGGTGTCTCCTCGATGGGGTTAGCCGAGCGCCTCGGCGCCGGCGACGACTTCCATGATCTCCTGCGTGATCTCGGCCTGGCGGGCCCGGTTCATCTCGAGCGTCAGGTCCTCGATGACCTCGCCCGCGTTGTCGGACGCGCTGCGCATCGCGGTCATGCGCGCGCCCAGCTCCGACGCGGCGGACTCGAGCAGCGCTCGGTACGTCGAGATCTCGACGTAGTCGGGTACGAGCCGTTTGAGGATCTCCTCCGGGTCCGGTTCGTATTCGACCAGCGCCCGCCGGTCCTTCTCGTCTCCGTCCTCCTCGTCGGCCTCGCCGTCCTCGTCCTCGCCGAGGATGCTCGCCTGCTGCAGCGGAAGCACGGTCTCGCGGCGCACCTCCTGCACCAGCGGCGAGATGTAGCCGTTGTAGAAGATCTCGACCCGGTCGACCTTCTCGTCGATGTAGGCGGTCATCAGGTCCTGGGCGATCTGTCGCGCATCGGGGAAGTTGGGGCGCTCGGTGAAGCCGACGTAGGCGCCGGCGACCTCGAGACCGCGAAAGCTCAGCGACGAGACGCCGCGCCGCCCTGAGGCGTACCACTGCACCGATCGTCCCTCGGCCTCGTGCTCGCGCGCCGCCCGAGTGCCTGCGCGCAGGATCTGGGAGTTGAACGCGCCGGCGAGCCCGCGGTCGCCGGTCACCAGCAGCAGGCCGACCGTGTTCTCGGACTCGTGCTGGTTGAGGATCGGCAGGCTGGGAACGTTCTCCGCGGCCTCGGCGGCCTGGCGGGTCATGCGGCGGATCGCGTCGGCGTAGGGTCGCAGGTGCTCGATCCGCTGCTCGGCGCGGCGCAGCCGGGCGGCGGCCACCATCTCCATCGCGCGGGTGATCTTGCGGATGTTCTGGACGCTCGCGATGCGGTTCTGGACGTCGCGCTGGCTGGACATGGCTAGGCCGCCTCGGCCTCCTTGTCGTCCTTGTCTGCGGAGTCGTCCTTGTCGTCGGACGATGCCTCGCCCCCGTCGCGCTGCGCAATCCGATCGGACTCGCCCTCTTCCATGGGCTGGCCCTCCTCGTCGAGGTCGTAGCCGAAGTCGTCCGCGTATTCCGAGACGAGCTTGTCCAACGCCTGCTGGGTCTCGTCGGACCAGTCGCCCTCGGCGATCTTCGCGAGCAGGTCCTCGGCCTCGGCGTGCGCCCGCTCGGTCAATCCCCTCAGGAACTCGGACACCCGCTCGACCTTGATGCGATCGAGGTAGCCGTTCATGCCGGCGAAGATCTGCACGACCTGCTCCTCCACGGACAGCGGCTCCCGCTCCTTCTGGTTGAGGGTCGCGACGAGCCGGTCGCCCCGCGCCAGGGTGCGCTGCGTCTCGACGTCGAGGTCGGACCCGAACTGAGCGAACGCCTCGAGCTCCCGGTACTGGGAGAGGTCGAGCTTCAGGCGTCCCGCGACCTTGCGCATCGGGGTGATCTGGGCGTTGCCGCCGACGCGCGACACCGAGATGCCGACGTTGATCGCCGGCCGCACGCCCGAGTAGAACAACTTGGGCTGCAGGTAGATCTGCCCGTCGGTGATCGAGATCACGTTCGTCGGGATGTAGGCCGACACGTCGCCGGCCTGCGTCTCGATGATGGGCAGCGCGGTCAACGACCCGCCGCCGAGGTCGTCGTTGAGCTTGACCGCGCGCTCGAGCAGCCGCGAGTGCAGGTAGAACACGTCGCCCGGGTAGGCCTCGCGACCCGGCGGGCGGCGCAGGAGCAGCGACATCTGCCGGTAGGCGTAGGCGTGCTTGGTCAGGTCGTCGTAGACGCACAGCGCCGCCTTGCCGTTGTAGAGGAAGTGCTCGGCCATGGCGCAGCCGGCGTAGGGCGCCATGTACTTGATCGGCGCCGCCTCGTCGGCGGGCGCGGCCACGATGATCGTGTTGTCGAGCGCCCCGTTTTCGGCGAGGGTCTCGGCGAGCGCCACGACGGTCGCCATGCGCTGGCCGATCGCGACGTAGACGCAGATCAGGTCGCGGTCCTTGTTGTTGATGATCGTGTCGATCGCGATGGCCGTCTTGCCGACCTGGCGGTCGCCGATGATCAGCTCGCGCTGACCGCGCCCGATGGGGATCATCGAGTCGATCGCCTTCAGGCCCGTGTACATCGGCTCGGTCACCGGCTGACGCTGCACGACGCCGGGAGCCTTGAACTCGGCGGGGCGGGTCTCCGTGGTGTTCACGTCGCCCTTGCCGTCGAGCGGGCGCCCGAGCGGGTCGACGATGCGGCCGAGCAGCTCCTCGCCGACCGGAATCTCGAGGAGGTGACCGGTGCGCTTGGCGGTGTCGCCCTCGGAGATCTCCTCCCATTCGCCGAACAGCACGGCGCCGACGTTGTCGGACTCCAGGTTCAGCGCGAGCCCCGTCACGTCGTGGGGCAGCTCGAGCATCTCGAACGCCTCGCAGTTCTCGAGGCCGTGGATGCGGGCGATGCCGTCGCCGACCGAGAGCACGGTGCCCACCTCGGCCAGATCGGCTCCGCCCACGTCGAGGCCCTCGATGCGGCTCTTGAGTATGGAGGTGATTTCGTCGGGCTTGATCTGCATGTCGTTCGGGGCTCCTTGGGTCGCGGCAGCGCTAGGCGGCCGTGGCGACCTGCTTGCGTAGTTGTTCCAGACGGTTGCGAATCGAGGCGTCGAGGATCACGTTGCCGACGCGCACGACGATGCCTCCGAGGATGTCAGGGTCGACGCGGCTGGAGAGCTCGACGGTCCGGCCGGTCTTCTCGCCGATCGTGTCTCCGACCTCGCGCACCGTGGCCTCGTCGAGGTCGACGGCGCTCGTGATCTCCACCGGCAGCAGGCGCTTCTCCTCCCGCCACAGCTCGTCGTAACGGCGCCGGATGCGAAAGATCGCCGGCATGCGGTGGTTCTCCGCCAGCAGGTCGAGGAAGTTGAGGAAGGTCTCGTCGGCGCCCTCGATCGCGCGCCGCAGTCCCTCCTTCTTCTCGTCGGTCGAGAAGTAGGGCGAGAACAGGAACACCTGGAGGTCGCGAGAGCCGTCGACCGCCTCGGTGAAGGTGACGAGCTCCTCGCGGACCTCGTCGAGCTCGCCCCTTTCCTTGGCCGCGTCGAACAGCGCCCGCGCGTAGACCTGGGCGATCTCCTCCATCTAGTTGTCCCGTCCCCCGGCGGCGAGCGCCTCGAAGTCGAGGTCGCGCAGCGCCTCCTCGACCAGGCGCCGCTGGTCCTCGGGCGTGAGCGCCTTGCGGGTGACCTTCTCCGTCGCGAGCACGGTGAGGTCCGCGACCTCCTTGCGGATCTCCTGGAGCGCCCGCTGCGTCTCGGCCTCGATGTCGCGGCGAGTCTGCTCCAGCAGCTCCTCGCGCTTCTCCCGGGCCTCCTCCAACGCCTGGCGTTCGGCGGTCTCCGCCGCCTTGCGTGCGCGCGTCACGATCTCCTCCGCCTGCGCGCGGGCCTCCTTGAGCCGCTCGCGGTACTCCTCGAGCAGCTGGTCGGCCTCCCGGCGCGTGCGTTCGGCGGCCTCGATCGACTCTTCGATCGCCCGCTGGCGCTTCTCCAGCGCCTCGTTGATCCGCGGGAACGCCCACCGCTTGAGCACGTAGAGCGTGGCGACGAAAGCCAGCAGCGTCCAGATCATCAGCCCGACGTTCGGGCTGACGAGGAAGTTGCCGGACGAGGCGGCGACCGGCAGGCTGTCGACGATCCCGGCCATCAGCCGGACAGGAAGAACGCGATCAAACCGAAGATGAAGGCGTAGAAGATGATCGCCTCGGTCAGCGCGAAGCCGAGCCACTGGATCGAGGTGATCTCGTCGCGCATCTCCGGCTGGCGGGTGACCGACTCGATCACCTTGCCGAAGATGAAGCCGACGCCGATGCCCGGGCCGATCGTGCCCAGACCGGCGCCCACGCCGAGCGCGATGGCCTGGAGGCCCTTCTTGGGCACATCCTGGCTGGCCGCCTGGGCGAGCGTGGTGAGCGAATCGATATCCATTCGGATCCTCCTGTCAGTGAGATTCGGCGACGGACTCGCCGAGATAGATGGCGGTGAGCGTGGCGAAGATGAACGCCTGCAGCGTGGCGATCAGGCCGATTTCGAAGAGGAAGAAGGCGACGGCCGCGACGCCCGTGATCAGGCCCAGGATGAGGGAGCCGACCACGCTGAGGTTGAGCAGGACGACCAGTCCTCCGCCCATGAAGAGGATGAGCAGGTGCCCGGCGAGGATATTGGCGAACAATCGCACGGACAGCGAGATGATCCGCACGAACTGCGAGATCACCTCGATCGGGAAGACCAGCACGATCAGTCCGCGCGGCGTGCCCTTCGGGATCCAGCCCTTGATGTAGCCGATGAACCCCTTGGCCCGGATGCCCTCGACGTGGTAGCTGATCCACACGATGAGCGTGAGCACCAGCGGCGTCGAGATGTTCGCCGTGGCGGCGTACAGGGAGAGCGAGGGCACGTGCAGGCCGAGGATGTTGACCTTCTCCTCCGTGTTGGTCGGCAGCGGCAGGTAGCCGATCATGTTCGAGAACCAGATGAACAGGAACAACGTCGCCACGAACGCGAACCACTTGGTGGCCATCCGGCGGTCCATGTTCCCGCCGGCGATGTTGTCGCGCATGAGCCCGTAGGCGACCTCGACCGCCGTCTGCACGCGGTTGGGCTTGGCCTGCATCCGGTTGGCGATGTAGAGCATCGTCAGCGTGGTCCCGAGGGCCGCCAGCAACAGGTAGAGCACGGCCTTGTTGATGCTGAAGTCGATCGGGCCGATCTTGAGGGGAATCCACGGGTCGAGCTTGAACTCGTTCTGCGGCTTGAAGTTGGTGTTGATCTGGATCGCCGACGCCCCGGCGGGGCTGGCCAGCAGCAGGACGAGCGGCGTGGCGGCGGCCAACAGGCGGGCCTTCACGGCGCCTGCCCCTCGTACGGCCGGGCGATGAACGCGGTGACGAAATAGACGGTGAAGAGCACGATCACGAGAAGGGCCGCGGAGAGCCCCGCCTTCCGCTCGATCAGTCCTGCGCCGAAGATCGTAAGCGCAACCAGGTAGCCCCGTCCGATCATCGAGGCCGCGGTGATGCCCACCGCTCCGCGGACGTCCTGCGAGGCCTTCGCGCGGCGCAGGAGCAGCGCCTGGATCCCGCGCTGGAGCAGCCAGGCCAGGGCGGCCGCGGCGTAGCCCAGCAAAGGCAGCCCCGCGACGACGAAGACGGGGAACGCGACGGCCAGGACGGCGAGATCGAGGTATCGGACCACGATCATCGGCGCCGGGTTCCCTACGGCGTGCGCGGACACTGCTGACGGGGGTTGTGGTGGTGGGTGTGGTGGTGAATGCCGGCCATGACGGGCGCTCGACCCCACAGACACGAATGCCCGCCTGACGCCGTGCGGGCAAAACTCGAACGGACCCGGAAATGCCGGTGTCTGGGGGGACGCGATCCTATAGAAGCTGCCCCGAAGACGGCAATTTGGATGCGGGCGCCGCGAGGGTAGGATCCCGACGATGCAGCACTGGGACCTCCGCTCGCTCTCCGTCGCGCCGCACCAGCCCGAGGTGCTCCAATCCGAGGGCGAGGGACGCTCCATCGTCATCCAGCTCCCCGCCGGCGAGGCCCTGGGCGAGCACCAGGTTCACGAGCGCGCGTGGCTGGTGGTCGTCGACGGTGACGTCGAGCTCGTACAGGACGGCGGCTCCGAGGAGGCCGGCCCCGGCACCCTGGCGATCTATGACCCCTCCGAGCGCCACGAGGTCCGCGCGAAGAGCGACGCCAGGCTGCTGCTCCTGCTGGCGCCCTGGCCCGGCGAGGGCCACCCGCGCCAGCGCGACTGAGCGTTTCCCGGGCGCGGCGGCCGGGTAGCCGGGCGCACATGCGACTCCTCGTGATCGCGTCCGAGCCCGTCGAGCCCAAGCAGCTCGCCGACGCCGTCGGCGAGGACCTCGGCGACGCCGAAATCAGGGTCGTGACCCCCGCGCTCAACGACTCGCGCCTCGCCTTCTGGGTCTCCGACCCCGACGAGGCGATCGCCGAGGCCAAGTCGACGGCGCAGGAGAGCGTGTCGCGCCTGCGCGCCGATGGCATCGCGGCCGACGGGGACACGGGCGAGAGCGACCCCGTGGTCGCGCTCGAGGATGCCCTGGCGACGTTCCCCGCGGACCGCGTCGTCATCTTCCGCCATGCCGCCGGCGAGGAGGCCTACCTCGAGGACGACGTGATCGACGAGGCCCGGCAGCGCCTCGGCGTCCCGGTCCTCGCCACCGAGGTCCGGCGCTAGGAGCTAGCCGTCGTAGGGTGCGAAGTCGCGCTTGCGCGCGCCGCACACCGGGCAGAACCAGTCATCCGGGACGTCCTCGAAGGCCGTGCCCGGCGCGATCCCGCCGTCGGGATCGCCCTCCGCGGGGTCGTAGATCATCCCGCAGCTCTCGCAGATCCAGCGCTGAACGGTGAGGGTGCTCATGCCGCCGCCACCGCCGGGAGCTCGACGCCGATCACCTTCAGGCGGCGCGACAACGCCGTGAAGGCGAACTCGTTCACCGCGTCGGACGAGTAGCCGAGGATCTCGTAGGAGTCGCCGAGCTGCATGCCCGGTGGGACGAACACGCCGGCGGCCACTGGGAGCAGCTCGACGAGCTTGTCCTGGACGCGCGTGGCGATGGCCGGGTCCTGGCAGCGCTCCTTGAGGTACCACGTGCCGTAGGCGACATGGCGGTGCTCGTCGCGCGAGATGTTGCGGAAGCCCTCGACGAAGCCGGGCAGGACGCCCTGTTGCTCGCAGTAGTCGGTGATGTAGAACTGCCCCGTGAGGGCGAGCGTGCCCTCGATGACCATGTGGTAGGTCGTCACGAAATCGACCTTGGCCTCGATGTCGCTGGGGTCGTGCAGCAGACGCTGGCACGCGTCGACGAGGTGCTCGTCGAACAGGATGAGGAAGGCCTCGTTGAGGTCGTCGCGGGCGCGCTCCAGACGCTTGTCGAACGTCCCGTCGTAGCCCACGACCTGCTCGTAGAAGCGGTTGAAGTGCTGCGCGTGGCGCGCCTCGTCGACCTGCTGCGTGGTGAGGAAGGCCTCCTCGCTCTGGTCCTCGTACGCGGCCACCAGGCCGGTGAACTGCGTGGTCACCCGCTCCTCGCCGACGAAGAACGACGACAGGTTCCAGGCCATGTTGCCGCGCTCCTCCTCGGTGAAGCCCGCCCAGTCCTCCTTGTCCTTCGTGAGGTCGATCGTCTGGGACACCCAGTTCTGCTTCTCCCACAGCTCGTAGAGCTGCTGGGGATTCATCAGCTTCACGGAGCCGAGCTTGGACTCGTCGGTGATCGTGCCGACGTCGCCCTGTGCGGTGAGGTCGAGGAGCGTCTTGGTCATGCGCCTTCCTCCGGATCGTCTCGGTCGGGGGTGACGGCGATTGAACACCATGTTTGACAGTGTGTCAAGTCTGCCCTACCGTTCGTGCATGGCCACGCTCTCGCGTCGCACGCAGCCCACGAGCGCGAAGCGCGCCGAGATCGAGGCGCGCGTGCTCGAGGCGACGGAGGCGCTGCTGGGCGAGGGCGCCTCGTACACGGAGCTGAACATCGAGCGCATCGCCACCCGCGCCGGCATCTCGCGGACCGCCTTCTACTTCTACTTCGACGACAAGCGCGAGCTGCTCATGCGGCTCACCGAGGACGTCGCCGAGCTCCTCTACGCCGAGGCCGACGCGTGGTGGAGCGGCGAGGGCGACGGAGCGGGCCAGCTCGACCAGGCCCTGCGCAACGTCATCGCGCTCTACCGCGAGCACGACGTGCTCCTCCGGGCCGTCGTCGAGGCCGCGGGGGGCGACGACTCGGTGGCCGGATTCTGGCGGGCACTCGTCGGGCGCTTCGTCGACGCGAGCCGGCGGCGCATCGAGGCCGAGCAGGCCGCCGGCCGCATCGGCCCGATGCCCGCCGAGGAGGTCGCGTTCTCGCTGTCGTGGATGACCGAGCGCGCCTGCTACCAGCGCCTCGCGCAGGGCGCGGACCTGGCGGACGAAGCGTTCACCGCCGGGCTCGTTCGCATCTGGACCGGCGCGCTGTACGGCGAGACGCCTGGCGCGCCGCCCAGCTAGCCGTCCGGACGAACGGCCTGGAACTCCCCGGTCTCGAGCTGGTGCTCGACGTCGGCCGCGATCTGGTGCTCGGACGTCTGCGGGTCCGCGGCGCGCAGCTCCTCCCGTCGCCGGCGTGTGAACTTGAGCAGCTCGAGCACGTAGACCAGATACACGCTCGCGGCCACCGCCGCCAGCCCGAGCCCGACGACCACGAGGGTCCACCCGACGTGCAGGTGACCGTGGTGGTCGGAGTACGGGATGAAGCGCATCGCGACGGCCAGCCCGGCGAGCGCGAACGTCCAGCCGTACAGGTACAGGACCGTGCGGCGCTGCGAGAAGCCGATGCGCGAGAGGCGGTGGTGGAAGTGCTCGTCGTCGGCCGTCCAGGGCCGGCGCCGGTACTTGAGGCGCCTGGCCACCACGAAGCCCCCGTCGAGGAACGGCACGGCGAGGATCACGAGCGGCCCCACGAGCGCGATCAAGGCGTTCGTCTTCAGCGTGCCCTGCACGGCGATACAACCGAGCAGCAGGCCGAGCAGGTTCGAGCCACTGTCCCCCATGAAGATGGACGCGGGATTGAAATTCCAGAAGAGGAAGCCGAGCGACGCCCCGGCGGTCAGCGCGGCCAGCACGCCGGCGGCCTCACGCTGGAGGTCGAAGGCGATGATCGCGAAGGCCACGGCGCTGATCGTGCACACCCCCGCGGCCAGGCCGTCGATCCCGTCCGAGAAGTTCACGATGTTCATGACGCCGACGAGCCCGATCACCGTGAGGATCCCGCCCCACGTCGAGCCGAAGTCGATGTGGCCCAGGAACGGCAGCGTGATGACCGTGACCTTCACGTCGGCGAGGACCACGATCAGCGCGGCGCCGATCTGGCCGAGGAGCTTGACCCCCGGCGGCAGGTCCAGCGCGTCGTCGAGCGCGCCCACGGCCGTGATGATCGCCGCGGCGCCGAGGATCGCGCGGGTCTGGTCGTCGCCCGGGAGGAACAGCGCACCCGCCGCCAGCACGCCCGCAAGGATCGCCAGGCCGCCGAGCAGGGGAGTCTCGCGGGCGGACAGCCCGCGCTCGCGAGGGCGATCCACGGCACCGAGGCGCGTGGCGAGGCGCGCCACCAGCGGCGTGAGCAGCCCCGCCACGGCCGCCGCCACCAGGAAGGCGTAGAGCGCGTCGAGCTCGTTCATTGGCCCACCAAAGCATCGCAGTTGCGGCGGCGCCGGCCACCGCGCGCGCGCACCCGCGTGCGCGGGTCAGACGGTCGCGTGCTCGCTCAGGTGCGCGTAGAGCGGAAAGCGCTCGGCGATCGCGGCGGCCCGCTCGGCCAGCTCATCGCGGCGCGCGTCGAACTCGGGAGTGAGCGCGAGCGCCATGATCCGGCCGACCTCGTGGAAGTCGTCCGCCCCGAGCCCGCGGGTGGCCAGCGCCGGCGACCCGACGCGCAGGCCGCTGGAGACCATGGGCGGGCGCGGGTCGAAGGGCACCGCGTTGCGGTTGACGGTGATGCCGATGTCGGCCAGGCGGTCCTCGGCCTGCTTGCCGTCCAGCTCGGACTCGCGCAGGTCCACGACCACGAGGTGCACGTCGGTGCCGCCGGTGAGGACGTTGACCCCGTGGCCGGCGCCCAGCAGCTCCTCCCCCACCGCCCGCGCCCCGTCGATCGTGCGCCGCTGGCGCTCGCGGAAGGCCTCGGTCGCCGCGAGCTTGAGCGCGACCGCCTTGCCGGCGATCACGTGCTCGAGCGGGCCGCCCTGCTGGCCGGGGAACACGGCGGAGTTGAGCTTCTTGGCGATGGCCTCGTCGTTGGACAGGAGCATGCCGCCGCGGGCGCCGCCGATCGTCTTGTGGATCGTGGTCGTGACGACGTGGGAATGCGGCACCGGGCTCGGATGGAGGTCCGCCGCCACGAGCCCGGCGAAGTGGGCCATGTCCGTTAGCAGGATCGCGCCGACGTCGTCGGCGATCTCGCGGAAGAGCGGGAAGTCGAGCTGGCGCGGATAGGCGGACCACCCGGCGATGATCAGCTTCGGGCGGTGCTCCGCCGCGAGGCGGGCGACCTCGTCCATGTCCACGAGGCTGTCCTCGCGGCGGACGTGGTAGGCGATGACGTTGTAGAGCCGGCCCGACACGTTCTTGGCCATCCCGTGCGTCAGGTGGCCGCCGTGGGCGAGGTCGAGGCCGAGGATCGTGTCGCCGGGCTCGAGCAGCGCGAAGTAGGCGGCGGCGTTCGCCTGCGCGCCCGAGTGCGGCTGCACGTTGGCGTAGCCGGCGCCGAACAGGGCCTTGGCACGGTCGATCGCGAGGTTCTCCGCGATGTCGACCCACTCACAGCCGCCGTAGTAGCGCTTGCCGGGAAGGCCCTCGGCGTACTTGTTGGTGAGGACGGAGCCCTGGCAGTCGAGCACCGCCTGCGGCACGAAGTTCTCCGAAGCGATCATCTCGAGCGTGCGCTGCTGGCGCTCGAGCTCGCCGCGCAGGACGTCGGCGACCTCCGGATCGATGTCGGCGAGCGGGCGGTTGAACCAGTCTGCGGGCAGCTCGGTCATGGCGGGCGCTCGACCATACCAGCGCCCCTGGCGGAGGTCCGCCCGGCCCGGCCGGCCGTGCGCATGGGACTCCTTCGCCCGTCACGAGCCGGGCGGTCGCAGCCGGTAGAACAGCACACCGTCCAACCTCGTCGGCGTGAGGCCCATCCTCCTCAGCAGACCGGGCCAGGGGCCCGGATGGCGTTCGGAGACGAGGATCACCGTGACGCGTTTGGCCGCCATGAATCGCCGGAGGTCGGGTCCCGCGTCCCGGGTCACGGTGTTGGTCAGCAAGGAGTTGACGATCGGCCAGCGCAGGTAGGCGTCCGGGAGGTGCTGGACGTACCCGCCCACGAGCACGAAGCCCATGTGCGCGCGCAGCTGCCACTGCATGCCGCGCGCGTCGCCGAACGGGATCACGAGGACGCGATCGCGGCGTTCGATCCAGCGCCGGTAGGCGCCGGCGGTGATGAACCGGGGAGGCGCGTAGAGGTGCGGGCCGACATAGGTCTGCTGATAGCGGAACAACCCGCTGTCGGGTACGAGCGACACGACGGCCAGCGCCGCCACCAACGACCGCCCCAGGCTCGGCCGCTGCGCGAGCCACAGCGCGACCATGAGGCCGGCGGCGAGAAAGACGTAGGCCAGCGCGCGGGCCGGAAGGGCGTAGTGGATCAGCGGTAGGCCGTTGACGACCTTCCACGGCATCCACACCTTCGCCGGGACGCCGCTCACGTGCAGGGTCGTGCCGAGCGCCATGATCCCGGCGGCGACGAAGACGACCACGAGAGCCCGGTCGCCGATTCGCTTGGGCCGCGAGGCGGCGAAGAGTCCGACGATGACCAGCAGCGGTATGCCGAGGTAGGCCCCCTGCTCGGTGAAGTTCCCGCGGAACGTATTGCTGATCGCCGGTAGGTGGCGGCTCCCGAAACGGGTCAGCGGGGTCGGGACGACGTAATTCGAGAGGTCCGCGGCATAGACGTCGGGCGAGCCCTGCGGTGTGGTCCCGGACTTGAAGAGCGTGTAGTAGATCAACGGGCTCACCACGACCGCCATCACGCCGTAGGCGAGCGCGATCAGGCCGGCCGTGCGCGCGACGCGACGCCGGTGCTCGGAGAACACCAGGACGACGAGCAGTGCCAGCCCGCCGAAGATCGTGAAGAGCACCAACTGCTCGGACGAGGTCACGAACTGGGCGATCAGGCAGACGGACAGGAGACCGACGAAGTGCCACGCTCGAAGCGACCCCTCGACGTGGCGCAGTACGAGCAGCAGGCACAGCGGAATCATCGCCACGAGCGAGAGGTGCAGATGCCCTCCGGCCAGCGCGGCGATCACGTAGGAGGAGAACCCGAAGATGTATCCCCCCACCACCGAGGGCCACATGCGGCCCGTAAGGTGCCGGCAGAGCAGAAACGCGGTGAACGCGCTCAGGGCGGGCGCCAGCAGCGCGAGGACGTTGTAGGCCACGATCGGACCCGCGGCCTCGGTGATCGGCGCCACGAGCAGCCCCGGCCCGGGAATGCTCGTCGTCCACGTGAGATTGAAGCCGCCCGGGGCGAACAGCAGGTGGGTGTACAGCGGATCCAGGCCGTGCCCGATGGCGTGCGGCCACCACGCCAGCATCCACATGAACAGGTTCGGGTCGTTCCCCGAGCCGACGCCCACCTGGTCGGGCGCGTCCAGGACGGGCCGGCCGAAGAAGACCAGCGACAAGGCCAGGTACAGCGCCAGCACGCCGAGGGACGGCGGGAATCGGACCCGCCTCCACATCCGCGAGGCGTTCATCGTGGGCCGCCACCGACATCGGCCACGGGCCGCGGGCGAGTCACGTCGAGCGCCGGTGACGTCGCCGCCGGCGCACCTCGAAGCCGATGAGGACGAGCGCCGGCGGGACCGTCCGCGGCAAGGAGTTGGTGACGAGGTGGAGCTGCTGCCAGCACAGCGTGACGGCGACCATCGCGACGGCCGCCACGAGCTGCGGGGCGCGCTCGGCGGCGAGGATCCCGCCGACCACGGCGGCGGCGAAGAAGTCGCCGTAGCCCAAGCCGGCGTTCCCGAACGAGGCAGATTGAAGCCGCGGGAGCCCGAGGCCCGGCGACGCGGCGACGAGAACCGAGTTGGGTGCCTGCAGATTGTGCGAGAACACGAGCACCGCGTCGACGGCGGCCATGGCCACCACGCCCACCTTGAGGAGGCTCAGCGGCGCGGCGCCCGCCAGGAGTCGCCCGAGCGTCACCGCGGAGCCGACGATCAGCGTCGCGGCCGCGAGCTGTCCGATCCGGTTGTCGGGGAGCGCCCAGGCGAGGATCAGCAACGGCACCGCGAGCCCGGCGAGCCAGGGCCGCGCGCCCCGCATCGCCCACCCGAACGCCAGCGCGGCCCCCGGCGGCACGAGCAGCAGGGCGATCCAGGTCAGCACGTCCGCCGCCGGTGAGGCCAGCGCGATGGCCGCGACCACGACCGCGATCGAGAGCGGGAGGGTCAGCGCCCAGGCGCCCGCCCGGAATCGTGCCAGCCATGGCGGCAACCCCGCCCGCGGGAGTGCCACGCACGCAGCCTGAGCCAGAGTCAGGACGAAGCTGTCGACCGAGAACCACACGCGCCGTCAAGCCGAACCGGCCCAGCGCCTCGCTTGCGCGGCGGTGTAGGCCATTGGGCGCCAGATTAGTGCCCGGGACCGCCGGCCCGCCGGCCGGCCCTCCTCCTCAGTTCACGGAGCCGAAGTACTGGCCGTGGAAGCCGAAGGGGATGTGGTGGGGAACCTCGGCCCGGGCGCGCTCGGCGAACGAGGCCGCATCGAGCACGAGAAGGAACGAGCGCCCGCGCTCGGGGTCGAGCACGACGGAGAGGGCGACGCCGTCGTCCTCCCCCGCCCCGTCCGGACGGGCCACGAAGACCGGCTCGCCCGGATAGGTCCCGTCCTCCCGCCAGAGGGCGGTGGAGCCGTCCTCCACGTCGATCTTGACCAGGCGGTCGAGGAACGGGCTCTCGGCGACGGCGCTCGCACCGTACGCGAACCGGTAGGGCCGTCCGTTGCGGCGCCCGTAGTCGATTCGCGGCAGCTCGATCGCGTGATCGGCGAGGCGCTCGCGGCGGACGCGCTTCGTCGCCATGTCGATCCGCCAGCGCTCGGGCCACGGCATCGGCGGGTGCGGGTCGGCCGCGCGCAGGCGGTCGAGGTAGAACGCCCGCACGATCTCCGGGTCGTCGTAGGCACACAGGTCGACGACGATCTCGTCGTCGCGCTCGAACGCGTTGACGTGGTGAAACGCGAAGAGGGCGTCGGTCTCGAACGGACCTTGGATCGCGCCGTCGCCACGGTCGATCACCCAGATCCGCGTTCCGTGCTCGGGCTCCCAGCGGTAGTTCTCGATGAACGGACGGTTCCCGAGGGCCAGCCGCAGCGGATTCACCCGGAACGGGAACTCGGCGAGCACGACGAAGCGCTCGGTCAGCCCGAAGCTGTGCATGTAGGCCGGACGCCGCGTCGCCAGGCGGGCGATCGTCCGCCGCCCGTCGCCGTCCAGCGAGCGCCCGGACACGCGGTAGGTGCTGCTCGGCCCGAGCTTGACGGCGTAGTTGACGAGCTCGCGGCGGCCGGCGTCGACGTGCGGATGGGCGGTCGTGATCTCGCCGTCGGAGCGCTCCGAGTCGGCGACACCCATCGCACGCAGCGTGTCGGGATCGAACTCCACCGGGAGCGGCGTCTCGGTCATCGCGACGAACCGCTCCCCCACCTTGGTCAGGTTGACGTTGGCGTTGTCGGTGGCTCCCGAGGAGAACATCGTGACCATGCGCCGGAAGATCGACCGGCATGGGTCGGTGGCGAACTCGCGGAAGGCGATGCGCCCGTCGCGCACCGCGGCGTCCGCGCGGGTCGCGAGCTCACGGTTGGCGTAGGCGACCCGGCCGTCGCCGAAGCTGAAGCGGTGCAGCATCGCCTGCCCGTCGAACCAGTGGTTCAGGCTGCGTCCGTTGGCCTCGAACCGTGCGGGCCCCGTGCGGATCAGGGAGCCGCGCAGCCACGGCGGCAGCTCTCCCTGCACCGGGAGCCGGTCGACCGACACCTCGGCATCCAGCGTCTCGAATCCGGCGGCGTGGTTGGGCATCGGCGCTCCCTTGGGCTAGACTGGACGTTCCAGACCATACCGTCCAGTTTGGACTAATGCAACCCGACGTCCGCCTGACACCCACGTCGTACATCGTCCTCGGCCTGCTGGACGCGGTCGGCGAGGCGACGCCCTATGACCTCAAGCAGCTGCTCGCGGCGAGCGTGGGCAACTTCTGGACCGTGCAGCACTCGGCGCTCTACGCCGAGCCCGAGCGGCTGACGGAGGGCGGCTACGTGAGCGAGCGCCGCGAGCAGGGCGGCCGGCGCCGGCGGCGGTACCGCGTCACGGCGAAGGGTCGCCGTGCGCTGCGCCAGTGGGCCTCCGAGCCGACGGCCGAGCTCCCCGAGCTCCGCGATCCGGGGCTCCTCAAGCTCTTCTTCGGCGCCGACCCCAAGCGGCTCGCCGCGCCCCAGCTCGAGGCCCACCGCGCCAAGCTCGCCGAGTACCAGGACCTGTACGCCGCCATGAAGCCGGGCGACGGTCCCGCCGGACCACGCCTCGCGCTCGAGGCCGGGATCGCCCACGAGCGCGAGTGGGTGCGCTACTGGCAGCGGCTCGCGGGCTAGCCCCGGCTCGCCCCCGCCAGTCGCCGTCGAGGCACGAGAATCCCTTCGCATACAAGGGTTTCTCGTGCCTAGTCGAGCCGGCCGGCGAGCTCCGCAGCCGCCACGGCGCCCTCGCGCACCACTGACCACTCGCCGCGCAGCTCGAAGGAACGGAGGTCGAGCACGGTCGACGGCGTCCCCGGCAGCTCGCCGCCGTCCAGCACCAGGTCGACGTCGCGGCGGATGTCCTCGGGCACGTCGTCGAGCCGCCGCGGATCGGGGCCCCCGGCGTGGTTGGCGCTCGACTGCAGCACGGGCCAGCGCACGTCGGCCAGCGGCGCCAGGGCACCGTCGAGCCGCGGCACGCGCAGGCCGAGCGTTCCGGCGTCGGGACCGCACGCGAGCGGGAAACGAGCGGCCGGGTTGGGCAGGAGGACGGTGAGCGCGTCGGGCAGCAGCGCCTGCAGGGCGGCTCGCGTTCGCTCGCCCAGTTCGGGGAGGGCCGCCAATGCCAGCTCGCGGTCGAAGAACATGACCGCGGCCGGCTTGCCGGGCGGACGGCCCTTGAGGCGGTACAGGCGCTCGACCGCGTCGGGCGCGTCGGGCTCGCACGCGAGCCCGTAGACGGTGTCGGCGGGGAACACGGCGACGCCGTGAACGCGCATGCAGCGCGCGAAGGTCCGGGCGTCCTCGCCGGTCACGCCCGCCGGGCGACCACGACGCGCGGGATCCCCGCCAGGTCGTCGCGCGCCTCGGTCCGGGCGTATCCCGCGGCCGCCAGGCGCTCACGGACCGTCGCCGCCTGGCCGAGCCCGACCTCGAGCGCAACCCAGGGGACCTCTGCCTCCCCGAGCTGGGCCACGAGCCGCGAGAGCACCTCGAGCCCGTCCTCCCCCGCCGCCAGCGCCGCGCGGGGCTCGTGGCGCACGATCTCCGGGGCGAGCGCGCGCAGCTCGGGCTCCGCCACGTAGGGCGGGTTCGCGACCACGGCATCCCACGGCCCGCCCGCGCCGGCCAGCAGGTCGGCGCGTTGCCAGGCCACGGCCAAGCCGAGCCGCTCGCCGTTGGCCCGCGCCACGGCGAGGGCGTCGGCGCTGATGTCGCTGCCCGCCACGTCGAGGTCCGGCCGCTCGTGCTTGAGTGCCAGCGCGACGGCTCCGCTGCCCGTCCCGACGTCGAGCACGCGCGCGCCGGGCGGGAGCTCGAGCGCCGTCTCCACGAGCAGCTCGGTTTCCGGTCGCGGGACGAGCACGCGCCCGTCGACCGCCAGCTCGAGGTCGCGAAACCCTCGCCGACCGAGGATGTAGGCCACCGGCTCCCGGCGTGCGCGGCGCGCGACCATGGTCTCGAAGCGCCGGCTCTGCGCCGCCGTCGGCGCGGTCCCGTTGCGCGCGAGCAGCGTCAGGCGATCGACGTCTACCGCCTCGGCGAGCAGCACCTCGGCGTCGAGCCGGGGGCTGTCGCACCCGGCGGCGGCCAGGGTGTCGGTCGCGCGCGCGAGTACCGGGGCGCTCATGCGTCCTCGGACTGCCGCTCGAGCCGGCGGCCCTTCTCCTCGGCCTGCAGCGCCTCCGTGAGCTCGTCGAGGGACCCATCGAGGACGGCGGGCAGGTTGTGCACCTTGAGGTCGATCCGATGGTCGGTGACCCGCTGCTCGGGGAAGTTGTAGGTGCGGATCTTCTCGGCGCGCTCGCCGCTGCCCACCTGGGCGCGCCGATCGGCCGCCTCCTCGGCCTGCTGCTCCGCCTGCGCGCGCTCGAACAGGCGCGCGCGCAGGACGCGCATCGCCTTCTCGCGGTTCTGCTTCTGCGACTTCTCATCCTGCATCGAGACGACCAACCCCGTCGGCCTGTGGGTGATGCGCACGGCCGAGTCCGTCGTGTTCACCGACTGCCCGCCGGGACCGGAGGAGCGGTACACGTCGACGTCGAGATCGCTCGGGTCGACGTCGACGTCCACGTCCTCGGCCTCCGGGAGCACGGCCACGGTCGCCGTGGAGGTGTGGATCCGGCCCTGCGACTCCGTCTCCGGGATGCGCTGCACCCGGTGGGTCCCGCCCTCGTGCTTGAACACCGAGTAGGCCCCGTCGCCCTTGACCGCGAACGTGTAGGCCCCCTCGCCCGCGGACAGCGACTCGGTCTGGAAACCGCGGCGCTCGGCGTACTTGGACAGCATGCGCTGGAGGTCGCCGGCCCAGATCCCGGCCTCGTCGCCGCCCGCCCCGGCCCGGACCTCGACGATCACGTTCTTGTCGTCGTTGGGATCGCGCTCGACCATGGCCAGCCGGATCTCCTCCTCGAGATCGCTCACCTGCTGCTGCGAGTTGGCCAGCATCTCGCGCAGCTCGGGGTCGTCTCCGTCCTCGCCGATCAGCTCGCGCGCACCGGCGGCGTCGTCGACCGCCCGGCGCCAGGCGGTGGCCAGCTTTGCCGCCGGCTCCAGGTCGCGGTACTCGCGGCCGACCCGGGCGTAGCGCTCGCGGTCGGAGATCACGTCGGGATCGGACATCTCGCGCTCGAGCTCGGTGAAGCGCGCCTCGATCTGCTCGACCAGCTTCTCGATCATGCGGCCGAGTCTAGGGCGCCAATCAGGCGACCGGAGCGGACCGGCCCGCCGGCGGGCGGCTGGGCGCGAACGCCCCGGCCAGCGCGTCGAGCTCCGCGTCGAGCGCGTGCGGCAGGCCGTCCACGTCCCCGAGGACGTCGGGATCGGCCTGGAACGCGAAGTGCACCCCGTCGCGGTAGGTGAAGAAGGCCACCGACAGCGCGTGCTCCGCGCCCAGCGGCGCGAGGGTGTAGGCCTCGTCGAGCTGCGCGCCGAGCAGGTAGAACGGCCGCCGCGGGCCGCGCACGTTGGAGACGCTGAGGTTGAACATCCGGGCGCTGTTGGCGGCGCGGGCCAGGCCGGTCCGCAGCGGGGCGGGCACGAAAGTCAGGGCGTCGATCGCCAGGGCCGTGGCCGCGGGGCGGCGGTCGGCCTTGAAGCGCTCGGTGCGCTGGCTGACCAGCGCGAGCCGATCGGCCGGATCGGAACGATCGACCGGGAGCTCGAGGAAGGCGAAGGACAGCGCGTTGCCGAAGCGCGCGCGGTCGTCGTCGGGGTGCAGGCTGACGGGCACCATCGCCTTCAGCGCGCGCGGCGGCTCGCCCATCTCCAGCGCGAGGCGTCGAAGCGTGCCGGCGACGAGCGCCAGCCCGACGTCGTTGAGCGTGACGTCGGCCGCTCGCTTGATGGCGACGAGGGCGGGCGCCGGCAGGCGCCGGAGCGCCACGGTGCGAGCCGGACCCACGGGACGGTTGAGATGCGAGCGCGGGGCGGGCTGGAGCACGTCCTCGCGTACGGCGGCGGACGCCCGCGCCAGCGCCGCGAGGGCGCCGGCCGCGGCGGCGCCGGGCGCGCGAACCGCCCGCAGCGCCCGCTCGGCCGCGCCGCGCGTCAGGTCCGCCTGCGCCCGCACCGTGGCGGCCGCCAGGCGCGCCGGGCCGGGCAGGGGCGACGGTGCCCACTCCTCGTCGGCCGCCTCGGGCGGCGGCGCGTCGGCGGCATCGAACAGCACGAGGCCCAGCTCCATCGCCGACGTGCCGTCGACCAGCGCGTGATGGAAACGGCCGATGAGGCCGACTCGGCCATCCTCGAGCCGCGGCACCAGCACGAGGTGCCACAGCGGGCGGCGGCGGTCCAGCGGCTCGGACAGCAGCGCGTCGGTGAGCGCATCGAAGCTGGCGATGTCCATGGCCTCGCCGGGCGCCGTGTAGCTCTCGACGTGCGAGGCCACGTGGAAGTCGGGGTCGTCCACCCAGAAGGGGTCGCCCAGGCCGCCCGGCGGCGAGGCCAGGCGCTGGCGAAAGCGGGGCATGAGCGGCAGGCGCGCGTCGATCGAGGCCCGCAGCGCCTCGACGGTCGGGCGGGGACGCCCGTCGGCGGGCGCGAAGAAGGCGATCCACGTGACGTGCATGTGCACGCGCGGCTCCTCGAGCCGTACGAACGAAGCATCCAGGGCCGAAAGCTGGGTCAGCGCCACGCCGTCTCCAATTCTGCCTGTTCGCCGGCGCTCGTGGTGATTACTTCTCGTGGCCGGCGCAGGCTACGCGACGACCTCGACGCCGACGAGGTCGTCGGCGTCGGCTTCGCCCGGGCGCTCGACCGCGAGCACGGCCTCGAGCGCGGCGATCGCCACGGCGAGCTCGGCGGCGTCCGGCTCGCGAGTGGTGAGCTTCTGCAGCTGCAGACCCGGCCACATGATCGCGCGCACCCAGCGCTTGCGGCGGTTGCGTCCCGCCCACTTGATGATCTCGAAGGAGATTCCGGCGATCAGCGGGACGCCGAGGATGCGCGAGGCGACGAGGAAGTACCAGGCGGGCAGGCCGATCGGCGCGAACGTGAAGATGGCCACGATCATCACGATCAGCAGGAAGCTCGTGCCGCAGCGCGGGTGCAGGCGCGAGTAGCGCGCGGCGTTCTCCGTCGTCAGCGGCTCGCCGGCCTCGTAGCAGGCGATCGTCTTGTGCTCGGCGCCGTGGTACTCGAACACGCGGCGCAGGTCTCGAAGCCGGGAGAGCAGGAGCAGGTACCCGAGGAAGATCGCCGTGCGCAGAATCCCCTCGATCAGCCAGAAGAGCACGGAGGAGTGCAGGGAATCCTTGATCAGGCTCGTGAGCCCGACCGGGACGACGAAGAACAGGCCGATGGCGAACGCCATCGCCACGACGACGGTACCCACCCACGCTCCGCTCGAGATCGGCTCCTCGTCCTCCGGGAGCTGCGCGTTGGCGGAGATGCCCAGCGCCTTGAAGCCGATCTTCAGCGACTCGACCAGCGCGACGACGCCGCGGATGATCGGCCAGCGGAGCACCCGGTGCTTCTTCGTCCACGAGACGAGCGGGAACGAGGAGACCTCGATCGGGCCGTGCGCTCCCTCCTCCGGGTCCACCCTGCCGTCGTGCAGGTCCTCGGGCACCGGCTTGCGGACGGCCACGGCCCATGTGGAGATGCCGCGCATCATCACACCCTCGAGCACGGCCTGACCGCCCACGGGCGCGTCCCGCTGGGCCATCAACTCACCGTCGGGCATACGAACCGGCTCCGCGGCGGACTGCGATGCGCGCGGGGCCGTCGCCTGCACGCGGGGAGCCTAGGACGCGGCCTGAGAGGTCTTCGCGCGCTTGGCGGCGCGGCGCTGGAAGCGCTCGACGCGGCCCCCGGAGTCCACGAGCTTCTGGCGCCCGGTGTAGAACGGGTGGCAGTTCGAGCAGATCTCGACGTGGAGCTCGGGCTTGGTCGAGCGCGTGGTGAACTCGTTGCCGCAGGTGCAGCGGACGTGCGCCTCGACGTATTCGGGATGGATCTCGGTCTTCACGTGTTCGATTCTAACGCGGCCGACCAGGGGCGTCGGCGACTAGCGCGCGCCGTTCGTCGCAGCGATCGGGCAGGGCACGGTCAGCTCGTTGTCGGCCTCGTTGGACTCCGCCACGGCGCCACCGGGGTCGGCGGTGGCCGCGATGGGCTCGGTGCCCGTGCAGCGCGGGCCGGCGAACTCGAGTGTCACGGGCTGGCCGGAGCGCAGCAGCCCGACGGTCTTGGCCGGCACGACCGGCACGCCGCCGACGCTGAGGCTGACGTCGAAGCCGCGCGCCGCCGACAGGCCGTCGTTGCGGACGATGACGTCGTAGTTGAAGATGCCCTTGTCGGCCGTACGAGATGCGGTGATCCGGCCGATGCGGAGGTTCGGGCGCAGATCCGGCTGCTGGCAGGTCGGCGTGAGATGCTGCCCGCGCGCGAACGCACGGCCGTTCGCGCCGATCCAGCGGAAGCTCACGAGCGCCCGGTAGGCCGCCGGCGCGCCGAGGTTCTCGACCTTCTGCTTGAACCGGAAGCGGCCGACGGCGGGGTCGGCACGGTTCCACACGCCCAGGCCCGGGGCCGCCACACGCCTGAACGCGACCGCGCCCGGTGCGCGGCGGAACAGGTCGAAGCGCATCTCCATGCGGTCCTGGCCGGCGCGCAGCGAGCGCATCGCCCCGCTGAACACGGCGTAGCGCTGGGCGGCGTCGAGCGAGGCGTGACAGCGCGCGAGCTGCGCGGACGCGCGCGGGGGCGTCGCGGACTGCGCCGCGGCCGGCAGCACCAGGAGGCCCAGGCAGGCCATGAGCATCAGACGTCGCACCATGGGAACACCCCCTTAACAACGGGGCGCGTGGATGGTTGCGCGTCTGAGGGTTTGTCTCAACACCCCGCGTGGCGGCCAGACGTTCGCGGGGGAACCGAGGGAGCCGCTAGGTGATCGTGTACAGCGGGCCGTCGCCGCCCTCGGGCGGCGTGAGACGCCCGCCCTTGGCCGTGATCGCCCCGCACTGCACGCAGTTCGTGTAGTTCACGATCACGTCGACGTCGCCCTCCTCGGGCGCATCCTCGGGCACCTCGTACACGCCGGCCGGGCACATGTGCACCCAGGCCTCGGCGATCTCGCGCGGCACGTGGGACTGGACGCGGATGTGGTTCGGCGCGTCGTCGCGGGTCGCGTTCCCGGTGACGTAGACGCTGGAGAGCTTGTCGAACGTGTACTTCCCGTCGGGCTTCGGGTACTTCTTGCGCTTGTCGCCGATGAACACCGGCGCGTCGGCGTCGCGATGGTTGTGCCAGCGACCCCCCGGGAAGCGGCCCTTGCTGATCACCATCGCGTTCGTGATCGCGCCGCCGACGAAAAAGCCCTTGGAGAACGGCTGCTTCATGTTCCGCGTCTCGTAGAGGTCCTCGCCGATGATGGAGTCCTCGACCTTCTTCTCGTACTCGCTGAAGTCCGTCGACCCGGCCTTGAGCTGCCGGTAGATGTTGTCGGCGGCCAGCATCCCGGCGTGGATCGCGTAGTGGATGCCCTTGAGCCGCGGCACGTTGACCATTCCCGCGCCGTCGCCGGCGAGCGCGAGCCCGGGCGCGGTGAGCTTGGGCATCGCCCAGTAGCCGCCCTCGGGGATCGCCTTGGCGCCCCAGGTCACGCGCTTGCCGCCCTCGAGGATCCTGCGCACGAGCCGGCTCTGCTTGAACTCCTGAAGGACGTCGTGCCCGGACAGCGTGGCGTCGGTGTAGTCGAGGCCGACGACGAACCCCAGCGAGACCTTGTCCTCGCCCATCGGGTAGATCCAGGAGCCGCCGAACTCGCGGTACTTGGCCCGGTACCGCAGCGGCCAGCCGAGCGTGTGGATGATCCGGTCGAGCGGCTTCGGGACCTCCCACACCTCCTTCACGCCCAGCGACCACACCTGCGGCTCGCGGTCCGCGGAGAGATCGAACTCGCGGATCGCGGCGCCGGTGAGATGGCCCCAGGTGCCCTCTGCGAGGACCGTGGCCTGGGCCGCGAGGTCGGAGCCGGGCTCGAAGTTGCCCAGCGGCTCGCCGTCCTTGCCGCGCCCCTTGTCGCCGGAGCGCACGCCGCGCACGACGCCGTCCTCGACCAGCAGCTGCGTGGCCGAGGTCTCGGTGAGGATGTAGGCGCCCGCCTCCTCCGCCTTCTGGGCCAGCCAGCGCGACAGCTCGGCGACCGACACCACGTAGTTGCCGTGGTTGCGGAAGGGCGGCGGGGTCGGCTTGAGGGGAAGCGCCACGCCCGAGGAGAGCATCCAGTACACGGTCTCCTTGCTCACCTCGTCGCCGTACCGGAACGGCCAGTCCTCGGGGTTCACGTCCGGGAAGAGCGCGCGCAGCGGCTCGGGGACCATGCACGCGCCCGACAGGTTGTGGGCGCCGCAGGCCTTGCCCTTCTCGACCACGGCCACCGGAACCTCGCCGAGGCGCTCCGAGAGCGCCTCGTCGTCGGCCAGCAGCTGCAGCAGGCGGTTGGCACAGGCCAGGCCCGCCGGGCCGCCGCCGACGATGACGACACCGACGTCGATGCGGTCGTCCTCGCCGTCGAGCTCGCGCTTGATGAACTCGTTCGGCGAGTCGACCGGCGGCGGATACGCGCTCGGCGGGACGCCGCGGCCATTGACCCCTGCCATGCGCTCAGCCGCCCTTCTTCGCCTTCAAGGCCTCGGTCAGCTTCGGGACGATCTTGTTCAGGTCGCCCACGATGCCGAGGTCGGAGAACTCGAAGATCGGCGCGTTGGAGTCCTTGTTGATGGCGACGATGTTCTCGGAGTTCTGCATGCCGACCTTGTGCTGGATGGCGCCGGAGATGCCCGCCGCCAGGTACAGCTTGGGCGCGACCGTCTTGCCGGTCTGCCCGATCTGGCCGGCGTAGGGGAACCAGCCGGCGTCGACCACCGCGCGGGTGGCGGCCACCGCGCCGCCGAACGCCTGGGCGAGCTCCTCGAGCTGACCGAAGCCGTCGGCCTGGCCGAGTCCGCGGCCGCCGGCCACGAGCACGTCGGCGCCCTCGATGTCGACGTCGGCGCCGCGTTGCTCGCCGCGCTGAACCATCGTGGCCTTGTTCGACCAGGGCGAGTACTCGACGTCGACGTTCTCGACCGTCGCGTCGCCGCTCCCGGACTCGTTCGTCTCGAAGGCGTTGAGCCGGCCGATGATCACGCCGACATCGCCCTTGTAGCGCGACTCGGAGATCGAGGAGTCCTGCAGGATCGGGCGCTCGGCGACGAGCTTGCCGTCCTCCGCCTTGACGTTGGTGACCTCCATGGTCACGCCGGCGTTCAGGCGCGCGGCGAGGCCGGCGCCGATCTCGAAGCCCAGCAGACCGCCCCCGAACAGCGCGTAGGCGTGCCCGTTGTCGGTGATGACCTTGGCCATCACGTCGACGACCGGCTGGGCCAGGCCCTCGGCGCCCTCGGCGCGGTACACCTTGGTCGCGCCGAAGGACCCGAGCGTGGCGCAGAGCTCGTCGGTCAGGTCGTCACCGCCGACGACGACGGCATGCGCCTCGCCGCCGAGCTCGCCGGCGAGCTTGGCGCCCTCGGAGACGGCACCCAGGGAGTTCTTGTTGAACTCCCCGTCCTTGTGCAGAACGTAAACGAGGATGTTGCTCATGCGAGTAGCTTCCTTTCCTCGAGCCAAGCCACGATCTGCTCGACCGTCTCGTTGGTGTCCTCGTCCTCGATGATCTGCCCGGGCTCCTTCTGCGGCGGGTCGTGGAAGTTGCCGCAGTCGACCTGCGAGCCCTCGGCGCCGACCTTGTCCCCCTCGATCCCGGCGTCGCCGGCCGAGAGGGTGTCCAGCGGCTTCTTCTTCGCGCCCATGATCGCCTTCAGCGACGGGTAGCGCGGCTCGTTGATCGCGTCGCCGACGGAGATGACCGCCGGCAGCTCGACCTCGACGGTGTCGTAGCCGTACTCGGCCTGGCGCTCGCAGCGCAGCTTGCCGTCGGCGAC
>DASYIJ010000345.1:0-6101 GCA_035997675.1 Solirubrobacteraceae bacterium
CTTTTCTGGTTCCGTCTCATCCGCCGTAGATCCCCGAGGTCAGGGCCGGGTCGAGCTTTGCGCCGGTCAGCGGCTCGCGGGTGAACGTCTCACCCGGAGGCACGTGCGAGAGGCCCGCGAAGGTCGGGCCCTGGACACCCGGCATGTGGGGGTCGGCCACGGCAAGCGTCGGTCCACCCTCCTTGTCCTTCGTGGGCGCGAAGGTGGCCAGCGGCCCGTGGATGTAGCCCTCCTGGCCGGACTCGCAGTCGGCGGCGCCGCTGTTGGTGATCGCGGCGCTGTAGGGATTCCCGTGCGCGATCTCGTTGTCGCCGCGCGCCTTCTGCGCCGGCGTCAGCGTGTTGTAGCCCTCGCCGTTGGCGGCCTCGAACGCCCCGGCGCTGCCGGTGCTGTTGAGCTGGCCCGCCGTCGAGTTGAGCAGCGCGCGCTGGGACTCGCCGGTCGGGTCGCCCTCGCTGAAGTGCTCGGCGGTCCGCGTCCAGAAGTAGTTCCAGTAGTTGCACACCGTCTGGTAGGGCCCGAGGTACTTCAGCTGCGGGTTGAGGGTCATCACCGTGGCCACGAGCCCGCGCAGCGCCGTGTTCGTGCCGGGCGCCTGGATCAGGTCGCGGCCCGCCGTGAGCGCGCCCTTGAGCGCCTGGTTCATCGCCACCGTGCGCTTGAGCACCGGCGTGCCCGTCTCGAGGGCGGGATTGATGTCGGGCAGCGCGGCCCGCAGCTCGGTCGTGGCGAACCGCAGGTCGTGCGAGAAGTCCGCCGTGTCGTTGAGGAACGGCCGCTGGATCCGCAGGGAGTCCGTGGCCACCTGCTCGGTGGACGGCGACTGGGCGATCGTGTCCTGGAGCGCGGCGGGATCGCGCGAGATCGCCGCGAAGGTCGTGCCCATGTCGGTGAACAGTCGGGCGTTGACGCCGGCCACGGGCGCGACGATCGCCGCCGTGCGGCCCAGCTCGCGGAAGAAGCGCGCGAGCTGCGTGTCGCCGCTGGACAGGTTCCGCGCCACCGGCTCCAGGTAGTAGAAGAGCTGCGGCAGCTGGTTGATCGTCACGTTGAGGTCCTGGCCCCGTCCGGTGAACGCGTTGCCGAACCCGACCAGGTTGTCCTGCGACGCCTGCCGCGTCTTGGTGTCGAAGAGCTTGTTGAGGTCGTCGAACTGCACCGGCACCGTCGTGTGGGCGAGCGGGATCGTGTCGCCGTCGTGGAAGGTCCTGGACGAGTGGCCCTTCGTGATCTGGACGAACTTGAGCCCGAGCGCCGAGCGCGGGCGGATCGTGGCCGTGGAGTCGACGGGGACGTCGCCGGTCTTCTTGTCGAGCTTGAGCGTGAGCTCGGCGACCGTCCGTCCGTTGGTTAGCGTGATCGGCCGCAGGCTCTCGACGACGCCGACGCGGAAGCCGCCCGCCCGCACCTCGTTGCCGCGCACGAGGTTGGAGCCGTTGTCAAGTTGCACCTTGTACTGGCGGGTCGGGACGAAGGGCAGGCCGTTGTTGGCGTTGTAGGCGAGGAAGACCGCGACGAGGACGACAAGCGTCGTGACCGCGCCCACGAGCACGGGGTTGGCGACGATCGAGGACGACGAGCGGCGGCGGCTCATGGCGCGAGCAGGTAGTTGAGGAGGGCCTGCTGATCCTGCTTGGAGAGCGGCGTGTTGTTGACCTGGCCGGGGACCTGGTTCGTGACCGACTGCGGCAGCTGCTGGGGAACGCCCGGCACCTTCGGCAGGCCGGGCACGTGACCGAGCAGCTGGTCGAGCGTCTTCTTGAGGTCGACCGGCAGTGGTGGCTTGGACGTCCCGCTCGACCCGGTGCTCGGCGCGGCCGCGTTCGGCGCCGGCTGCGCAGCGGCGGTGTTGCTGTCCTGCGTGCCCGCCGAGGCGCCCGCCGTCGAACGCTCGCGCGCGGAGGACGCCGTCGCGGCGCGCGCGGTCGGGTCCGTCGCGTTCAGGCCGGGCTGCGTGGGCCCGAGGTGCGCGCCGCAGTCCTTGAGCAGCTGCGGGCCGGTGGGCGCCCCCGGCTCGGGGCTGACCGGCTTCGGGTTGTTCAGCGTGTCGGCGTTGCGGAAGGGCGCGCACTCGCCGCCGAAGGCCACGATCTTGAGGATGTAGCCGTTTGAGTCGAAGACGTTGGTCGCCTGCTCCTGGTCGTAGACGTACTGCAGCAGCGCCTCCAGGCCCGAATAGCCCGTCGGCGCCGGTCGGCCGGTGGCCTTCGCCGCGCGCGGGTCGCTCTCGACCGCGCGGGCCGGGTTGTCCAGGTCCTGGAGGATGATTCCCAGGTTCTTGGAGAGCTCGGGGGTCGGCGAGGCGAAGTTCTTGAGCAGCCGGATCGTGCCGGTCTTGTTGGCCGACTTCACCGCCTGGTCGCCGACCTGGGAGGCCTGGCCGAGAGAGCTGAACGAGGGCCGCGACGCGTTGGAGAACGGCCCGAGGTCGTTGAAGAAGCGGGTGAGCTGGCCGCTGGTGGCGTTGAGGTCGCGCAGCGCCGGCGTCTGCTCGTCGGCCACGCGGCCGAGGGCGGCCATCGTCGGGCGCAGCTGCTCGAGGAAGCCGGGCAGCTTGGCGAACGTCGCCGCCAGGTCGACGTTCCGGCTGGCCGACGCCTCCGCCGTCCGGCGCGCGGCCACGACCCAGCGCCCGACGTCCGCGCGGTTGTTGGACAGCGCGGTGATCACCGTGTCCGCGTTGGTCGTCAGATCGCGGATCACGCCGTTCTCCTGCGCAAGGATCGCGAGCACCTTGTCGGTCTCGCGCAGCGCCGGGCTGGCGCGGCGGATGGCGTTGTTGAGGTCGCCCTCGCGGCCCGCCACCGCGGTGCCCAGCTCGTTGACGATCAACCGCAGCCGCTCGCGATAGGGCAGGCGAAGGACGTTCTGCACCAGGTCCGCGGGGATCGTCGAGGCGGTGTGGGTGACGGCGATCCGGCTGCCTGACTTCAGCTTGGTGGGCGACTTGCCGGGCTGGCAGTCCATGAAGTACTCGCCGATCAGCGACTGCGGCTTGGACTCGCAGAAGGCGTCCGAGCGCAGTGAGTTGAAGTCGCCCTTGCTGCCGTCCACCTGGATCCCGATCAGCGCGCGGTGCGTGCGCACGTCGACCTTCATGTCGCCGATCTTCCCCGCGCGCACGCCGGCGATCTTCAGGTCCGCGCCCTTGACCAGGCCGAAGGCGTTGTCCAGCTCGACCCAGTAGGACGGGCTGCCCTTCTCGTGCCCGCCGGCGCCGAGGGCGAGGAACACGAAGGCGCTCAGGGCCCCGCCGACGAACACGATGGTCAGGAGCCGTTTCATGGGCCGAGCGGGGTCTGGCTCGGATCGCAGCCGGTCTGCGCCGCGAACGCGTCGAGGTTGTTGGAGCCGTCGCCGGGGTTGCGCTCCATCGAGCCCGGGCAGCGGTTGTTCTGGTGCAGCTTCGCGTTGGCCGCGAACTTGGTGGCGCGATCGCTCGGCGGGATCAGGCCGCCCGGGATGTTCGGCACGTTGCCGGCGAGCGTGAAGAGGTTCACGTACAGCGCCGCGCGGCTCACGCCACCGAGCGCGTCGTAGACGCCGCTGTGGCTGAAGTCGTCGAACCAGCCGATGAGATCCGGCGCGTAGGGCCGCGCGGACGCGAGCTGCGGCGTCGAGCCCTTCAACGCCTTCGTGGAAGCGGGGAACGCGCCCTCGCGCGAAGCGCCGTTGACCTGGACCGGCCCGATCGCCTGGTCGCGGACCGGGACGTTGCTGCGCGTGAGATCGATCAGGTCGTTGTTGGGGCCCGTCTTCTTGATCAGCGCCACGAGGTCGCGGACCGTCGGCTGTGCGTCCTGGGCCAGCGGACGCAGCTCGTGCAGGAATGGCCGCAGCTTCTTGGCCACGGGCTTCGACTCGTTGACGAGCGGGGTGAGGTCGTCGAGGGTCGCCCGGAGATTGACGAAGGTGGTGTTCGACCGCCGCATGAAATCCGGCAGTTGCTGGATGGCGCTCTGGAGGGCCGTTCCCTGGCGTCCGATGGCGCCCGTCGTCGTGGCGAGATTGTCGACCAGTCCGGCGAGGTCGTTGGCGCGTTGCGAGACATCGGTGACCAGGTGCGAGTTGGCCGAGATGAAGCGCCGGAAGCTGCTCGTGTCGCGGTTGAGCTCGGAGAACAGCGCGGAGGAGGAGGCGAGCGCGGGGTTGAGATAGGCGAGCCCGGCGTTCGCCGGTGCGCCCTTCCCCGTGTACTGGTTGGCCGAGCCCTGGATGACGTTGGAGAGGGACTTGCGGGTCTTCGGGTCGAAGATGTTGAAGATCTGGTCGAGGTCGACCGCCGTGGTCGTGTGCGACGCGTCGATCACCCCGCCGCTCGGGATGTGCCGGGCGCCGGCGGGCGCGAGGTTGAGATCGACGTAGCGGTTGGCGATCCCGGACAGCGACGAGGCGCGCACCGTGGCCTGCGTGCCCTCGCGCAGCGGGGCGTAGGCGTCGTCGACCTTCATCGTCACCTCGGCCTGGCCGTCCTGCGTCAGGTTGATGGTGGTGACCTTGCCGACGGGTCGGCCCGACACCTGCACGAGGTTGCCCTTCACGAGCTGGCTGGCGTTCTGGAAGTCCGCCTTGATCGTGTAGTTGGAGCCACTTCCGCGCAGCAGGATGACTGCCACCGCGATACCCGCGATGACCACCGCAGCTATGGCCGCCGTGCGGCCGATTGCGCTGACGTTTCGCACCCCTGTGCTCCTATAGGAATCTCTCTCCGTGCGGGGCCTCCTGTCCCGCGACCGGCGACGCTAGCGCGCACCGTGGGGGGTGTCAAAGGGGAACCGTCGGCCCAAATGCGGGTCGAAATCGGTACCGCAAGTTTCGGCCGTTGGCTGCGTTTCCCATGTGCACGCGGCCTTCCGGACGGGCGGCAAGGGAGAGATGCGAACGAGCTATCACCAGTTCTGCGCGGTGGCGCGCACGCTCGATGCGATTGGCTCGCGCTGGACGCTGCTGGTCGTGCGCGAGCTCGTCCTGCGGGGTCCGCTCACGGCCGCGGCGATCGGGCGCGGCCTTCCCGACGTGCCGCCGAACCAGCTGGCCGAGCGCCTGGTCGAACTGGAGGCGCTCGGTGTCGTGCGGCGGGCGCTCGAGCCGGGCCGCATGCGTCGCTACGAGCTGACCGAAAAGGGCGACCGGCTCGGAGCGGTGCTCGATTCGCTTGCCGAGTTCGGGCTCTCGGAGCTCGCCGCGGAGCCCGCGCCCGACGAGGCGCTCCTCCCCCACGTCCTGATGCGCCAGCTCGAGCTGCGCTACGGCGCCCGGTGCGCCGACGCCGGCGTCGTCGACGGCCGCTTCGAACTGGAGATCGCCGACCCCGACGCGCTGTGGTCGCTGGAGCCGGGCGCGGCGGCCCCGCGGCGCTGGGCGCTGCACGCCGGCCCGGACGGCCTGCGGGTTCGGGCCGGCGCCTGCCTGGACGCCGACGCGCGCGTGCGCATGACCGCGTCGAGCTGCGCCGGGCTGGTGGCCGGGCGCCGCCCGCCGCCGGAGGCGCTCCACGTCACCGGCGCGGCCGACAAGGCGGCGGCGCTGCTGGACCTGCTCGCCCCGCCGCCGGCGGTCGCGGCCGCCGCCTGACGCGCGTCCGCCCCAAGTACCATCGAGGCGCGCCCGGGTCGGCAAACTGGTGAAGCCAGGCGCCCTTAAAAGGCGCTGCTCGAAAGAGCTAGCGGGTTCGAGTCCCGCCCCGGGTATTCGCGTCGCGCGGCCAGGCACGTTCAGGCGACGCTCGCCGCCGTCAGACGTCGCCTGGGCACGGTTCAGCCCCTGTAGGAGGCGGGTATGAGGCGGTTTCCGCGCAACTTCCCCGTTGCTACCGTGTCCTGACCCCCGAAGGGAACCTTCACGCGCGTGGAAGTATCAGCCCTCAAGCATGCCGGCATGCCTGGGCTCCATGGGAGCTCGCCATTGCTCCGGCTCCAGTCGGACGAGCGCCTGGTGGCGCTGATCCGTCGTGGCAACCACGGCGCCTTCGAGGCGCTCGTGAGTCGCTACCAGTCGCGCCTGCACGCCTTCTGCCGCCACATGCTCGGATCCCGCGAGGACGCCGAGGACGTGCTGCAGGAGGTGTTCGCCGCCGCCTTCAACGCGATGCAGGCGGACGA
>DASYIJ010000348.1:0-3249 GCA_035997675.1 Solirubrobacteraceae bacterium
TCGCCGAGCGCTCCGGTCTCGATGCCGAGGGATTCACCGTGGTGTCGGCGGGCGGCGGCGATTTCGTGGTTCGCGTACGCCGCGATGCCGCGCGCGCCGTCGCGATCAGCTGACCTCGAGGACGTAGACCTTCTCGCGTCCGCCCGGCAGGAGCCTCTGCTCGCGGACCAGCCCGCCGAAGGGCTCGAGAACGCGGTCGAGGCTCGACTCGTCGTAACGATCGGGTTGCGGCCCGGTGCCGGGGTCGGTGAGCCGGGCGGCCACGGCGCCCAGGGGCCCCGGCTGCTTGGCGACGTTGTGCACGGGCTCGGCGAGGATGACCTGTCGTCGCGCGGCGGCGACCATTCTTTCGATCAGCGGGCGCGGGTCGTCCATGAAGTGGTAGAGGCTGGCCTGCATGATCACCTCGTCCGCCGGCGGCAGCGGGTCCGCCGATCGGACGTCCCATTCGCGCGCCTCCGCGCCGCTGCGGCGCACGCGGCGCAGGAAGCCGGCGTTGATGTCGAGCCCGAGGTACTGCACCCGTTTGCGAGCGAGGTGGCGCCGGTACAGCGTCCCGGGTCCGCAGCAGAGCTCCAGGACCGATGCGCCTTCGGGGATCAGGCCGGCGATGGCCCGCTGACGCGCGGCGTAGTGGCGGCCGTAGAGCACGCGCATGACCGCCTCGTACAGGGCGGCGCTGCGGTACACGAGACCGGGCGACCGCGGCGCCGCGACAGCGTCAGTCATGGTCCGACCAGCCCGGGTGGTCGGGGGAGCCCGAGGACACGCGCGGGTCGTCCTGCCCGGGGGTCTCGGCGCGGTCGATCTGGCGTGCGATGACGAACAGCGGTCGGCTCTTGACCTGCTCGAAGATGCGTCCCACGTAGAGACCGACGACGCCGATGCTGACGATGATCAGCCCGGAGAAGAGCACGAGGAGGACGATCAGGCTCGTGTAGCCCGTTGGCTGGCCCGCGACGAAGTAATAGGCGACGTTGAAGAGGGCCAACGCTCCGCCGATGACCGCCACGACGAAGCCGACGAACACCACCACGCGGAGGAGCACGGTGGTGCGGAAGAACATCCCGTCGAGGGCGACGCGCATGAGCCGGCGCAGCGTGTAGGAGCTCTCGTCGGACCGCGGGGCGAACGCGATCGGCACCACCGCGCTGTCGAAGCCGAGCCAGTCGAGCATCAGGTGGTACTCGCGATCGCGGTCCTGCATGGCGTTGAAGGCGTCCACCGCCCGCCGGGAGAGGAGGCTCATGTTGCTGTACTCGGGGTGCGCGGTCTCCTCGAGCAGAAGCCGGCGGTAGACACTGCTCGCCAGGCGCCGCACGCGCGAGTGACCGCGCGCGCCGCGTTCCGTTCGCACGACCTCGAATCCCTCCTGGGCCCGGGCGTAGAGCTCCGGAATCGCCTCCGGTGGCTCCTGGAGGTCGCAGTCCATGACGATGACCCACCGTCCACGCGCCTTCGCGAGGCCCGCGGTGATCGCGGCGTCCTGCCCGAAGTTGCGGCTCAGCCCGAACACGCGAACGCGGGGATCGGACTCCGCGAGCGCCACGAGGCGCGGCCATGCGGAGTCGGGGCTGGCGTCGTCCACGAGCACGAGCTCGAAGTCCGGGGTCAGAGGCTCGATGGCCGCGCGCAGGCGCTCGTACAGCTCGTCCAGCTGCCGCGAGCATCCGAACACGGGGATGACGACGCTCAGCTCAGGCGCCATAGGTGATCAGGTGGGCGGTCGGTTGCCCGAAGATCAGCAGGAGCAGGCAGAGAACGCCCGTGGTGACCTGCAGTGCCCGCGATCGCGACAGCGCGGCGAAGGGGAGGACCCACAGCACGTACCAGGGCATGACGGAGGCGAGCGTGAGGATCAGCGCCACGCCGGCCCAGCCGGCGCAGGCGATCGGGTCGGCCCCCCGGAAGGCCCGCCAGGCCAGCGCCAGCATCGCGGCGACGAAGGCCAGCGTGGTTATGAGCGACACCGTCGAATTCAGGCACGGGTAGAAGTGTCCAGCACACCGCGACGTCGCGCGCACGCCGAGAATCGTGGCGAGATCGTCGGGCACGCTGAAGTTCGTGATCGTGTTCGCCTGGTCGGTGAGACCCGGTGCGCGCGTACCGAACACGATCGCGAAGAGGGCGATGAGCAGGACGGCGGCGCCGACGGCGCCGATCGCCACGAGCCGACGTGGGCGCCCGCTCAGGAGTACGAAGAGCGCCATGGGGGCCGCCGACAGCTTGACCCCGATCGCGGCGATCGTCGCGGCGCCCCCGGCCACGGCGCGCCCCTGCAACAACCAGAGCAGGCCCGCCAGCAGCACCACCATCATGAGAAAGTCGTTGTGCACGCCCCCGACGCCGTACACGATCAGGAGCGGGTTCAGGCCGAACGCCACGGCGCAGACCGCCGGCGAACGGCCGAGCCGCCGCGCGCACGCGGCCAGGAGCGCCACGCATCCGAGGCTCGACAGCACGGTCGCCGCCTTGAGGATCCACACCCCCGTCGGAAGTCCCAGCCGCGCCAACGGGTAGGTGGCCAGCGTGAACAGCGGACCGTAGGGCGTGGCCTGGTAGTGCCACGTCGCGTAGGGATAGATGGAGTCGTGCCGGGCCGCGCGCGGCACGTGGATGTAGGGATTCAGGTGGTGGATGACCCCGAGCTTCGCGTACCCGATGTAGTTGTAGACGTCGGTCAGCAACAGCGGCGGAGCCAGCAGCACGATCGCGTGCGCCGCGACGATCGCGGCCACGATCCAGCGGGCGGGAAGCCGCCGGGCGTCGGAGAGGGCGAGCAGGTAGCCGGCGCCCATGACCAGCATGGCGCCCAGGAGGTAGATCTTGAGCTCGGTGCGGTTGGGGTGAAAGCCGCCGAGCAGTCCCTGGAGGGGACCCGCCCGCCACGACGAGAACGGGATCGTCCGGGGCGGCGCGAGGATCGTCGCATGCCCCGCCGCGAGCGCGACGATGAACAGCTCCGCCAGCAGCGCCACGCCCACGCCCACGGCGGGCCGAAGCCACGGTCGGGCGGCCGAGCGACCCGCGGGCCGCTCGGAGTCGGCCGGGACCGCGATGGTGTCTCCGTTCATGGGGGCGGGCCAATCATGCTGGTCATTGTCGGTCCGTCGGCCGATCGGAACGGCGCACCGTAGACCGACGCTTGCTCTCGCCCGCTTATCGTCGTGTTAGCAACGGATTAGCGCTCGGTGTTCCGGCGGTTACCGGGCCAAGCTCCTGCCACGCTCCGGGCGTGCGAGACAGCTT
>DASYIJ010000283.1:0-2472 GCA_035997675.1 Solirubrobacteraceae bacterium
CGGGCGCCATCCGACGAGGGAGACGTTGCCATGCCCGACGCGCAGCACCGGGAACCCATCCGGTTCCTGGTCTTCTCGGCGTCACTGCGGGAGGGGTCGCTCAACGCCGAGCTCGCCCGCCTCGCCGCCGTGACCATCGAAGCCAACGAGGGGGAGGTGGACCTCAGGTCCATGAGCGACTTCGACACGCCCTCCTACAACGCCGATGTCCAGCACGAGGAGGGGTTTCCACCCGGGGCCGAGGAGTTCCGCCGATGCCTGGAGGCCAGCAACGGGTTCGTCGTGGCCTCGCCGGAGTACAACGCCTCGATGCCCGGCGTGCTCAAGAACTCGATCGACTGGGTGTCGCGGTTCAGTCCGCAGCCCTTCAACGAGCGCGCCGGGCTGTTGATGTCGGCGTCGCCGTCCATGTCGGGTGGCAACCGCGGACTGTGGGCCCTGCGCATGCCCCTCGAGCACCTCGGCGCGAGGCTGTACCCCGACATGTTCTCGCTCGCGCAGGCACACCAGGCGTTCGACTCCGAAGGGACGATCGCCGACCCCGAGCTACAGCAGCGCTTCGATACCAACGTCGTGAACTTCATGGACCAGGTCGAGGCGTCCACGCACTACCCGTGCGTGAAGCGGGCCTGGGTGGAGTACCTCGGCGAACGGGCCGATCCGGTGATCGACCGCGTGGAGTAGCTGTCCGACGGGCCGCGCGAGACCTCACCGCCGGCGTCCCGACGCGAAGCTCATCGCCGGCGGGGCGACGGCGCGGAAGTCACCGCCGGCGCCGGCGGCCGCGGCGACCTCCTCCTCGGCCGCTTCGACGGCGGCGATCCGTTGGCGCTGGCGCTCGTCGAGGGGCGAGAAGTCCTTGACCTCGGCGAGCTTGAGGTCGGGCGCGGACAGGGGGGAGAGCGTGTCGACGAGGACGTTGATGGCGCCGCCGGCCGCCGGGTGGCGTTCGAGACGGCCGGCCGCCTGCACGAGCGGCTCGGTGCGCACCGTCAGGCGGTGGCGCTCGTACACCTGCGGCGGCACGATCAGGTTGATCGTGCCGCCCTCGTCCTCGAGCAGCATGAACACGATGCCCTTGGCCGTCCCCGGACGCTGGCGCGCGACGACGAGGCCGGCGACCTGCACCCGGGAGCCGTGGGGCAGCGTGGCCAGGTCGATGCTGGTGGCGGCCCCGGCCGGCAGGGAGGGGCGCAGCAGCGCGAGCGGGTGCTCGGCCAGGGTCATGCCCGTTCCCTCGTAGTCGGCGAGCATCCGCTCCCACGCGCTCAGCGCCGGCAGCTCCGGGGTGTCGGCGGGACCGAGCGGGAGGGCGAGCTGGCGGCCCCCACGGACTCGCCGGCCGGCCTCCGGCCGCCAGGCGGCGACCCCGAGCTGCCACAGCGCGGTTCGCCGCCCGCCGCGGCCGAGCCCGTCGCACGCGCCGGCCCAGGCCAGACGCTCGAGCGACGCGCGCGCGGACCCAGCGCGCGCCGCGAGGTCGGCCGAGCTGCGAAACGGGCCGGCGCGTTCGCGCGCCTCGACGATCGCCGCAATCTCCTCGGCACGGACCCCGTTCACGTAGCCCAACCCGATGCGCACACGCTGGGCCGGGCCGTCGACGTTCCCGCCGTCGACCTCGACCGTGCACTCCGCCGCGCTCGCGTTGACGTCGACCGGGAGCACCTGGAAGCCGCGTCGCTGGACCTCGTGCACGAGCGCGTCTGGGGGATAGAAGCCCATCGGCTGCTCGTTGAGCAGCGAACACAGCAGCTCCGGCCCGTAGTGCACCCGCAGCCAGGTGGACTGGTAGGCGAGCAGGCCGAAGGCGGCTCCGTGGGCCTTGGGGAAGCCGAAGCCCGAGAAGCCCTTGACCATGTCCCACACTTGCTCGGCGCGCGCGTCGTCCACGCCGTGCCGCGCGACGGCGCCGGCCACGAACTCGCGGTGGTAGGCCTCCATCGCCGCCTCCGAGCGGCGCCGGCTCATCGCCCGCCGCAGCCCCTCGGCCTTGCCCGGCGAGAAGCCGGCGAAGGCCTGGGCGACCTCGATCACCTGGTCCTGGAAGATGATCGTCCCCAACGTGTCGCGCAGCACCGGCTCCAGCGACGGGTGCTCGTAGGGGACCTCGTAGCCGGGGTCCGCGCGCAGGCGCTGGCGGCGCTCGATGTAGGGGTTCACGGCGCCGCCCTGGATCGGCCCCGGGCGCACGATCGCCACCTGCACGGTGATGTCGTCCAGCGTCTCGGGGCGCGTGCGCACCAGCGAGGCCATCTGGGCCCGGCTCTCGATCTGGAAGACGCCGGTGGTCTCCGCCTTCTGGATCGCGTCGTAGGTGGCCGGGTCGTCGTAGGGAATGCGGGAGAGGTCGATCCGCTCGCCCCGGGTCCGGGCGATCGTGTCCACGCAGCGCTCCACCGCGGAGAGCATCCCCAGGCCCAGCAGGTCGATCTTCAGGAAGCCGGCGTCCGAGCAGGAGTCCTTGTCCCACTG
>DASYIJ010000320.1:0-7047 GCA_035997675.1 Solirubrobacteraceae bacterium
CGGTCGATGATCACGAACGAGATTCCGTGGTGGCCGCCCTCCGCGGTCGTCTTCACGGCGGTCACGATGAAGTCCGCGCGCACGCCGTTGGTGATGAACATCTTCGACCCGTTGACCACGTAGCCGCCGTCCACCTTCCGCGCGGTCGTCTTGATCCCGGCGACGTCCGACCCGGCGTCGGGCTCCGTGATCCCGAGCGCGCCGATCTTCTCGCCCCGGATCGCGGGCACGAGGTAGCGCTGCTTCTGGTCCTCGGTGCCGAACTTCCAGATCGGCGGAGTTGCGATGGATGTGTGCGCGCCGATTCCGGCGGCCACTCCGCCCGAGCCACAGCGCGCCAGCTCCTCCGCGAACACGGCGTCGGCCACGTAGCCGCCGCCCTGGCCGCCGTACTCCTCCTCGTACTTGAGACCCAGATAGCCCAGCTCCGCGCATCGGTCGAACACCTCGTTGGGGAACCAGCGTGCGTCCTCCCACTCGCGCGCGTGCGGGTGGAGCTCGGTCTCCACGAACCGGCGCACGCTTTCCCTGAAGTCCTCGTGTTCCTGCGTGAACGGCGGGATCGGCCGCCGGGCGGCGGCGGCGGGGAGGCCCTTCTCCCGCAACGCGCTCACAGCGTGCTGTGGCCGCGCGCGGCGTGATCGAACCCGACGAGGTCGCCGGACAGGTTGGCCGGCACGCCGCCGTGGTAGTACGCGCGCACCTCGCAGATCCGCCCGTCGCGGAACACGAGGAACTCCGCGCCGCGATCCAGGCAGCGCTCGCCCGTACGCGGGTGGTCGAACGCCATCGACCATTCGATCCCCACCTCGTCCTCGCCCTCAACGGCGTGCTCGAGCGTCCAGACCGCGTGGAGGTGCTCGACCCCGAGCGCGGCGTTCTCGGCGATCTCGCGCGCGCCGAACTGCGGGTCGCGCCGCGTGTAGTAGTGCACGGCGTCGTCGGTGAAGTGAGCAGCCACGGCGTCGGCGTCGCCGGTGTTCAGCGAGTCGTAGTAGGAGCGGACGTGTTCGAGGCGGGCGCCCACGAGGACGACGCTACACCCCGTAGGACCGACCGATCACGTCGAGCATGATCTCGTCGGTGCCCGCGCCGATGCGGTTGAGCCGCATGTCGCGCCACACGCGCTCGACGCCGTACTCCTTCATGTAGCCGGCGCCGCCGTGGATCTGGATGCACTCGTCGGCGACCTCGACGGCCATGCGGGAGGCGTAGAGCTTCGCCATCGAGATCTCGCGGACCGGGTACTCGCCGTTGTCGAAGCGCCACGCGGTCGTGTAGACCATCTGGCGGGCCGCCTCGATCTTCGTCGCCATCTCGGCGAACTTGTGGCGGATCACCTGGAAGTGCCCGATCGAACGGCCGAAGGCCTGACGCTCCTTGGCGTACTGCAGCGTGCGGTCGAAGCAGCGCTGGGCGCCGGCCACGCAGCCGGCGGCACCGATGAGGCGCTCGCCCTGGAGCTCCCACATGATGTGGTAGAAGCCCTTGCCGACCTCGCCCAGCACGGCGTCCGCCGGGACGCGGACGTCCTGGAAGGCGAGCAGGGCCGTATCGGAGGCGTGCATGCCCAGCTTCTCGAGCCGCTTCTCGCGGATCACGCCCGGCGAGTCCATGTCGACGAGGAACAGGGTGAAGCCGTCGTAGCCGACGTCCGGGTCGGTCTTGGTGACCAGCACGATGAAGTCGGCCCGGTGGCCGTTCGTGATGTAGGTCTTCGAGCCGTTGATGACGTAGTCGTCGCCGTCGCGCACGGCGCGGGTCTTGATGCCGGCGACGTCGGAGCCGGCATCCGGCTCGGTGATGCCGAGACAGGAGATCTTCTCGCCGGCGATCGCCGGCACGAGGTAGCGCTCCTTCTGCTCCTCGGTGCCGAAGGCGAGGATCGGCGGGGTGGCCATATCCGTGTGCACCGCGACGCCCATCGCCACGCCGCCCGAGTTGGAGCCCGTCATCTCCTCCCCGAGCACGATGCTGCAGTAGTAGTCGCCGCCCTGGCCGCCGTACTCCTCGGGCTTGTCCAGCCCGAGAAAGCCCAGCTCGCCCATCCGGTGAAACACCGAGTCGGGAAACGTCGTCTCCTCCCACTCCTCGGCGTGGGGTGCCAGCTCGCGCGACACGAACGAGGCGATCGACTCCCGCAGGGCGTCGTGGTCCTCGTTGAAGATGAAGTGCTTGCGGGAGCCCCGGTGGTCGGGCTTGAGGACGTCGGCGGTGGCCATGGGCGGGTCTCCTGTCTTCTCGGCGGCGTGGGCCGCCGCACCGTAGCGGAGCCCCTGTGAAAAGTAAACAGTAGTACTTCCTACTTTCCGCTAGGCGCGATGGGTCTCCGCCGACGACTAAGGCTTCGCGCGCGGCCGCCGATAGGGGTCGTGGCGATCGTCCTTGTCCTCCCTCCGAGACAGCGCAGTCGCGCGGGCCTCTCGCACCCGCGTTCTCGCCTACTTCTTCCTCGTGGGCTCCGGCCTGGGCGCCCTGCTGCTCGTGTTCCTGCCCGCCGCCGTCCACGCCGACCGACTGGCCGAGGCAGCGCTCCTCGCGCTGGCCGCGGTGCTCGGGGCCTCTCTCCTCGCCACCGCAGATCGGGTTCCGGGCTGGCTGATCGGCGCCGCGGTGGCGGCCGGGACGCTGGAGATCAGCGGGTCCATCGCTCTCGGGCACGGCCCGACCAACCTGGGAGTCCACATCTTCTACGTGTGGGTGGCCGTGTACGCGTTCTACTTCCTCACCCGACGGCAGGCCGGCGCCCAGCTCGCGTTCGTCGGTCTGGCCTACGCCTCGGCGCTGGTGCTGCGCGGCAGCTCCGCCACGGGACCGATGCAGTGGGCGATCACGATGGGAACGCTGACGGTCGTCGGCCTGATGCTCTCGGGTCTGCTGCGCCGCCTCGAGCTGCGCGAGGCCGAGTCGACAGAACGCATGGAGGCCCTGCGCGAGGCCGAGGAGCGCTTCCGCCGCGCCTTCGAGGATGCCGCCATCGGCATGGCGCTGTGTTCGCTCGACGGCCACTATCTGCGCGTCAACCGGGCGCTCGCGGAGCTGACCGGATACGAGGGCGACGCGCTCGTGGGCATGCCCTTCCGCGACATCACGCATCCCGACGACTTGGACGCCGACCTCGTGGGCCTGAGCGAGCTGCTCTCCGGCAAGCGCCAGGTCTACGAGACGGAGAAGCGGTACGTGCACGCCGAGGGACACGCCGTGTGGATCCAGCTCAACCTGACCGTCGTGAAGGATGCCGCCGGCCGGCCGGTGCACCTGATCGCCCAGATGCAGGACATCACCGACCGCAAGCGCGCCCAGGCGGAGCTGGCCCACCGGGCGCTGCACGATCCGTTGACCGGCCTGCCCAACCGTCTGCTGTTCACGGATCGGCTCGAGGTCGCACTCGCGCGTCTCGCCCGCCGCGCCGGCGCGGTCGCCATCCTCTTCGTCGACCTCGACCGGTTCAAGCTGATCAACGACAGCCACGGCCACGAGGTCGGCGACCGGGTGCTGGTGGAGACGGCAAGCCGTCTGCGCGGAATCCTGCGCCCGTCGGACACGCTCTCGCGGTTCGGCGGCGACGAGTTCACGATCCTGTGCGAGGACGTCTCCAGCGAGGTCGACGTCTCCAGTGTCGCGGAGCGCATCGCCGAGGCGCTGGCCGAGCCATTCCCGCTTGCCGATCGCGAGGTGTTCCTGTCGGCGTCGATCGGGATCGCCCTGGGACGCGACGGCGCCATGTCGGCCAGCGCGCTGCTGCGCGACGCCGACGCGGCCATGTACGGCGCCAAGGAGCGTGGGCGCTCGCGCTACGCGATCTACGACGGGGCGATGCGCCTGCGCGGCGCCGAGCGGCTGGAGACCGAGACCGCCCTGCGGCGGGCCATCGAGCGCGACGAACTGCGCGTGCACTACCAGCCCGAGGTGGAACTGGAGACGGGGCGCGTCGTCGGCGTCGAGGCGCTCGTGCGCTGGGCGCACCCGGACCGCGGCCTCGTCGCGCCGGGTGAATTCGTTCCCGTGGCCGAGGACACCGGCCTCATCGCGCCGATCGGCGAATGGGTCTTGCGCGAGGCCTGCCGGCAGGCACACGCCTGGCTGGGCGTGTACGGCGACGCCCCGCTCCGCATGGCGGTGAACCTGTCCGGCCGCCAGCTCGCGCACGAGGGGCTGCGGGACACGGTGGCGAACGCCCTTGCCGACGCCGACCTCCCGCCCGAGCTTCTGTGCCTCGAGATCACCGAGAGTGCGTTGGCCGAGGACCCCGACGCCGCCCGCGAGACGCTGCTCTCGCTCAGGCGTCTCGGGGTGTGCTTGGCGATCGACGACTTCGGCGTCGGGTTCTCGTCACTCAGCCAGATCCGCCAGCTCCCGCCCGTCGATGTCATCAAGATCGACCGCTCGTTCGTCTCCGGCATCGGGCAGAACCGCGAGGACGAGGCGATCGTCGCGTCGGTCATCTCGCTTGCGCGGGCGCTCGAAGTCGAGACGATCGGCGAGGGTGTCGAGACCGCGGAGCACGCCATGGCGCTGCGCGAGCTGGGCTGCGATCACGCCCAGGGCTTCCATTTCGCTCGGCCCGCCCCCGCGGCCGAGATCGGAGAGCTGCTCGCCTCCGCCGAGCTCGGCGAACTGGTCGCTTAGCCGCCTCGGGCCCGCCGGTCGCGCTGTAGGGTTGCGCGCCGTGCGCACCTCCACGACCGCGCTGGCCGCCGCCGCGATCGCCGTGACCGTCGCGGCCTGCGGCGGAGGCGACAACACCTTCGACGAGTCGGGCATGACCTTCTCCTATCCGGGCGACTTCAAGGCGGGCCGCGCGGTCGGGGCCCATCCGAGCGGGCGCGTCATCGGCATCGTCGGGCTCGGCCGGGAGGACTACATCGCGGCCCGGGGGCAGCCCAGCGCGCCGCTCCCCGTCGACCAGTTGCTGATCAGCCTGCCCAAGGTGGTGGCCGGGGTCATCCCGGCGACCGTCCACCTCGAGCGGCACGGGAACCTGCCGATGGTCGCCGCCACGCAGAAACCCCCCGGCGCCGCCGACCTCGAGTCGCAGATCTACTTCTTCAACGGCGCGGGCAAGACGTGGCAGATGGAGTGCCGGTCGACGGCCAAGCAGCGTTCCCGGATTCGCGCCGCGTGCCGCAAGGCGCTCGCCTCGGTGAAGGTCCACTGATGGGGCTCGACGGCTTCGACACCCTCCGTTACGACGTCGGCGACACCGGCGTGGCCACGATCACGCTCGATCAGCCCGACAACCGCAACGCCCTGTCGACCGAGCTGCTGGACGACCTGCTCGCGGCGCTGACACTTGCGCGCGAGGACGACGGCGTCCGCTGCGTCGTGCTCACCTCCAGCCACGACCGGGTGTTCTCCTCGGGCGCCAACCTGGCCGGGTTCTCGGCCGAGGTTCCGCTCGTGCACAAGCACTTCGGCACCGAACGGTTCCCGCAGCTGTTCCGGCTGATCGGCGAGCTCGGCAAGCCGACCCTGTGCGCGGCCAACGGCCACGTGCTCGCCGGCGCGTTGGGGATCGCGCTCGCGTGCGATCTGATCGTCGCGAAGGAGGGCGCCGAGTTCGGGACCCCCGAGATCAACGTCGGTGCCTTCCCGTTCATGATCATGGCGCTGATCTACCGCAACGTCCCGCGCAAGAAGACGAACGAGCTGCTGCTCATGGGCGAGCGGATCTCGGCGGAGGAGGCGGAGCGGATCGGGCTCGTCAACCGCGTCGTACCCGCCGCCGAGTTCGACGACGCCGTGACCGCCTGGGCCGAGAAGCTCGCCTCGAAGTCGCCGGTCATCATGCGGCTGGGCAAGGACGCGATGTTCCGCCAGATGGACATGGACTTCGCCGACGCGCTCGAATACCTCCACGCCCAGCTCACGATCGCCGGATCCACCGAGGACATCGTGGAAGGCGTCACCGCCTTCTTCGAGAAGCGCGAGCCGCGCTGGAAGGGCCGCTGAGCCGACGCCGGCGCACCGGGTCATCGGCCTCCGGTGCCGCACGTGCGACCGCGGCCCGAACAGCCTGCGCGGCGTGGACGCCCTCGCCGCGGTGATGGCGGAGCGGCTCGCCACGGAGCCCCGGCTGGTCGGCTCGCCCCAGGAGGCGAGGACGCGCGGCTACGACGAGGACCTCGCGGAGTCGCGGGGCTGCCTGCTCGAGGCCGGCGGGCAGGTCGACGACGCGCTGACCGCGGGCGAGGTCCCGGCTGTGGTCGCCGGCCAGTGCGCGATCGCACTGACGACGCTGCCCGCCGTCGCCCGGCACCGGCCCGACGCGCGGATCCTGTGGCTCGATGCCCACGGCGACTTCAACACTCCCGAGACGAGCGCCAGCGGCTTCCTCGGCGGCATGGCCCTGGCCGGCGCCTGCGGACGCTGGGACGCGGGCCTGGGTCAGGATGCGGTCCCCGCGGACCGGGTGGTGCTGTGCGGCGTCCGCGACCTCGATCCGGCGGAGAGCCGGGCACTGGAGCGAAGCTCGGCGACCGTCATCGGCGCGGCGATCGAGACGCTCGTGTACCTGGCCAACGCCCTGGACGGCGCCCCGGTGTACGTCCATCTCGACCTCGACGTCCTGGATCCGACGGTGATGCCCGCCGAGTTCCCGGCCGACGGTGGGCTTCCCGCGGAGAAGCTCTACGACCTGCTCGACGCGGTCGCCGACGCCTGCGAGGTCGTCGGTATCGAGATCACGTGCCTGGAATCACCGGAGCTCGCGCCGCTGGTGGGCGATACCGTCGCGCCGGTGCTCGCCGGGCGGGAGGCGGCTTGACGCATCGGCGCAACGTGCGTCAGAGTGGGGAGTAGCACTTCCCACTTCCTACGATCCCCGAGGAAACCATGGCCACGCCCGAGACCGAGACGACCTCCATCCTTCGCCCGCTGGTGGAGGACCTGGCCGAGCGGCGCGCGGCGATCCGGCTCGGCGGCGGCGAGGAGAAGGTGGCCAAGCAGCACGACGCGGGCAAGCTCACGGCCCGGGAGCGCATCGATCTGCTGATCGACGAGGGGACGTTCGTCGAGCTGGGCATGCACGGCCGCCCGCACTTCTCC
>DASYIJ010000329.1:0-2411 GCA_035997675.1 Solirubrobacteraceae bacterium
ATCGACCGGGTCGCCCTGGACACACAGGACGCCCTCGGCCCCGAGCGCCGCGGCACCTACCACCTGTGATTGCAGGGCAAGGCGGTTGCGGTCGCGGCAGGAAATGTGAACAACAGTCCTGACGCCCTGTTCGCGCGCGAGTGCAACGGCCGCGAGCGGCGACATCCGCGCCTCGCCGGCGTGATTGTCCGTCAACGCGACCAGGTCCACGCTGTCCGCCAAAGCGGCGATCCGCTCACGAACCCGCAGCGCATCCGGCTTTGGCGGAAGCGAGATTTCGGCTGAAGTCAGGGCTTCCAGTGGCATGGGCGAAGCCTACGCGCACGTGACCGCGCCGCGTCCAGCGACACTGCCGCCTTGTACGAAAAGCGGTAGCGCACTCCGACCGCGCACCCACCGTCACAGCGGGACGACGCGTTTGAGTACTGTGGGTTCACCTTGATCCGGAATGCAAGAGTGGCGGCGGCCGTAGCGATTGCGACGGCGTTTGCGGCGGCGCTGCTCGCGCCGTCGGCGCTCGCGGTCACCGCCCCGACCCGGGCCGACGTGCAGCGCGCGTTCGATCGCGTCGTGGCCGCGGGTGTCCCGGGCGCCACCGGCGTAATCCACGGCCCCCATGGGATCGAGCGCTACTCGGCCGGCGAGGCCGACGTTCGGGGCGGGGTGGCGATCTCGTCGCGCGACCACACGCGCGCCGGCAGCGTCACGAAGGCGTTCACTTCCGCCGTCATCCTGCAGCTCGTGGCAGGCGGCCGCTTTGGACTCGACGCCTCGGTCGAGGGCTTGCTCCCGGGCGTCTTGCCCGACGGCGCCCAGATCACCGTCCGCCAGCTCCTGAACATGACGAGCGGGCTGGCTGATTACTGCAGCGTCCCGGCGAAACCCGGCGGTCCCGATCCCTGCAACCCGTCGCCCGAGGAGCGGTCTCGTGCCTGGGCGCCGCAGGAGCTGATCGACATCGGCGTGAGCGCACCGCGGACGTTCGCCCCGGGCCGGGGTTGGGCGTATACGAACACGGGCTACCTGCTTCTGGGGATGATCATCGAGCGGGTGACCGGCAAGTCCCTGGCCGCGGAGTACCGGCAGCGGATCTTCAGGCCGCTCGGACTGAAGGAGACGCGCTATGCCCCCGACATCGTTGCAATGCCGAAGCCCTTCAGCCACGGCTATGACGTCCTGGCGGCGGGGAGTTGGCCCGACGACGTTACGGGGACGAGCCCGACGATCGCCGGTGCTGCCGGCGCCCTCGTCTCGACGCCCGACGATATGGAGAAGTTCATCCGCTCCTACCTCAGCGGTCGCCTGGTGCCCGTCCGGCTTGTTCGACAGATGAAGATCGCGACTCCGGGCTCGCTGAACGGCGCGCGTCCGTCCATGCCCCTGGAAGGAGGGGGGGTGGCGACCTACGGGCTGGGCCTGGAGCACTACACGTGGTCGCACAGCTGCGGCACCTTCGGCCACTCCGGCTCCATCCCCGGCTATCACCCGTACACGTTCACCACCGCCGACGGACGCCGCGGGGCGGCGATGTTCCTGAACGCAGATGTCCTCGAGCTGCAGGGAGTGACCGCGGCCAACGAGGTCCAGCGACTGGTCGCGTGCCGGATGCGCTTCGGCAAGGTTGGCGCCCGGCATAAGTGAGCCGCACAACTGCTTGCACCGACTCGGGATCACATCGCTCGTCTGACCGCTGGAGCACCAAGGAGCGCGCCCACCACACACCTATAAGCGATTGCCGGCTCGGCTAGGGCAGGCAGCCGCCGCCGCCGGCCAGCCGGAAGGTGATCCGGCGGGCGCCCGAGGTCATGAGGATGCCGCCGCCGCGCCTACCGGCGTTCCACCCCGGCGTGAGGCTGCCGCGCTGGCAGGCCCGCGTCACGGCGCGGGCCTCGCCGCACCCGAGCCCGGTCGCGACGATGCCGACCGCCGAGGAGCCACCCTCGCCATTCGGGTAACTGATGTCGATGCGGCCGCACGAGCGCGGGCCGGAGGGGACGGGAGCGGGAGCCGTGCCGGTCGTGCCCGGGGCGGTGGCGGGCGTGGTGGGGGGCGCGGTGACCGTCCGCACCACCGTCTGGGTGTCGACGACGGTCGTCGTCTTGGTGTTTCCGCCGCCGCAGCCGGTCGCCCACAGGAGCGCGACGAGCGGAGCGACGAGCAGGACGCGGCGCACGATCGGCGCAGGCTAGTACAGCTCGGTTGGCTCGCGCGCGATCTCCATGAGGCGCTCGACCCCGCGCGGCGGGTGAAAGCCGAAGCGCTCGTAGAGTCCGTGGGCGTCGGCGGTGACGAGGAAGATGCGCCGCAGACCCTGGAGCTCGGGGTGGCCGAGCACGGTCTCCATGAGCCATACGCCGAGCCCTCGGCCGCGATGCTCGGGCAGCACGAAGACGTCGGCGATGTAGGCGAAC
>DASYIJ010000356.1:0-3153 GCA_035997675.1 Solirubrobacteraceae bacterium
GGGTCGAGGGCAAGGGCGGCAAGACGCGGATGGTGCCGATCGGCGAGCACGCACTGAGCGCGCTGCGCGCCTACGCCGAGCGCGCGCGCCCCGCGCTGAGCCCGACGCGCTCGGGCGGCGCGACGGCCGCCGGCGGGGAGCCGGCGCTCTTTCTCTCCAAGTCCGGGCGTCGGCTCTCGACCTCCGACGTGCGTCGCCGGCTGCGCGTGTGGGCCCGCCATGCCGCGGTCCAGGCAGGCGCCTCGCCGCACTGGTTGCGGCATTCATTTGCCACCCATCTTCTTGAGGGAGGGGCCGATTTGCGGGCGATTCAGGAGCTTCTGGGGCATGCCTCGCTCTCGACTACGCAGGTTTACACTCAAGTAGAGTCCGCCAGGCTGCGCACCGTGTACTCCCGCAGTCACCCGCGGGCATGAGGAGAGAGGCTTCGTCCTGGAAACGAACGTCAAAGCCATTGAGCTGAAGGACCTGTGGCGTCGGTACCGAGAGGCGGATGACCAGCGCGCCCGCGAGCGACTCGTCGTCGCGTACTCGCCGCTGGTCAAGTACGTGGCCGGCCGCATGGGCTCCGGGCTGCCCGCGCACGTGGAGGAGGCCGACCTCATCTCCTACGGGCTCGTCGGGCTGATCTCCGCGATCGAGCGCTACGAGCCCGAGCGCGAGATCAAGTTCGAGACATACGCCGTCCCGCGAATCCGCGGCGCGATCATCGACGAGCTGCGCACGCTCGACTGGGTGCCGCGTTCGGTGCGTGCGCGCGCGCGGGACATCGAGAAGGCGAACGTGAAGCTCGAGCACAAGCTCCAGCGCGCGCCCACCGACGAGGAGATCGCCGCCGAGCTCGGGATCGAGGTGGAGGACTTCCAGGAATCGCTGATCCAGATCTCCAACTCGACGATCGCCGCGCTCGACGAGCTCTGGACCGTCTCGGACTCCAGCGGCGACCAGGTGTCGCTGCTGCACACCCTTCCCGACCCGTCATCGCCGGACCCGGCCAAGGTGATGGACGCCACCGACCTCAAGGACCGCGTGGCCGACGCGATCGCGCGCCTCCCAGAACGCGAGAAGCTCGTGATCGCCCTGTACTACTACGAGAACCTGACCCTGCGGGAGATCGGCGAGGTCCTCGGGGTGACGGAGTCGCGGATCTCGCAGTTGCACACGAAGGCCGTGCTGCGGCTGCGCGCGCGCATGCAGGACGAGGACCTCAGCGCGGATCTGGGCGCCGGCTAGGCGGGCGGGTTCGCCGGCACGTCGAGACCGACGTTGAGCCCGTCATAGGGGCCTAACGTCGAACTCGTCGCTCAGCCGGGGCTATCGAGCGCCGCGCGCGCCTGCTGCTCGTCGTAGAACTCCTGGTAGTGCGAGATCTTGCCGTCGCGGAACGTCAGCACCAGGTAGTTCGTCGCCGAGACGCTCGCACCGCTGGCCTCGCCCTGAGCGCGCTCGGTCATGGTGGCGAAGACGCGGTCGCCCCGGTCCTCGAGGCCGGCGACCTCGAACGTGTACTGCTCCCACTGCTCGAGCCATTGCCGCCAGGACGCGCAGATTCCGTCGTGGCCCCGCCAGACCTGCCGGTCCGCGCGGGCCGGGTCCTCCTCCCACACGGCGTCCTCGGTGAAGGCCTCGGGGACGGCCTCGGGCAGGGCCTCCAGGAGCGCCTGCTTGTCCATGCCCGCTGCACCCTCGAACAGGCCACGGACGAAGGCGACGTTTTCGGCGGACATGGATTGCGATCCTAACCGCGACCCCAAGGGCGCGCCGCTCCTTGGCCGCTCCGGCTTCGGGCCGTGGACGACGGCCCTTCGCCTGTCTCGGCGAGTGTGACCGGGCGGCTTCGCCGCCCTCCCGGTTTCGACTTGGCCGCTCCGGCTCCGGGCCGTAGACGACGGCCCTGCGCCTGCCTCGGCGAATGTGACCGGGCGGCTTCGCCGCCCTCCCGCCCGCACGGCTCCGGGCCTGCAAACAGCAGGCCCTCCGCCGTTTCGGGCAGTTAGTGCCGCTTCGCGGTAGTTGCTGGTTTTCTGCTTCGGTAAGGTCGCCCTCGAACGATCGAGGGGAGAGCTTGTGAAGCCGGCCGACCAGATCCGCAACGTCGCGCTCGTCGGGCACCGCGGCACCGGGAAGACGTCGCTGTTCGAGGCGTTGCTGTTCGAGGCGGGGGCCGTCAACCGGCTGGGCTCGGTCGTGGACGGCTCGACGGTCTCCGACGCCGACGAGGACGAGCAGGCTCGTCAGATGTCGATCTCGGCGGCGCTCGCCTCGTTCGAGTGGGAGGGCCGCAAGATCAACCTGATCGACACGCCCGGGGACTCGTCGTTCGTGGCCGACGCGCTCGGCGCGCTGCGCGTGTGCGAGTCGGCGGTGTTCGTGGTGAACGCCGTGATGGGAGTCGAGGTCACCACGTCGCGACTCTGGCAGCGCGCCGCCGAGCTGGACATCGCGCGGCTCGTCTTCGTGAACATGCTCGACCGCGAGCGGGCCGACTTCTTCCGCACCCTGGACTCGCTCAAGAGCACGTTCGGCCCGCACGCCGTGGCGACCGAGATCCCGATCGGCGCCGAGCACGACGTCCGCGGCCTGATCGACCTGATCGACATGAAGGCCTACGAGTTCTCCGGCGACGGTCGCGGCAACGCCAATGCCATCGACATTCCCGACGAGCTCGCCGACGAGGCCCAGACCTACCGCGAGAAGCTCATGGACGAGGTCGCCGAGAACTCCGACGCGCTCATGGAGCGCTACCTCGAGGGCGAGGAGATCTCCCACGACGAGATCGTGGCCGCCCTCAAGGACGGGACCAACCACGGCGACATCTTCCCCGTCACCTGCGGCGTCGCCACGCACAACCAGGGCACCGCGCGGCTGCTCGATGCGTTCGTCGAGGACCTCCCCTCGCCGGTCAAGCACGGCGGTCTGGAGGTCTCGGATGAGATCGTGCTGGAGCCCGACGCATCGAAGGACACGTTCGCGTACGTCTTCAAGACGCGCGCCGACGCCTTCGCCGGTCGCATCAACCTGTTCCGCGTCTACCAGGGCGTGGTCAAGCACGACTCGCACGTCGTCAACTCGCGCACACAGAGCAAGGAGCGGATCGGCCAACTCATCGTCTTCGAGGGCAAGGACACCGGCCATGCCGACGACTTCGGCCCC
>DASYIJ010000067.1:0-5114 GCA_035997675.1 Solirubrobacteraceae bacterium
TGGGCGAGCCCGCGTGCCAGCAGCTCGAGCTTGCCGTAGGGGATCTCCTCGTACAGGCGGTGGTAGATCTCGTGCACGGCGACGCCGGCGTCGATGAGCTCGGCGGCCATGACATGGGCGCGCGTCCCGGTGTTCTCGTACATGAACTTGCCGGTGTCGGTGACCAGCCCGACGTACAGCGCCTCGGCGATCGGCAGCGTCGGCTTGACGTCGAGCCCGCGCATGAGGTCCCACACGATCTCGGCGGTGCACGAGGCCTCGGGCACGACGTGGTTGACGGTGCCGAAGTGCGTGTTGTCGTGGTGGTGATCGATGTTGAGGATGTGCGCGTCGTCGCGCTTGATCACGTCCGCCGGGTTGCGATCGATGTTGCCGCAGTCCAGGAACACGATCGTGCGCTCGGCGACGTCGTCGGGGATCACGCTCACGAGGCCGTCGAGGCGGAAGAAGCGGTACTCGTACGGGAGCGGGAACTCGTCGGCCGCCATGAACATCACGCTGTCCTTGCCCAGCGCCTTGAGCATCTCGTGCATCGCCACGAGCGAGCCCAGCGCGTCGCCGTCCGGATTCTCGTGCGTGACCAGCACGAAGCTGTCCGAGTCGCGCAGCTCCGCGAGGACCTGGGAGCGCGTGGCCTTGGCGCCGTTCTCGCGGGTCACTTGCCCAGCTCCCGGTCGATCAGCTCGGAGATGCGCACGCCGCGCTCGATGCTGTCGTCGATGGCGAAATTGAGCGTGGGGGTGTTCTTGAGCCGGAGCTCGCCCGCGATCCGGCGCTGGAGGTAGCCGTGGGCGGCGCGCAGCCCGGCCAAGGAGCCGTCCTTGTCGGCGGCGTCGCCGAGCACGCTCACGTAGACGCGGGCGTGGCGCAGGTCTGGGCTGACATCGACAGCGGTCACCGTGACGAATCCGACGCGGGGGTCCTTCAGGTCTTGTGTGATGGCGTCGCTCAGTACTTGGCGCACGGCCTCGTTGACGCGACGCAGACGATCGCCCGGCATCCTATCCAGCCCCGCCCCGGGGTCGAGCCGCTCCGCTCAGCCGGTCAGATCCTGCAGCGAGTGCACCGTGCGCTCGACCCGTGCTCCCTCCGGGAAACGGGCGTCGAGCCAGCGCTCGACCGCGTCGCCGACCGCTTCCAGGCGACGGGGGGCGTCGCCCGTCAGCGCCGCGACGAGCATCGCGCGCTGCCAGGTGTCCTGGTAGCCGACCTCGGAGACCGCGGCGCCGATCCGGTTCGCCAGGAAAGCCTTGACGGGCGCCAGTTCTCGCCGCTTGGCCTTGAGGCTGGCGGTTTCGGGGAAGTGCAGATGTATTACGAGGACGGCGACGAACGCCCGGGGACGCGCGCCCGGCACCGTCAGTCGAGCCCGCGCTCGACCTTCCGGGTGGCGTAGGCCTCAAGCTCGTCGCCCTCCTTGACGTCCTGGAAGTCCCGGAGCACGATCCCGCATTCGAAACCCGAGGCGACCTCTCGAACGTCGTCGTTGAAGCGGCGGAGGCTCGCGATCTCTCCGTCGTAGATGATCGTCCCGTCGCGCACCAGGCGCACCTTCGCCCCCCGCGTGATCTTGCCCTCGGTCACGTAGGAGCCGGCGATGGTCCCCACGCGCGAGGCCCGGAACAGCTGCCGGATCTCGACGTGGCCGGTGGACTCCTCGACCTCCTCGGGCTCCAGCATGCCCTCCATGGCGGCGCGCAGATCCTCGATCGCCCGGTAGATGACGGTGTAGGTGCGGATCTCCACTCCCTCGCGCTCGGCCGCGTCGCGAGCACTGCCGACCGGGCGCACGTTGAAGCCGAGGACCACGCCGTTGGAGGCCGCCGCCAGCATGACGTCGGACTCGTTGATGCCGCCGACGCCCCGGTGGATGACGTTGACCGACACCTCGTCCTGGGGCAGCCGGGCGATCTCGTCCTCGACGGCCTCCAGCGACCCCGACACGTCCGCCTTGAGCACGAGGTTGAGCTCCTTGAGCTCGCCCTCCCGCGCGCGCTTGAAGACGTCCTCGAGCGACACCTTGCTGCCCGACCGCCGGGCGATCGCCTCGGTCTTGAGCCGATTCGCGCGCTCGCCGGCGAGCTGACGGGCGCGGCGGTCGTTCTCCACCACGTGGACGTACTCGCCGGCCTCCGGCACGCCGTCGAAGCCGAGCACCTCGATCGGCTCGCCCGGACGCGCGGCCTTGGCCTTCTCGCCGAGGAAGTCGCTCATCGCCCGCACCCGGCCCCAGTGCGCGCCGGCGACGAGGGCCTCCCCCACCTCCAGGGTGCCCCGCTGGACGAGGATCGTGACGACCGGTCCCCGCCCGGGGTCGAGCTTGGACTCGATCACCACGCCGGAGGCGTCGGCGCTGGGGTTGGCCTTCAGTTCCTCGAGCTCGGCGACGACCTGGATCGTGTCGAGCAGGTCGTCGAGGCCCTGCTTGGTCTTGGCCGACACGTCCACGTACTCGGTCTCGCCCCCCCACTCGGCCGGCTGCAGGTCGCGCTGCGTCATCTCGGTGCGGACGCGCGTGGGGTCGGCGCCCTCCTTGTCGATCTTGTTGACGGCGGCGATGATCGGCACGTCGGCGGCGCGCGCGTGGTCGATCGCCTCGTCGGTCTGCGGCTTGGGACCGTCGTCGGCCGCCACCACGATCACGGCGATGTCGGTGACCCCCGCGCCGCGGGCGCGCATGGCGGTGAAGGCTTCGTGGCCCGGCGTGTCGAGGAACGTCACGCTCTTGCCGTTGTGGTGGACCTGGTAGGCCCCGATGTGCTGCGTGATGCCACCGGCCTCGCCCGCCACGACCTCGGTCTGGCGGATCGCGTCGAGGAGCGAGGTCTTGCCGTGGTCGACGTGGCCCATGATCGTGACCACGGGCGGGCGTTCGAGCAGGTCGGTCTCGGCATCCTCGAACGTCGGCTCGACCTCGACTTCGTCGGCGGCGTGGACGATCTCGATCTTCTTGCCGAACTCCTCGGCGAGCACGCCGAGCGACTCGTCGGACAGGGTCTGGGTGAGCGTGGCCATCTCCCCCAGGCTCATCAGCTTCTTGATCACCTCAGGCACCGCGACACCGAGCGACTCGGCGCTCTCCTTGACCGTCGAGCCCGAGTTGATGCGAATCGTGTCGGGCTCGGTCGGGCGGGGAGCCGGCGTGGCGGCCGCGACCTCGTCGTAGGTGCCGCGCCGCCGGCGTCCGCGGCGCTGGCGCCGCGGCGGCTGGGGCGGCGGACCGCCCATCTGGCGGCGCGAGGCCTGCGAATCGATCACGACGCGGCGCCGGCCGCCGGCGCCCGCCCCCGGGGCACGCTCGCCGGAGAGCGAGTCGCGGGTGGGGCGCTGCTTGGGCGCCGCGGGAGGCTGGTCGGCCGCCGAGGCTCCGGGCTGGTCCGCCGGCGGCTCGCCGTCCTTCGCGGCGGGCTCGGGCGGCCCGTCCTCCGTCGGCGTCGCGGTCGGCGTCTTGGTGGCCGTGGCGGCACCGCCCTTGGCGTCGGCGGGGCCGGCGCCGTTGCCGAGCGCGACCAATGCGTCGGCCTCCTCCACCGAGGACGCGGCGGCCTTGGCCTCGATGCCGGCAGCGTTCAGCTTGGCCAGCACCTCCTTCGAGGTGAGGCCCTGCTCCTTGGCGATTTCGTGGACGCGTTTCTTGGCCATGTCAGTGCAACAAGTCTACGAGCTCATCGGGGACGGTCACGGTCGTGCGCAGTGCGCGTGCAAGCGGGCGTGCACGCAACCCCTGCGCGGCGCACTCGGGCGTCGGGTGCACGTAGGCCCCGCGGCCGGGTGCGTGGGCGTCCGGGTCGGCCACGACGACGCCCTCGCGCGCCACCAGCCGCACCAGCTCGCGCTTCGGGACGCTCCGTCCGCAGCCGACACAGCGGCGCAGCGGTTCGCGGGCTATGCCGTGCCCTCGCCCGCCGGGCCCGCAGTGGGCTCGCCGGCGACAGGCCGTCCGTCGGGTTCCGGCGCGGCGTCCTCCGCCAGCGCCTCCTCGGACGGGACATCCACGGCGGGCTCGGCCTTTTCGGCCGGGGCCGGGGGCTCCTCGGCCGCCTCGGGCTCGGGCTCGGCGGCCGCGTCCTCGACGAGCGCCACCTCGGGCTCCGGCGCGGCGTCGTCGGCGGGTGCCACCTCGGGCTCCGGCGCGGCGTCGTCGGCGGGTGCCTCGTCCGTCACGGGCGCCTCGGGGGCCGGTGCCTCGTCCTCCGTCGCGGGCGCCTCCTCGGCCGCAGGCGACTCCTCGGCGGGCGCCTCTTCGGCGGCGGGCGCCTCGTCGGAGGCGTCGTCGTCGATGGCGACGCGCGCCACGATGTCGGCGACGTCCTCGTCGGAGCGATCCGCATCGGCGAGCGCGGCGATGTCGGAGGGGTCGAGCCCGCTGAGCACGGCGACCTTGTCGGTGTCGAAGCGGCGCAGCGCCTGGTGGGAGTCGAGGCCGCAGTAGCGGGATCCCGGGAGCGATGCATTCGGGCAGCGGCGGCCGGTCGACATGATCGCGGCGCAGCGCCCCGAGACCTCCTCCTCGTCGTAGCCGTGCTCGGCCTCCTCGGCCGAGAACTCGGTCTCCGACTTGATGTCCACGCGCCAGCCGGTCAGGCGGGCGGCGAGGCGGGCATTCTGGCCCTCGCGCCCGATGGCCAGCGAGAGCTGGTCGTCGGGGACGATCACCGTCGCCTGGCGGCCGTCGTCGTCGACGAGGACCTCGCGCACGCGCGCCGGCGACAGCGCCTTGGCCACGAAGCGGGCGGGCTCGTCGTTGTAGGGGATGATGTCGATCTTCTCGCCGCGGAGCTCGGATACGACCATCCGGACCCGCGAGCCGCGCGGGCCGACGCAGGCCCCGACGGGGTCCACGCCGTCGGCGTGGGAGATGACCGCGATCTTCGAGCGGTAGCCGGGCTCACGCGCGACGTCGGTGATCTCCACCAGGCCGTCGGCGATCTCGGGGACCTCCAGCTCGAAGAGCTTCTTGATCAGCTCGGGATCGCGGCGCGAGACGATGATGCTGGGCCCCTTCGTCGAGGCCGAGACCTCCTTGATGACCGCCTTGATCCGGCCCGAGTGCTCGTAGCGCTCGGCGTCGATCTGCTCGGACTTCGGCAGCAGGGCCTCGACGCGCTCGCGCA
>DASYIJ010000097.1:0-2466 GCA_035997675.1 Solirubrobacteraceae bacterium
CGTCGCGATCCCGTCGGCATCGAGCGTGCGGCCCGCCCACTGCATGAAGACCTCGGTCGGACCCTTGAGCACCTCGCCGCCCACGAGCGGGCTGACCGCCACGACCTGCGCCGGTGCGTCCCGCAGCGCCTCGCGCAGCCCGGGGACGGCGAGGATCGGTCCGATCGAGATCAGCGGGTTCGACGGGCCGATTACGATCGCGCGTGCCGACGCCAGCGCCTCGACGGCCTCAGGCGTGGGGGCGGCGTCCGGCGCGCCGTCGAGCTCCACGTTCTCGACGGGCCCGGCCCCGCGGTCGCGGATCAGGAACTCCTGCAGCGAACGCCACTCGCCCTGCGCGAGCACACGCGTGCGGACCGCGTCGTCGCTCATCGGCAGCACGCGCGCGCCGACGCCGAGCGCGGCCCCGAGCTCGGCCAGGCAGTCGGTCAGGCGAGCACCGGCGGCAAGCCGCTCGGCGCGGCGCAGGCACACCGCGAGATCGCGGTCGCCGAGGTTGAACCAGACGTCCACCCCGAGCTCGCGCAGGCCGTCCATGACCGCGAACGTGTCGTCCGCCAGGCCCCAGCCGCGCTCGTCGATGCGGTCGGCAAGCCAGTACGTCACCAGGTCGGGATCGGGCGACACGTGGCCGCCGTGGATCTCGATGTCGTCGCCGGTGTTGGCGATGACCACGAGGTCGTCGCCCACGACGTCGAGCATGCCCCGCGCCAGCTTGGCGCCGCCGGTCCCGCCGGCTAGGACGACGACGGGGCCGGCCACAGGTCCGTTCCGTCGAGGCCGGTGAGGCTGATCCCCGCGTGTGTCTTGTAGCGCCCGTTCACGGAGATGAGCAGCGCGGTCAGCGACTCGGTGATGCGGGCCATCTCCAGCCGGCCGCAGTCCACGCAGCGCAGGCCGGGTATGCGCTGGATCAGCTCGGCCGCCTCGCGCTTGTCGGCGCGCCGGTCACCGCAGACCAGGACGTCCTCGTCGAGCGCGTGGTCGAGGTCACCGAACGTCGGGGCGGCGACCGTGTGCAGCGCGGAGACCACGCGCACCCCTTCGGGCGCCATCTCCGCCGCCTGCTGGGCGGCCGAGCCCTGGGGGACGCCGAGCACCCGCGTCGCCCGCCCGCCGATCGACGCCGCGAGCGGGACGGTCGCGTCGACGAGCAACTGTCCCGGGGCCAGCGCCTCCTTGAGGTTCGTCAGGTTCTCCGACTGGTTGCGGAACGGAACGCAGAGGAACACCGCGGGCACGTCGCGCACCGCGTCCTGGTTGACGGCGCCGCGCGCCGGCGCGTCGCTCCCGAGGCGGTCGCGCACGCGTCCCGCCGCCTCCTCGGCCCGGCCGGCGTCGCGCGAGCCGATCACGACGGGGGTTGCGGCGGCGGCGAGGCGCAGCGCGAGGCCGAAGCCCAACGCGCCCGTCCCGCCCACGATCGCGACCGGTGCGGCCTCCGAGCTCACGGCGGCGCAGTATAGGCTGGCGCGTCCATGCGCCTGGAAGGACGCAGCGCCCTCGTCACCGGTGGCGCCTCGGGCATCGGGGCCGCCACCGTCCGGCGGCTGGCGGCCGAGGGCGCGCGCGTTGCGGTGGCCGATCTCGACCCGGAGCGCGCCCGGGATGTGTCCGGCGAGGTCGACGGCCACCCGGTCGAGATGGACGTCACCGACCACGCCTCGATCGTGTCCGGCGTGGCCGCGGCCGTCGAGGCGGTCGGGCCGATCGACGTGCTCGTGAACAACGCCGGCGGCGGCACGCGGGCGCCCAGCTTCTTCGTGCACACCGACGAGGACGAGTGGACGGACGGGCTGCGCCTGAACCTGTGGAGCGTGCTCGCGGTCACCCACGCCGTGCTGCCGGCGATGCAGGACCGCGGGACCGGCGCGATCGTGAACATCGCCAGCGAGGCCGGCCGCGTGGGGTCGCAGCTGTCGGTCACCTACAGCGCGGCGAAGGCGGGCGTGATCGGCTTCACCAAGGCGATCGCCCGCGAGGGCGCCCACTACGGCGTCCGGGCCAACGCCGTGGCTCCGGGACCGATCCAGACCCCGCTGCTGGAGCACATGGTGGAGACGGGCGACCTCGGGACGCGGCTGCGTCAGGGGATGATCGACTCGACGCTCATGCGCCGGCCGGGCACTCCGGAGGAGGTCGCCGCGACGATCACGTTCCTGGCGTGCGACGACGCCTCGTTCATCACCGGACAGACGATCGGCGTGTCCGGCGGCCTTTCCCTCTCGTGAGCCTCCAGCCGGGCCTGGAGCGCGTGGACGAGTTCGTCGTCGAGGACCGCCTGCTCACCGACGTCGGCGGGACGATCGGCGCGCGGGTCCTCTCGACGCCGGGAATGATCGGGATGATGGAGCGCAACGCCGCGATGCTCGTGTTCGAGCATCTGCCGCCCGGACAGGCGACCGTTGGCTTCGAGGTGTGCATCAAGCACGTCGCGGCGGCGGGGGAGGGCGCGACGTGCCGCGT
>DASYIJ010000248.1:0-3175 GCA_035997675.1 Solirubrobacteraceae bacterium
CGGAAGTGTGGCAGGTTGTGACATCCCCGTTAACAGCAGTACGCACGCGATCGAGGCGCCGATCAGCCGGCCCGTCTTCAGCTCGTGCAGGTGGCGGATGTCGACGTCCGCTTCGGCGATGTCGAGGTACTGGCCGCCGACCATCCCGCCGACGCCCGCAGCCTTGGTCAGCTCGGCGAGAGCTCGATGGATGTGCTCCGGCTCGCCCCGTTGGCGTTCCAGCACGAGCGACATCGCCTCGGCGAACAGCCCGTCCCCGGCGAGGATTGCGATCGGCTCGTCGAAGCGCCTGTGGTTGGTGGGCTGGCCGCGGCGGAGGTCGTCGTCGTCCATCGCCGGGAGGTCGTCGTGGATCAGCGAGTAGGTGTGGATCAGCTCGAGCGCCGCCGCGAGCGGGAGCACCTCCGCGGTCTCCATCCCGACGGCGCGGGCTGTCGCCAGCGCCAGGACGGGGCGAATCCGCTTTCCCCCGGCGAGCAGCGAGTAGCGCATCGCCTCCTCCAGCCCGGCGGTGCCGGGCTCGTTCGAGAAGCGCAGGTCCGCGAGGTAGCGCTCGATCTCGTCGCGGAGGCCCTCCGGGTAGCCGTTCGCCATGACCGGCGGGTCTAGAGGAGCTCGCCCTGGCCGGACGGCGGGTCGCCGGCGGCCGCGCGCGAGCGGCGGTCCAGTTCGGCGCCGGCCTCGGCCGCCAGGCGCGCGCACATCTCGATCAGCTCGGCCGCGTCGTCGGGCGAGAGCGAGTCGTCGCGCAGACGTGCGGCCGCGTCGCGGAGCCGGTCCGTCAATTCCTGGAGGTCGTCGAGCGGATCGGTCATCGGGCCGGGGGATTGTCGCGCACCTCGCGGAGGGCGGCGGCGAGAATGCCGTTGACGAAACCCGGCGCGTCCGCGCCGCAGTACGTCTTCGCGGTCTCGACGGCCTCGTCGATGGCCGCCTCGGGGGGGATCGGGCGCTCGCCGGCCACCAGGTCGGGGTCGCGCAGCTCGAGGAGCGCGGCGCGCAGGATGTTTCGCTCGAGCGGCGCGATGCGGTCCAACGTCCACCCCTCGGAGTGGCGCTCGATCACCTCGTCCAGCTCCTCGCGGTGGTCGTCGACGGCGTGTGCCAGGGCACCCGTGAACGGCCGGGCGTCGGCGGGCAGCAGGTCTCCCAGCGTCCGGCCCGTCACGTCGTGCTGGTAGAGGGCGAAGATCGCGGCCCGCCGCTGGTCGGTGCGCCGCATCAGCGTGCCATCCGGCGGCCGCGCGCGCTCACGCGCGCGAGACGTACTCGCCCGAGCGGGTGTCGACGCGCACGCGCTGACCCACCTCGATGAACAGCGGCACCTGGACGACCGCCCCGGTCACGAGCGTCGCGGGCTTGTTGCCGCCGCCGGAGACCGTGTCGCCCCGCAGGCCGGGGTCGGTCTGGGTCACCTCGAGGTCAACCGCGCTGGGGACCTGGACGTCCTGCGGCGTCTCGTCGATGAAGAGCACGTCCACCTCGGCGCTCGGCTGGATCCACCGCAGGGCCGCGGCGACGGACGTCTCGGGGACGGTGAGCTGCTCGTAGGACTCGGTGTCCATGAAGTGCGCGTCCGTGCCGTCGGCGTAGAGGAACTGCATGCGGCGCGACTCCGTGCGCACCGCGCGGAACTTCTCGCCGGCGCGGAACGTCCGGTCGATCACGGCGCCGTCGGCGGACCGGCGCAGCTTCGTGCGCACGAACGCGCCGCCCTTGCCGGGCTTCACGTGCTGGAACTCGAGCACCTTGAAGACGGTGCCGTCCACCTCGATGTGGTTGCCGTTCTTGAGCTGGTTCGTCGTGATCGTCGGCATGCCGGCGAGCAAGGGTAGCGGCGCCGGCTAGCCGCCGATCGCGCTCATCGTGCGGGGCGGCTGGCGGAAGCCGGGCTCGCCGACGTGGTGCTTGAGCTCCTTGCGCCAGACGGCGTCGCGGACGATCCGCTCGAGCTCGTCGTCGGAGGCGCCGTCGCGGAGCGGGCCGCGGAGGTCGGTCTCGTGCAGCGAGAACAAACACGTGCGCAGCTTGCCCTCGGCCGTCAGCCGGATCCGGTTGCAGTCGGCGCAGAACGGCTCGGACACGGGATTGATGAAGCCGATCTCGCCGCGGCCATCGCGGAAGCGATACACGCGCGCGGTGGCGGAGGGCTCGCGCGGGCGCTCCTCGAGCGGGTGTACGGCGTCGATCAGCGCGCGCAGCTCCGCCCCGGGGAGCACCGCGTCCTGGGTCCATTCGTGGTCGGCGTCGAGCGGCATGAACTCGATGAACCGGACCTGGAAGCTCGTGCGGCGGGCGAACTCGGCGAACGGGAGCGCCTCCTCCTCGGTGAACCCGCGCATGGCCACGGCGTTGACCTTGATCGGCCGGATCGTCGGGTGGCGAGCGATCGCCTCGAGCCCGCGCAGCACCTGCGGCAGGGCGTCGCGGCGGGTCATCGCGAAGAAGCGGTCGCGCTGGAGCGAGTCGATCGACACGTTGATGCGCCGCAGGCCTGCGGCGGCGAGCGCGGCGGCGTCTCTTTCGAGCAGGTAGCCGTTGGTGGTTATCGACAGGTCATCGAGAGGGAGTCGTGCCAGCTTTGCCACGAGGTGCGGGAACTCTTTGCGTACGAGCGGCTCGCCGCCCGTCAGGCGTACGTCGGCGACCCCCATGGTCGCCAGAAGCGCTACGACGCGCTCGATCTCCTCGAAGGTGAGGATCTCCGAGCGCTCGAGCCACGGCAGGCCCTCGGCCGGCATGCAGTACTGGCAGCGGAAGTTGCAGCGGTCGGTGACGGAGACGCGCAGGTCTCCGATTCGCCGGCCGTGGCCGTCGATGAGCGGGTCGCGGGACGTGGCCGAGGCGGTCACGGGCATCACGTTACTCCCCGCGCTTCGAGCAGTCGCTCCAGGTCTCGGGCGACGGCGGCGGCCTCGTCGTGGAGCTGGCGCCAGGTGATGCGGATGACCCGCCAACCCTGCGCCTGCAGCGCGCGGTCCCGCGCCCGGTCTCGTTCGAATCCCGCGGTCGTGGCGTGGCTGGCGTGGCCGTCGAGCTCGGCGATGACGTGCTGCTCGGGCCAGACGCAGTCGGCTTCGATGCGTTGGTGTCCCAGTTGCAGGCCTGCGTTGACCGCGGGGCGCGGCAGGACGGCTTCATCGAGGAACTCGAGGAACCGGGTCTCGAGTTCGCT
>DASYIJ010000267.1:0-3646 GCA_035997675.1 Solirubrobacteraceae bacterium
TTTCCTGATAGGCGCCCTCGCCCATGTGGACGTCGAAGAGGATCCCCCGCTGGTCGAACAGGTAGCGCGCCGGCCAGCCCTCGTTGCCGTAGAGGTCCCAGACCTCCAACCGGCCGTCGATGACGACCGGGTGCTCGACGCCCAGCCGTGCGACCGCCTCTCGCACCGCGTCCTCGCGGCTCGAGGGCTCGAAGCCCGGGCTGTGCACGCCGATTACGCGCAGACCCTCGTCGACGTAGCGCCGGTGCCACTCCCCGATGTAGGGCAGCGTGCGCAGCGAGTTGACGCGGCAGAAGTCCCAGAACTCGATGAGCACCGGCCGCCCGATCTGGCGGTCCATGCGCAGCGGAGCGACGTTGACCCATGGCAGCCCGACGGGAAACGGCGGCGCCTGGATCGTGTCGACCGGCGGGCGCACCGAGCCGGACGGTAGCATCGCTCACTCAGCCGCCCACCCCGAAGGGAGCCGCTTCCTCATGGACCTCTGGACACGACTCGAGCAGGCCCGCGAGCGCTGCAACGTGCTCGAACACCCCTTCTATCAGCGCTGGTCGCGCGGAGAGCTGGAGCGCGAGGAGCTGGCCGCGTACGCCGGCCAGTACCGTCACGCCGTCGTGGCGCTCGCCGAGGCCTCCGCGGGCGCCGCCCGCGCCGCCTCCCCGGAGCTGCGCCCCGAGCTCGACGCCCACGCCGTCGAGGAGGCCGGCCACGTCGCGCTGTGGGACGACTTCACCGAGGCCATCGGCGGGGATCCGACCGCCACCGCGAACGCGGAGACGGCCGCCTGCGCCCGTACCTGGGCCGGCGACGGCGAGCGCGATCTCCTGTCCTCACTCGTGGCGCTGTACGCAATCGAGTCGGGCCAGCCGGCGATCGCCGACACCAAGCGCGACGGGCTGCGCGAGTTCTACGGCTGCGAGAGCGGCCCGGCGACGGCGTATTTCGACCTGCACGCCGAGCTCGACCACGAGCATGCGGCGGCGGCGCGGGCGCTGATCGATCCGCGGCTCGCGGACGCCGACGAGGATGCGCTCGTTGCCGAGGCGGAGGCCGTGCTGCGGGCGAACTGGGAGTTGCTCGACGGCGTCGATCGGGTTACGGACGCGCAAAGAAGCCCGTCGGCCGGTTGACGCGGTCGCGCCGCGCCTGATAGGACCGACGCTCCACGTTGTCCGGCGGTCCCAAACGGGCCGCGGGACGGCGTGGACGGATGTCTGATCGGCGCGGCAATGCGAAAGCTGCAACACTCTTTCCACCTACACCGGGGGTCGGCCTTGCGCGGGCGCTCTCTTGTTCTCCCCGCACGCCCGCCAGCTGGTCCCGGAACCAGGTTCAACCCGGTAGGAGAGGGGTATGAGCGCCGCTTTTGGGCAACTTCCCCGTTGCTGCCGTGTCCATTGATCAGAACCGACCCCTGTCCCCATTGACATTCCCCCAGGAGGGAAGATGCGCAAATTCGTAGTAGTTGGGCTTGCCGTGCTCGGCGTGTTCGCCGTCGTCGGCATCGCCTATGCCGCAAACACCTACACCTCGACCAACAAGGTCATTCCGTCGAAGGCCGGTACGTCGGCCAAGCCCACGCCCGTGGCGATCGCGCAGACGTTCACCGTCGGCGAGACCACCGGCGCGCGCCCGTCGCCGCTGAAGACCTACTCGATCGGGATCGGCCCCGGCGTGGTCCCGAACACCAACGTCGCCAAGGGCTGCACCTCGGCCCAGGCCAACGCCCAGGTCCTTCCGGCCATCTGCCTCAAGAAGGCGAGCAAGGGCGGTGCCCGCGTCGGTGGCGGCTCGGTCCAGGCCTTTGCGGGTCCGACCAACGACACATCGCAGAAGCTTCCGTGCTTCCTGGCGGTGACGCTCGTCAACTCCACGAAGAAGAACCACATGTGGATCCGTATTGACGGCGTGACCTCCGGACCTGCCGGCAAGACCTGCGTCACGGCGCAGCACTCGTCGATCGATTCGACGTTCACCAAGACGGGCACGGCCGCCAAGAAGGGCGGCGGCAAGCTCCCGGTCTACGCCGTGAAGTTCACGGTGCCCCCGGCGCTTCTGCACCCGATCGGTGGGTTCGACGTGGCCGTTGTTGGCGATGTCGACAACGTGGACAAGATCAGCAAGAAGATCGGCAAGGTCACCCACGGGTACCTGGAGTCGATCGGCTGCCCGGCGTCGCCGAAGGGCAAGCGCACCGGCACCACGGTGTTCACGTCCGAGGCGGGCCAGACGGTGACGTCCACCTCGACGTCTCCCTGCAGCTAGCAATCCTGCGCGCGGAGTGACCGCGCGCTGAAGTTGAAACGGGGCGGCCCACGGGCCGCCCCGTTTCGTTGATAGAACCCCGCGATGGCCGGCAACTCCGAGCGCACCGCCGTCGCCACCGTCGTGGTTCCCGCGCCGCCCGAGGCGGTGTGGGAGCTCGTCTCGGACCCGGGGCGCTTCGCCGAGTGGGCGGAGCTGACCGACGAGGTCATCCGTGCCGACAAGCCGTTGCGGCTCGGCTCGACCTATGAGGAGCGAAACATCGTCCTCGGGCCGATCAAGGGCACGTCTCGCTGGACCGTCGTCCAGCACGAGGCCCCGCGGCGCCAGACGCACCGCGGCGAGGGGATCGCGCTGGCCGACTCGCTGGACTTCTTCCTGCAGCTCGAACCGGCCGAGCAGGCAACCCAGCTCACCGTGGGGCTTCGCTACCGCCCGGCGCTCGGTCCGCTGGGAGCGTTGATCGACCGCCTCCACATCCGCCGCTCGACGCAGGCGGCGATGGAGCGCTCGGCGGCCAACCTCGCGGCGATAGCCGAGCGCGAGTTGGCGCCGGCCGCGACGTCCTAGCCGCGCTCGGCCTTCCGAAACCGAGGATCCACCTCGGCGACACTGGGAGTGCGGTAGCCCAGGCTGACGTACTCGGTGTGGCACTCACCGTCGAGCTCGTACACGACGATGCTGGGGATGCCCATCAGCCGGGCCTGGTTGCGGGCTTCGGCTCTCGCCTCGGTGAGGGTCGGCGCCTCCGCCAGGGGGGTGGGGTCGTCCTCGAGTCGGACAACCCAGTGGTGGCGCGACAGGGGCCGGATCTCCAGGCGGCGCTTGGCCATGGGTCGGTCAATAGGTCGCCGGCGCGCGACCACCAGCCGGAGGGGTGCTCAGGTGTCGTCGGGCCAGCGCCCGTGGCGGGTGAAGTACCGGCGCGCGCGTTCCTCGTCGTCACGCTCGTTCGTGTCCGAGAACGAGAGCCGGAGCAGCAGGTTGAGCGCCAGCACGATCGGACCGGCCCCGATGAGCACGATCCCGATGCCGCTGGCGGCGCTCCCACCGACGAGGACGAGGACGACGCCGGCGACGACGAGGGCCGCCGGGACGCCCCAGCGCGTCAGGTTCAACCCCCACGTCGCACCGGCGGATGGAGCCTTACGTTCAGCCATCCTGAACGACATACCCGAAACCGGCCACGCGCGAGCCCACCACAGGCCGAGCCCGCGAAAATCAAGCCTGACGGCGCAGCCGCCCGCGGGAACGGTGCTTGGCACGGCCCCGCCGCCCGATGGGCCGTCAGCCGCGGATTAGCAGCGGGCTCAGCCGATGGAGCCGGTCATTTCGAGCTGAATCAGCCGATTCAGCTCGACCGCGTACTCGAGCGGCAGCT
>DASYIJ010000029.1:0-47143 GCA_035997675.1 Solirubrobacteraceae bacterium
CGCGTGGGCAACCGCCTGGGGGACGTCTCCCACGCGGTGCAGGCGCACGTCGAGCGGGAGGGCTTCTCCATCGTCCGCTCCCTCGTGGGCCACGGCATCGGCCGCGACATGCACGAGGACCCGCAGATCCCCAACTTCGGCGATCCGGGGAAGGGCCCCCTGCTCGAGGAGGGCATGGTTCTGGCGGTCGAGCCGATGGTCACGGCGGGTCGTCACGCCGTGCGGATGGGCGACGACCACTGGGCGATCTTCTCCCAGGACGGCTCCCTCGCGGCCCATTTCGAGTTCACGGTGGCGATCGAGGCCGAGGGGCCCAGGGTCCTCACTCCCTGGCACGCGGACGGGAAGCGCGCGGCCGCCTGACAGGCCGTTTCGGGGCCCGGCCGGACCGTCCGCCACTGCTATTATCCCTCGGTGCGCCCCCAGGGGCGTGCTTTCTTGCTGCAAGCAGCGTTCCGGGCGTGGTAGCGGCCGCCGAAACGGCGGCCAGAGCCGCGTCGCCGGACTCCAGTCGAAAGGGCCCATGAAGGTACGACCGTCGGTCAAGCCGATGTGCGAGAAGTGCAAGATCATTCGCCGCCATGGTGCGGTGCTGGTGATCTGTTCCAATCCGCGGCACAAGCAGCGGCAGGGTTAGGCATGGCGCGAATCGCAGGCATCAACATCCCGCTCAACAAGCGCGTCGAGGTCGGCCTGACCTACGTCTACGGCATCGGCCCGTCGACCGCCCGCAAGCTCCTGAAGGACACCGGCGTCGACTCCGACACCTACGTTCGCGACCTCACCGACGACGAGGTCGTCAAGCTGCGCCAGGCGATCGACGAGAACCTCACCGTCGAGGGCGACCTCCGGCGCGAGCGCTCGCAGAACGTCAAGCGCCTCCAGGAGATCGGCTGCTACCGGGGCCTCCGCCACCGCCGCGGCCTGCCCGTCCGCGGCCAGCGGACAAAGACGAACGCGCGCACGCGCAAGGGTCCGCGCCGCATGCAGGTGGCCGGGAAGAAGAAGGCCGCCAAGAAGTGAAGCTGCTCAACTCCGGACCCAACAGCTGATGCCGGCACCCAAGAGACCAGCGCGCGGCGGCCGCCGGAAGGTCAAGCGCAACGTCCCCGTCGGCCAGGCGCACATCAAGACGTCGTTCAACAACACGATCGTGTCGCTGACCGACCGCGAGGGCAATGTGATCGCGTGGGAGTCCGCCGGCGGCGCCGGCTTCAAGGGCTCGCGCAAGTCGACCCCCTTCGCGGCCCAGGTGACGGCCGATGCGGCCGCTCGCAAGGGCATGGAGCAGGGCCTCCAGAAGGTCGAGGTCTACGTCAAGGGGCCGGGCTCCGGGCGCGAGACCGCGATCCGCTCGCTCCAGGCCGCCGGCCTGGAGGTCACCGCGGTCAAGGACGTGACCCCGCAGGCCCACAACGGCTGCCGGCCCCGCAAGCGTCGGAGGGTATGACCCATGGGACGTGACACCTCTCCCCAGTGCAAGCAGTGCCGCCGTGAGGGCCAGAAGCTCTTCCTGAAGGGGGAGCGCTGCCTGACCGACAAGTGCGGCGTCGAGCGTCGGTCCTATCCGCCGGGCGAGCACGGCCGCGGCCGCCAGAAGCAGAGCGAGTACCGCGTCCAGCTGCGCGAGAAGCAGAAGGCGCGCCGCTACTACGGCGTCCAGGAGAAGCAATTCCGGATCTACTACGACAAGGCGAGCCGTCAGGCCGGGATCACCGGCCAGAACCTGCTTTCCATGCTCGAATGCCGGCTCGACAATGTGCTCGTGCGCCTCGGCTTCGCCGCGTCGCGCCGCCAGGCCCGACAGCTCGTTCGCCACGGCCACTGGACCGTCAACGGCCGCCGCGTGGACATCCCGTCCTACCAGCTGCGGGGCGGTGACGTGATCGCGGTCAAGGCCAGCACGCCGGCCGAGCAGGTCATCCGCGACGCGACCGAGCTGACCGGCCAGGTGCCCGCCTGGTTGCAGGCCGATCACGACGCGCTGACCGCGAAGGTTCTGCGCAAGCCGGAGCGCAAGGAGATCGCCGCTCCGGTGCAGGAACAGCTCATCGTCGAGCTGTACTCGAAGTAAAAAAAACTTCCCCCGGCGCCGCTCGAGGCGGCGCGACCAACCCAAAGCAACGTTAGGACCCTGATGCTTGACTTCCAAGTCCCCCGGATCACTGCCGAGAACGTCGAGGACAACCGTGGCTCGTTCACCGTCGAGCCCCTCGACCGCGGCTTCGGCTACACGTTCGGTAACTCGCTGCGACGGGTGCTGCTGTCGTCGCTGGCCGGCGCGGCCGTGACAAGCGTGCGGATCGAGGGCGTGGCCCACGAGTTCTCGACCGTCAAGGGCGTCAAGGAGGACGTGACCGACATCGTGCTCAACCTCAAGGGCATCGTGTGCCGGATGCACTCGGATGCGACGGAGATCGAGGCGCCGCTCGTGGTGACCGGTCCCGGCGAGATCACCGCGGCGGACATCGACCTGCCTTCGGGCGTTGAGATCCTCAACCCCGACGCGCACATCGCGACGCTGGACAAGAAGACGAAGCTCGAGCTGTACCTGACGATCGGCCGCGGGCGCGGTTACGTCCCCGCCGAGGACAACAAGTCGCCCGATCAGCCGATCGGCGTGATCCCGATCGACTCGATCTTCTCGCCCGTGCGCCGCGTGGCGTACGCCGTCGAGCAGGCGCGCGTCGGCCAGCGCACCGACTTCGACAAGCTCACGCTGGACATCGAGACCGACGGGTCGCTCGAGCCGCAGGCGGCGCTGCGTGCGGCGGCGGAGATCCTCATGTCACACCTGGCGATCTTCACCGACGCCGAGATCACCCCGCTCGGCGCCGGTGCGGGCGGCGCGCTCGAGCCCGCACCCACGGGCGCCGGCGGCCCGGCGGCGGCATCGCCGGCCGGCGGCAGCGTGCACGACGACATCCTGATCGAGGAGCTGGAGCTCGGCGTCCGCTCCTACAACTGCCTCAAGCGCGCGGGCATCCAGACCGTGGGCGAGCTCATCGGCAAGACCGAGGGCGAGCTGGCGGCGATCCCGAACTTCGGCAAGAAGTCGATCGACGAGGTCGTCGAGACGCTGCGCGCCCGCGGCCTGGAACTCCGGCAGGCGTAGGCTTCCGGAGCCATGCGCCACCAGAGAACCCGGCACAAGCTCTCCCGGACCGCCTCGCATCGGAAGTCGCTGCTGCGCAACCTGGCCAAGGAGGTCATCGACCACGAGCGCATCAAGACCACCGAGGCCAAGGCCAAGGCGGTCAAGCCGGAGGTCGAGAAGCTGATCACGCTCGCCAAGCGCGGTGACCTGCATTCCCGCCGCGAGGCCCTGTCGGCGCTGGGCCAGGACAAGTTCGTCGTGTACAAGCTGTTCGAGGAGGTCGCCCCACGGTACGTCGACCGCCCGGGCGGCTACACGCGCATCCTCAAGCTGGGCCCGCGCCGCTCGGACTCGACCGAGATGGTCTATCTGGAGCTCGTGTAGGCCGGTGGGCAGCCGGCGCGCGACCTTCTACTACGACCTCAGCTCTCCCTACGCCTACCTGGCCGCCCTGCGGGTGGACGACGTCCTGCCCGTCGACACCGTGTGGCAGCCGATCGCGTTCGGCGCCCTGATCCGCGAGATCGGCAAGGTCCCGTGGTCGATGCGCGACGACACGCGGGCGCAGGGGCAGGCGGAGATCGCCGGGCGTGCCCGTGCCCGCGGTCTGCCCGATGTCCGCTGGCCTCGGGGCTGGCCGGCCGAGAGCTATTCCGTGGTCCCGCTGCGGGCGGCGTTGCACGCCGGCGACGAGGGTCGCGAACGGGAGCTGTCGTTCGAGCTGTACCGGCTGGCGTTCGTCGAGGGGGTCGCCCTCGACGACCTCGAGGTGGTGATCGGCGCCGCCGAGCGATCCGGCCTCGACGGAGAGCGCGTCCGCGCCGCCGTGCAGGCGCCCGAGATCAAGGACCGCCTGCGGGTGGCCACCGACGATGCGCGTCGACGCGGCGTCACCGGAGTGCCCACGGTCGCGGTCGGCGACGAACTGTTCTGGGGCGACGACCGGCTCGAGGACGCCGCCCGCGCAGCGGCGGCGTGACCTCGAGGCTCCTCCTCCAGTACGACGGCGGCCCGTTCGCCGGCTGGGCCGCTCAGCCCGGGGAGCGCACGATCCAGAGCGAGATCGAATCGGCGATCGGCCGGATCCTCGGCCGGCCGACCCCGCTGACGGTCGCGGGGCGCACCGACGCGGGGGTGCACGCCTGGGGTCAGGTCGCCTCCTACGAGGACGAGGCACTCGACCCGGTGAGCCTCAATGCCCTGCTCCCGTCTGCGATCGCCGTGCTCGACAGCCGGCCGGCTCCCGATGGGTTCAACGCACGGCACGATGCGCTCTCGCGCACCTACTGCTACCGGCTCCTGCACCGGCGCACGCGCGACGCGTTCGAGCACACGCGCGCGCTGTGGTGGCGCCACGTCCTCGACCGCGACGCCCTGCATGCGTGCGCGGCGGCCCTGCCCGGCGCCCACGACTTCACCGCCTTCACGCCGACCGACACCGGGCACGTCCACTTCGAGCGCCAGGTGGTGCGCGCCGAGTGGATCGAGCACGGCGATCTGCTCGAATTCTGGATCGAGGCGGACGCGTTCATGCGCCGCATGAACCGCATTCTGGTCGGCACGATGCTCGAGGTCGCCACCGGCCGGCGCGCCCCGGGAGACTTCGCGCGGCTGCTCGACGGCGCGGATCGCCGCCACGCCGGTCCCACCGCGCCGCCGCACGGGCTGTACTTCGCCAGCGTGTCCTACCCTCAGAGCTAGTCCGGGAGACCACCCATGAACGTCCTGCTCACCAACGACGACGGAATCGAGGCCGAGGGCCTGCAGGCCCTACGGCGCTCGCTGGTCGAGGTGCCCGACGTCAACGTCGCCGTGATCGCCCCGGACGGCAATCGCTCGGCGACGGCGCGGTCGATCACGACGCGCCGGCCGATCTGGGTCGAGGAGGTGGACTTCGGCGACGGCACGGTCGGCTACGCGACCGACGGGACACCGGTCGACTGTGTCCGGTTCGCGCGGCTGGGGCTCATCGACGGCTTCGAGGCCGACGTCGTCGTGTCCGGCATCAACCACGGCTCCAACCTGGGCGACGACATCACCTACTCGGGCACGGTGGCCGCGGCCCTGGAGGCGCTGGTGCTCGGGCTGCCGGGCATCGCCGTGTCCCAGCAGTCGCACGCGCGCGAGCTGGACTTCCGCATCGGCCGCCGCTTCGAGTTCGACACGGCGGCCGCCTTCACCGCCCGCATCGTCGCCGAGCTGGAGTCGGTGCCGCTTCCCGCGGGCACGCTGCTCTCGATCAACGTGCCGGCCGGCGACCCGGACGGGGTCGAGGTGACGCGGCTGGGCAAGCGCATCTACCGCGACGCGCTCGAGCCGGCCGGCGAGGAGGACGCCGGCGGCCGGCGCCGCCAGTACCGGATCTACGGCGAGGCGCCCGAGCACGTCGACGAGGACGGCACCGACCTCGCTGCCGTCGCGGCCGGGCGCATCGCCGTGACCCCCATCCACTTCGATCTGACCGACCGTGAGGGCATGGACGCGCTCGTGCGCTACGACCTGGCCCGGCTGCTGGAGCCGGCGGCCAGGGAGATCGACTGACCATGGCATCTCGAGTCGGCGTCCCCAAGGCGGCACGGTCCCGCGCGGCGCAGCTGCGCGAGGAGCTCGACCACCACGGCCACCGTTATTACGTGCTCGACGACCCGGAGATCGCGGACGACGCCTACGACGCGCTGCTCGACGAACTGCGCGGCCTCGAGGCCGAGCACCCGGAGCTGGTCACCCCGGACTCCCCGACCCAGCGCGTGGGGGCCGAGCCGGTCTCGAAGCTCGAGAAGGTGCGCCACCTGCAGCCGATGCTGTCGCTGGGCAACGCACGGAGCGAGGAGGAGCTCCGTGCCTGGATCGAGCGCATGCGCAATCACCTGGCGCGCGAGGGCATCGAGAACCCCGACTTCGAGTTCGTCGCCGAGCCCAAGATCGACGGACTGGCGATCTCGCTCATCTACCGGGACGGCGTCCTCGAGCGCGGCGCGACCCGCGGTAACGGCGAGGTCGGCGAGGACGTCACACACAACCTGCGCACGATCGGCTCGATCCCGCTGCGCATCGAGGACGCGCCGCCGATGATCGAGGTGCGCGGCGAGCTCTACATGTCCCTGCCCGACTTCGCCGCGCTCAACGAGCGGCGCGCGGAGGCGGGCGAGTCGACCTTCATGAACCCGCGCAACTCGGCCGCGGGCACGATCCGCCAGCTGGATCCGGCGCTGGCCGCGGCGCGGCCGCTGTCGATGTGGTCCTACGGGATCGGGGCGACCGAGGGCATCGAGCTCTCCACCCACTGGGAGGTGCTCACGTGGCTGCGCGAGCACGGCTTTCGCGTCAATGCCGACGTTCAGCTGCTTCGCAGCGAGGAGGATGTGGTGGCGCAATGCCTGGCGTGGCAGGAGCGCCGCGGCTCGCTGGACTTCGAGATCGACGGCGTCGTGGTCAAGGTCAACGACCACGAGCTTCAACGGCGCCTGGGCGTGGTGGGGCGCGAGCCGCGGGCGGCGATCGCCTGGAAGTTCCCCCCGACCACCGCGGTCACGACGCTGAAGGACATCCAGTGGAACCCGGGCAAGCTCGGCGATCTGCACCCCTTCGCGGTGCTCGAGCCGGTCCACGTCGCCGGCGTGACCGTCAAGCTCGCGACGCTCCACAACGAGGAGGATCTGGCGCGCAAGGACGTGCGCCCCGGCGACCAGGTCATCGTTCTGCGCGCCGGCGACGTCATCCCGCAGGTGGTCTCGCCGGCGCCGCACGAGGCCGAGCGCAAGGACCGCGCACCGGTTCCCAAGCCGCCCAAGCGCTGCCCGGTCTGCAACACGCCGACGATCAAGGGCGCTGGGGTCTTCACGAAGTGCCCGAACCGCGACTGCCCCGGCCGCCGGTGGCAGCTCCTCAAGCACTGGGCGATCGACATCGACGGCCTCGGCGAGAAGCAGATCTCGCAGCTGCAGCGCGCCGAGCTGGTGCGCACGGCCGCGGATTTCTACCGCCTGACCCCCGAGCAGCTGATGGAGCTCGAGGGCTACGGCGAGGTCTCGACGCGCAACCTGATCGCGTCGATCGACGCCTCGCGCGAGCGGCCGTTCGCGACGATCCTCGCCGCGCTCGGGCTCGAGGGCATCGGGTTCGTCACGGCCCGCAACCTCGCTCAGCAGTTCCGCTCCATGGACGCGCTGCGGGCCGCCACGCCGGAGCAGATCGCCGAGACGCCCGGCGTCGGCCCAATCGTCGCCGAGCTCATCCGCGATCAGCTGGCCGACCCCCAGGTCGCGTCGCTGATCGACGATCTCGCCGGGCAGGGTCTGAAGATGGAGGAGGAGGGCCCGCCTCCCGGCGAGGGCCCGCTGTCGGGGAAGACGTTCGTCCTGACCGGGACGCTGCCCGACCTGACGCGAGAGGACGCCACGAAGCGGATCCTCGCCGCCGGCGGACGGGTCACGTCGTCGGTGTCCAAGAAGACGGACTACCTGGTGGCAGGCGACTCGCCGGGGACGAAGCTGGCCAAGGCCGAGCGCCTCGGCGTCGACGTGACGGACGAGGCGGGTCTACGCGCCTTGCTCAACGGCAAGAGCCCTAGCGACTAGCGACTAGCGACTGTCCGCGCGATGGCCGCGGCCATGTTGTCCTGGCGAAAGCGGGCGCGCCCCACATCCACGCCGTTCATCAGGATCGAGAAGGCGATCGTGTGGCCATTGCGGGCGCGGCAGTAGCCCGACAGGGCCGACACGCCGGGCAGCGTCCCGGTCTTGCCGCGGCAGTTGCCCGAGGCGGCGGTGCCGCACATCCGCCCGCCCAGCGTGCCGCTGCGGCAGGCGCCGGACAGCGAGCCGTCGAAGGCGCCCCCCGCCGAGCCGCGCCGCAGGCCGATGAGGAAGGTGACCACCTGGCGCGCCGTGGTGCGGTCTGCGAACGACAGGCCGGAGCCGTCAACGACCGTCGGGCGCACGCCGAAGCGCGCGATGGTCGTCTTCACCACGCGAGCGCCGGCCGCGGTCGAGCCGGCGCCGCCGAGACGGGCGCCGAGGTCCTTGATCAACGTCTCCGCGAAGTAGTTGTCCGAGGGTCGGTTCGTCAGCCGCGCGAGCGTGGCGATCGTCGGTGAGTCCACGTGCGCGAGCTCCCGGGCGCCGCCGGGCGTGACGGATGTTCGCGGCGCGGAGGCGATCGTCACGCCGAGGGCGCGCAGCGCAGAGGTGAGCCGCTGCGCCGAGAACAGCGCCGGGTCGTTCTGGAAGTCCCCACCGCTGAACCCGCGGTTGAACGACAGCCCGCTCAGAAGCCCCTCGATGTCGCCGGCGGGCCGGAATCCATAGGGCGCGGTGCCGCGCAGGTGGTCGAAGACGTTCTCGTCGCCCACGACCGAGCCCTGGACGCTGCGCAGGCCGGCGTCGTAGAGACCGCGGGCCAGGTCCTCGACCGTGGCGCCCGTGCCGTAGTTGCTGGCCGCGTAGGAAGCGCTGCCGAAGGTCGGGTCGCCACCGCCTCTCAGGTAGAGGAACCCGGTCAGCGTGCCGGATGCGTCGAGCGGGACGGCGGACAGTGCTGCCGTGCGCAGGCGTCCGCCGGGCCCGAGGCGCAGGAGGGCGCTGCCGGTCGTGTAGATCTTCTCGTTGGACGCGGGCGTCAGGGCGCGGTCGGCGCGCCGGCTGAACAGCACCCGACCGTTGGCCGTGTCCACGACGTGCGCGCCGGCGCGCGATCCCGCGGGCGCGAGCTGGCCGCCGAGGGCCGAGCGCAGTGCGGCGTCGGCCGAGGCGGACGGCGCATTCGCGGCGATCGCCACGACCACGGTCGCCAGCGGCGCGAGGAGGCGGGCTGGACGCATCTTTCCCTGCAAACACACCGAAGCCAAGCAGGTTTCGTCGCGCCGCAGGAAAGTCCGGCTCCTCCGAATGGGTGACGCCTGTGTCACCTGACGCGTCGGCACCCTAGAATGCACGGTCGTCATGGGCAAGGTCGTCAAGCTCGAAGCCCAAGGCACGACGCGGGGCAAGGCGGCCCCCAGACGGTCGGGCCGGGGTCGTCGGCGCTCCAAGTCGGCACTGGTGCTCGGCGGAGGCGGCTTCACCGGCGGGGTGTACGAGATCGGCGCGCTGCGGGCGCTCGACCTCCTCTCCGTCAACCGGACCGTCAACCAGTTCGACGTCTACGTCGGCACGAGCGCCGGGGCGTTCGTCGCGGCGCTGGCCGCCAACGGGATCACCCCCGAGGAGATGATGCGGGTGGTCAACCGCCAGGTGCCCACGGCCTTCCGGGACGTCGACGTCGGTCAGCTGCTCCGGCCGAACGTGCTCGAGTTCGCGGCCAGCGCGGTCAAGCTTCCGTTCCGCACGCTCGGCCTGGCGCGCTCGTTCGCCGGCCAGCTGGGGCAGATCTCCGCCATGGACGTGATCCTCGGGCTCGCCGAGGTGCTGCCCTCGGGTGCGTATTCGAGCGCCGGCATCGAGCGCTACATGCGCACCGTCCTGTCCGACCCCGACCGAACGAACGACTTCCGACTGCTCGAGAACGAGCTCTACCTGGCGGCCACGGACCTCGACACCTGCGAGCGGATCGTCTTCGGTGCGAACGAATGGGACGACGTGCCGATCTCGACCGCCGTGAGCGCCTCCACCGCGCTCCCGATGGTCTACAAGCCGGTCGAGGTCAAGGAGCGCGAGCTGGTGGACGGCGGGATCGTGTCCACGACCAACATCGACATCGCGGTCGAGGCCGGGGCGAAGTTCGTCGTCGTCGTCAATCCCCTCGTCCCCTTCGTCAACGACTTCAAGAAGAAGGTCCCCACGCTGTTCGGCTCGCGCGTCCGGCGGGTGTCGGACATGGGCTTCGCGCAGATCGGCTACCAGGCCTTCAAGCTGCTGGCCTACCAGCGCCTGCACGAGATCGCGCGGCAGTGGGAGCAGCGCTACCCGGGCGTGGACATCGTGCTGATCGAGCCCGAGCCCGACGACGAGCTGATGTTCCAGACCAGCGTCATGAACTTCTCCTCGCGCGTCGACATCGCCCGCCACGGCTTCGAGTCGGTCACGCTGAAGCTGGCCAAGGACTACGACCACTTCCGGGAGATCTGCGAGCGCCACGGGATCGAGCTCTCGGCCACACGTGTGCGCAAGGTGGTCAAGCACTTCGCCGCCGAGAAGGAGCCCACCCGCGCCTGGCGCAAGATCCTCGAGCAGACGACCGGCGCTCTGCTGCGCCAGTCCTCCGGCGACTAGCGCTGGCCGAGGGCCGAGCGCAGCGCCTGCATCAGGCGCTCGGAGGCCGCGCGGCTCTGGATCGCCGCGCGCACGTGCTCGTTCGCGCCGACGGCCGCCCCGGGCGCGACGAGCACGCCGCCGCGGCGCAGCTTGTCCACCAGCTCGAGGCCCGTCATGCCCGGCGCGCGCAGCCAGAGCAGGTTGGCCTGGCTCGGTGTCGTGTCCACCGGCAGCGACGTCAGCTCGTCGAGCAGCCGCCGGCGCTCGACCACGATCTGCTCCCGCCGCGCCCCGACCTGCCCTGCGCATGCGTGCAGCGCCTCCAGCGCGCCGGCCTGCTGGGGCTCGGCCAGGCCGAGCGGGGGGGCGAGGCGGCGCAGCAGCGGCTCGCTCCCCTCCGCGCCCACCGCGTAGCCGACGCGCAGCCCGGCGAGGCCGTAGATCTTCGAGAACGTGCGGAAGAGCAGGAGGCGCGGATGGTCGTCCAGGAGCGCCAGCGTGCCGCCGCCCGGCTCGTCGTCGACGAAGTCGACGAGCGCCTCGTCCAGCAGCACGGTGACGTGCTCGGGGAGGCCGCCCAGCAGCTCGTCGAGGTCCCCCGCGCGCAGGTGCTGGCCGGTCGGGTCGTTCGGGTTGCAGATCACGAGAACGCGCGTGCGCTCGGTGACGGCGCCGGCCAGGGCATGCGCGTCGAAGCCGGGCACGGGCACTGCGCGCGCGCCGGCATCGCGCGCCATCAGCGGGTACAGCGGATAGGACGGCCAGGGCGTGACCAGCTCGTCCCCCTCGCCGAGAAGCACTCCCGCCGCCGAGCGCAGCAGGCCGGCCGCCCCGTTCCCGGCCACCACTCGGTCGGGTTCGACTCCGAGGCGCATGGCGAGCTCGTGGCGCAGCCCGTGCGCCTCGGAGTCGGGCGCACGGTTGATCCCGCGGCGGATCGCGAACGTGATCGCGGCGACGACATCCGGGTGTGGGAACTCGTGCCAGGTCGTCTTGGAGAGGTCCAGCGAGTCGATGCGGGCGAGCGCGCGCCGGCGGCGTTCCTCGGCCCGGGCGCGCAGCTCCTCGCTGACCTCCTCGTCGGACAGTGCCTCGAACTGCTTGTAGTAGTCGAGCAGACCCATGCCGGCGCGCGGGCGCTCAGAGGTTGATGCCCACGGGGGCGAACTCGGCGCCGCTGAAGAGCAGCAGCCATGCCCCGAACACGAGGGCGCCGACCACGGACGCGATGGCGAAGACCCGCCCGAGCGCGCCCTGACGCTGGTCGACCCCACCCGCGCGGCGTACGAGGATCCAGGCCATGTCCAGCTTGCGGGCGAGCACGAGGCCCAGCAGCAGCGTGAACAGCAGCCCCATGAACGCCACGATGATGCCGAGGAAGGTGCTGCCGGACAGGTAGTCGGCCTGCGAGCCGACCCACATCCAGGCGACTGGCAGCGGGCCCCAGAACAGGATCACGATCACCGCCATGAGCACGAGCATCGCGGCGGCGAGCACGCGGTCCACGTAGCGGCGGCGGTCGTCCTTGAACTCGGGCAGACGCCGGTACTTGACCGGCCGCGTGCCCGGCCGGCGCCCGGTGAACAGCCCGCCTGTGTCGGTTGGGTCGGTCTTCATCCGTGAGTAGAACCCGCGAGCGGGCGCTAAGACGCGTAGAGGGAGTCGAAGAGGTCGGCGTACTTCTCGTTGACGATGTTGCGCTTGACCTTCAGTGTCGGGGTCAGCTCTCCCGTTTCCTGCGACAGGTCGTGGTCGAGGATCGTGAACTTCTTGACCTGCTCGACCTGCGCGTAGCGCTCGTTGACCTTGTCGAGCACCCCCTGGATGAGCTCCTGGACCTTCGGATCCGTCGACAGCGTGGCCGCGTCCTCCGACAGTCCCTGCTCCTTCGCCCACGGCCCGATCTCCTCCGGGTCCAGCGTGATCAGCGCGACCGGGTAGGGGCGGCGATCGCCGTACATCACGGCCTGTGAGATCCAGCGCGACTGCTTGAGGTCGTTCTCGATGTTGGCCGGCGTCAGGTTCTTGCCGCCCGCCGTGATGATGATGTCCTTCTTGCGGCCGGTGATCGAGACGTAGCCGTCGTCGTCGATCGACCCCAGGTCGCCCGTGTGCAGCCAGCCGTCCACGATCGCCCCGAACGAGGCGTCGTCGTTGCGGTAATAGCCCTGGAAGATGTTGGCGCCCTTGAGCAGCAGCTCGCCGTCGTCGGCGATCCGGGCCTCGACGCCCGGCAGGAGGCGGCCGACCGTGCCGAACCTGTGCTCCTCGATCGTCGAGTAGGTGGCGACCGTCGCCGTCTCCGTCATGCCGTATCCCTCGAGCACGGGGACGCCGGCCGCGTAGAAGAACTCCAGGATCTCCTTCGCGATCGGCGCGGCGCCGGTGACGGCCTGGCGCACCCGTCCGCCGAAGATCGCGCGCACGCCGGCGAACACCTGCTCGTCGGCCTGGTCGAACGGCGTCTGGAGCTCCGCCGGGACCGGCTCGCCGCGCGCCTGGAGCTCGCGGACCCTGACCCCCAGCGCGACCATCGCGTCGAACTGCTCCTCGGAGATCTTCTCCTTGATGCTCGTCGAGGCGAGCGTGTAGATCTTCTCGAAGATGCGGGGGACGGACGGGAAGTAGGTCGGCTTGGTCTCCGCGAGCTCGGGCACGATCTGCTTGGCGTCGCCGCCGAAGTAGGCGATCGTGCCGCCGACGTCGATGGTCAGCAGCTGGATCAGCAGCGCGAAGGCGTGTGCGAGGGGCAGGAACAGGTAGACGGACTCGTCGCCCTGCACGACGTCGATGGTCTCGCACATGTTGAGCACGTCGCGGTAGTTGCCGTGCGAGAGCACGCAGCCCTTCGGCGGACCGGTCGTGCCTGACGTGTAGATGAAGGTGAACGCGTCCTCCGGCGCCACCGCGTTGGCCCGCTCTTCCAGCGCCGACTCCTCGACACCGCGGCCGCGCTCGCGCACCTCGTCGAGCGACATCGCGTCGGCCACCTCGCCCGACGGGTCGATGACGATGATCGTGTGGAGGTTGGGGAGTTGCTCGCGGACGGCGGTGATCTTGGCGACCTGCGAGGCGTCCTCGCAGATGACGGCGCGGGCCTCGGAGTTGCCGGCCACCCACTCGCATTCGTCCGGCGAGTTCGTCGGGTAGATCGGGACCACCGTCGCGCCGGCCGCGGAGATCGCGAAGTCGCAATAGGTCCACTCGGGCCGGGTGTTGCACAGGATGCACACCCGCTCGCCCGGTTCGACACCGAGCGCCAGCAGGCCGCGGCCGATCTCCGATACGGCCACGCCCATCTCGGCGTAGCTGATGTCGTGCCACTGGCCGTCGCGCTTCTCGCGCAAAGCCGCGCGATCGCCGTACTGCTTCGCGGCTAGGCCGAGCAGGTCGGCGATGGTCTTGGATCCCGTCGACGACCGTCCGGTGGCTGTCGCCTCCATTGCTCTCCCTCCGAGTCGAGTGCAGGCGATTCTAGTGGTCCGGGTCGGGCCGGACCGGCGGAGGGAGTCTGTCGCCGCGGCTAGGCCGAGGCGGTCTGCTGCTGGGGAGCCTGCGCGTACTGCCGGAGGCTGATGAGGAAGAGGGTCTTGTCGATGCGGCCTTCGAAGATCGGGACGCCCATCTCCATGCACTTGGTGATGACCTCGCGACGCTGGAGGCCAGCTTCGCGCGCGAGCTCGGTGGGCGTCAGGTGGATAGACATCGGATGAGACCCCTCTCGTCGATTCTGTCCTGTGTGGGCCTAGAGGTATATACGTTCGTGCGGATACGCTCAACGTGGGCGGACGAAATATCCGCACATTGCGGGGTTGCCGCCCTAGACCGGATTGGGAATGTCGATGAACTCGTGTGCGACGCCGAAGCGTTCCGCGAGCAGCTCGCCGAGGCGCCGAACCCCGAACGTCTCCGTCGCGTAGTGCCCGGCGGCGACGAAGTGGACGCCGGCTTCCCGCGCCGTCGTCATGGCCGGCTCCGATGGCTCGCCGGTGAGGAAGCCGTCGAGGCCCGCGGCGATCGCGGTGTCGAGATCGCCGGCGGCGCCGCCGGACACGATCCCCAGTGAGCGCACGAGGCCGGGACCATGTCCGAACACGAGCGGGTCCCGGTGCGTCACCTCGGCCACGCGCGCGAACAGCTCCCCGGCCTCGACACCCTCCTCGCCGAAGCTTGCGGTCACGCCGACCGCGCGCCCGCCATGCTCCGCGAACGGCTCGTGCGCGGTCGCGCCCAGCGCGTTCGCGAGGAGCGCGTTGTTGCCGACCTCGGGATGGGCGTCGAGCGGCAGGTGGTAGGCGACCAGGTTGACCTCCGCGGTGAGCAGTGCCCGCAGCCGCGCCGCGGCCGTCGAGGAGAGGGCGCGCGGGGCCTTCTCCCAGAAGATGCCGTGATGGACGAGCACGAGTCCCGCATCCGCGGCGACCGCGCGTTCGAACAACTCGAGCGAACCCGATACTCCGGTCACGACCCGGTCGACCTCCGGTCGCCCGGGAACCTGCAGCCCGTTCGGGCAGTAGTCGGCGAAGGCGCCGGGATCGAGCAGGTCGTCCAGAAAACGGACAATTTCGTGTGTAGGGGCCATTGACCGGTCCGCAAAGAAGTTAGTTGCGAATCTTCAGATAAACGCTACAGTTCCCGCTTCCTGGCGGGGCATCGGGAACCCTGCCGACAGGGAAGTCAACGGGGGTAGTGATGAGTAGGGGAACGAGTGCGATCGCAACCGTGGACCGCCCGGTTCGGGAGTATCCGGACGGCCAACTTGTCGCGGCCACGCGCCGCGGGGACGACGCGGCCTTCGAGCAGCTCTACGAGCGCTATCGCGGCCCGATCTCGGGCTACGTCCAGCGGATGTGCAAGGACCACGCGCGCGCGGAGGACATCACGCAGGAAGTCTTCATGTCGGCCCTCCGGCGGATGCGCGACACCGATCGTCCGATCGCCTTCAAGCCGTGGCTGTACGAGATCGCCCGCAACGCCTGCATCGACCAGTACCGCCGCTCCCAGCGCGGTGAGGAGATCTCCTACGACACGGCGGACGGCCTGGCCGGCTCCGACCACGTCCGGCTCGTGACCCGCGACGCCTCGCCCGACGACGCCTTCGACACCAAGGAGCGCCTCGACCATCTGTGCGGCGCCTTCGGCGGTCTCAGCGAGACCCATCACAAGATCCTCGTGCTGCGCGAGCTCGAGGGGCTGTCCTACCGCGAGATCGGCGAACAGCTCGGCATGAGCCGCCCCGCGGTCGAGAGCACGCTGTTCCGCGCCCGCCGCCGGCTCACCGAGGAGTACGACGAGCTTGTGACCGGTCGTCGCTGCGCGCGCGTGCAGTCCATCATCGCCGGCGCCGCCGAGGGAATGCTCGGCGTACGCGACCGTCGCCGCCTGGCGCGCCATCTCTCGTACTGCCAGCCGTGCCGGCGCCACGCTCGCATGCTCGGCATCGATGCTCCGTCGCGGTCGTCGATCGCCGCCAAGGTGGGCGCCGTCATCCCGCTTCCGTTCCTGCGGCGTCGCGGCCTCGGGGGCTCCGATTCCGCCGCTTCGGCGGGCGGTCAGGCCTCCGGCGCTCTGGCGCAGTGGACCGCGAGCGCCGGCGTCGTCGCGGAGCCGCTGACCAGCTGGGCCAAGACCGCCGTCACGGTCGCCGCCGTCGCCATCGCCGGCATCGGCGCCGGCGTGACGGCACACAACGGCACGCTCTCGCACCTGTTCTCCACCGGTGGCGCGGCTCGCCAGGCGCCCGCGCACAACGCTGCGGCCTCCACCGGCGTCGGATCCAGCGGGTCGCCGGTCGTGCCGAGCGCGGACCACGGCCCCGGCGCGGCGGGCGCGGGGTCCTCGACGGGCGGGCCCGGCAGCCGCGGTGGCGCCGGCGCGCGCGGAGGCGACGCGACCGGTGGCGGGCACGCCGCCGCCGGTGTGAACACGCCACGGGTCGACCTCCCCGCCGGCGCGAGCGGCGCCGGGTCGGGCGCGCCCTCGCTGCCCGACGTGCATGCGCCCGGCGCGCCGTCCGCCGGTGCTCCGACGCCGCCGGACGCGAAGGGCAACGTCACGCCGCCGAGCGTGAACGCGCCGCCGGCTCCGTCCGCACCGTCGGCCCCGTCGACTCCGGACGTTCACGTTCCCTCGGCGCCTGCGCCGCCCTCGCTGCCGTCGGTCAATTCCACGCCGTCGATACCGCGCGTGGACCCCAAGAAGCTCCTTCCCTGACGGACCGGGCCGCCACGCGGCCTGTGGGATACTGGCGTCCTCGGGGCGTGGCGCAGCCTGGTAGCGCGCACCGTTCGGGTCGGTGAGGTCCCCGGTTCAAATCCGGGCGCCCCGATTTGGCCTCCGTCTCGGCGCGCCTGGCGGCGTTGCTGCGGAGGAGGCCGTGCGAAGCACTGTCCTCCTCCGCGCGCCTTGCCAGGCGCGCCGAGGCCGGGTCCAAATCGGAGCGCCTTTGGCGCCCACGGTGACGCCTCGTGGCCGGCGTTCTGTGCCGTGGCCTGGTCCGCGGCTTTGTCCGATTAGCGCAGCCGGAACGTCATCAGATTGTGGGGCGCTCGGTAGCGCACGCTGCGCTCGCGGCTGCCGGCTGCGTTGAACGCGCGGGCCTGGGCCTGGTAGACCCCGGGCGGGAGGCTGCGCCTGAGCTTCAGTGACCACCGGGTCCGGCCGTTTGCGCGGTGGAAGATCGGACGCCGGCACGACCGCAGCGCCCCGAGGCGGCCGTCGGTCGTGACGAAGCGACAGCGCCCGCGGGACTGCAGGCGCGCGACCGAGACGAGCACCTGCGCCACCTCGCTCTTCGAGCGCACGTCGCAGGGGTGGCCCGCGCCGCCGCGGAGTACGAGCCGTCGCCGCGACACTCCGCGTCCGGGCCGGTCGATCCACGAACGGGGCGCGGTGCGAGTGGCGCAGCCGGTGTCGGCGAAGGTCGCGGCCTGGACCCGACCCATGCGCATCCTCTGCGGGTGGTCGCCCACGCTGATCCGTGCCACCTCCCGCTCCTCGGCGTAGGAGATGACGGAGACCCGGTCGTCACCGGCGACGGACACGAAGCAGTAGCGGCCGTCCGCGCTGTTGGTCGACCAATACGGCGTCTCGCCCACGGGGATGATCCGGTAGGCGAAGGTCGCTCGGGACACGATGGCGGCGTAGCCCGACATCGTCCCGGCCGCACACAGCTTCGTGCCCTCGGGGTTGATCGACAGCCCGTGGTGGGCCGAGTCGAGCAGATACTGCTCGCGGCGCATGCCCTTCGCCTTCTCGCTGAGTGGCAGCTGGGCGATGCGCAGCGGGCGGTCCTCCAGCAGGTCGTATTCCACGAAGCCGTGGAGGAACGACAGCTGGAAGTAGAAGTACCGCTCGCCGGGCGCGATCGCCATCGGCCGGACGGCCGAGCTCATGTTGGGGAACCCGGCCTCGGCCAGCTTCTTGCCGACGTCGATGCGCTTGAGGACCTTCAGGGTCCGGGCGTCGACGACCTCGAACCAGCGGTCGCCCTTCGTCGAGTCGAACGCCGGGTCGTCGAGGGGGGTGTAGACGGTTCCGATGCTCGCGTGGAAGATGCGCGTGCCGTCGGCGGAGAAGTTGTTCTCGTGCGGCTGGTCGCCGGATTCGAAGCTGCCGACGATCCGCCCTGTCCTCGTGTCGATGGCGTGGACCTTTCGCGCCGTCGATGCGGACACGAGCAACCGCTCGCCGTCCGGCGAGATCGCCATGTGGTCGGCGCGGTATCCCTCGACCTTCGTGCGCCAGACGATCTTGTTCGTCTCGAGGTCGATGGCCACCACGTCGGCGAAGCTCGGCCTCGAGACGTAGACGAACCGGCCGTCATGCGAGGAGAACATGTCGTCGGCGAACTGATCGTGGCCTTCGCCGATGAGCTCCCGGATGGCGAGGAAGTAACCCTGAGCCGTGGGATCCCGCGCGATCTCGGCCAGGCGCTCCGCCTTGTCGGGGATGATGTCGATCCGGGCGAGCCGCCGGAAGGTGTGTGGATCGATGAGGTCGGCGGTGCCGTCCCAGTTGTTGGCGACGAAGAGCACGTCGCGCGTGCCCGCGCTCCCGGAGGGGCCGGGGGCGGCGTGGGCGGACGTTACGGCGCCCGCGAGCAACATCGCGGCGACGGCGAGTACGGCCGCGATCGTCGCCGGTAGGCCCTTACCAGCGGTGGACACGGCGCCGAGGGTAGATCATGCACGCCCCGTGTGCGCCGCCTGCGCACCAGGAGTTGGTGCGCCGTCGCGAACAATCGCGATCGGGTGCGCCGAGCCCCGGCGTCTAAGCTCTCGGCATGTGCCGAAACATCAGACCTCTCCATAACTTCGAGCCGCCGGCGACGGAGGACGAGATCCGCGCTGCGTCGCTGCAGTACGTGCGCAAGATCAGCGGCTTCACCAAGCCCTCCCAGGCCAACGCCGAGGCATTCGAGCGCGCCGTCGACGACGTCGCCGCGGTGTCGAGTCGGCTGCTCGCCCAGCTCTCGACCGCGGCGCCGCCGAAGGACCGCGAGGTCGAGGCGGCGAAGCGGCGGGCCCGCGCCGGCCAGCGCTACGCCGCGTAGCGCTAGCGACGACTCGAAACATCGGCCACGGCCGAGTGTTGAATCGGGGTACGCGCTCCACCGGGCGTCACCCGGCTCGACCCCGCCTGACCTTTGCGATCCTCGCTCCGTATGCGCCGCTCCCTCGGCCTTCTCGCCGGTGTGCCGATCCTGCTCGCCGCGTGCGGTGCCGGCCCGTCGGATGATCCGGCGGGACGCTCCGCGGCGGCGCGGCCGGCCCCCGCGCACGCCGCGGCCGGGGTCAGGCTCGTCAAGGTCGGCTCGTTCGACCATCCCCTGTACGTCACCGCGCCCCCGGGGGACCACCGGCGCCTCTTCGTCGTGGAGGAGACCGGCCGCATCCGCGTGATCCGCGACGGCCGCAAGCTGGCCACGCCCTTTCTCGACCTGCGCAACCAGGTCTCGTGCTGCGACGAGCGCGGCCTCCTGTCGATGGCCTTTGCTCCGGATTACGCCACCAGCCGCCGGTTCTACGTCTACTACACGGCTCGCAACGGTGACATCCGCGTGGTCGAGTTCCGGCGCTCCGGGAGTCCCGACCGCGGCGTGAAGGCCAGCGCGCGGCTCGTGCTCCTCCAGCGCCACCCGGCGCCCAACCACAACGGGGGCCTCGTGCTCTTCGGCCCCGACAACCTGATGTACGTGGGGCTGGGCGACGGCGGCGGCGGCAACGACCGGCACGGCAGCCGCGGGAACGCGCAGAGCCTCGGCACGGTGCTGGGGAAGCTCCTCCGCATCGATCCCCGCGCGTCCGGTGGGCGGGCCTACACGGTCCCGGGCGACAACCCCTTCGTCGGTCGCTCCGGCGTACGGAGCGAGATCTACGCCTACGGGCTGCGCAACCCGTGGCGCTTTTCGTTCGACCGCGCCAACGGCGACATCACGATCGCGGATGTCGGTCAGGCCGAGGTCGAGGAGGTCGACTTCGCCCAGCGCGGCGGCGCCCGGGGCGTCAACTACGGTTGGCGCGTGTGGGAGGGTCGGCGCCGCAACTACCCCGGGGAGCAGGCCCCCGGCGCCGTCTTCCCGGTGCTCACCTACACGCACGCCGGCGGAGCCTGCTCGATCACGGGCGGCTACATCGTGCGCGACCCCAGGTTGCCGGCGCTCGCCGGCCAGTACGTCTACGGCGACTACTGCGTGGGTCGTCTGCGGGCGGTCCGTCTGAGCGCCGGCCGGGCGCGCGGCGACCATGCGATCGGGGTGCGCGTGCCCCGGCTCTCGTCCTTCGGGGAGGACACCGACGGGCGGGTGTACGCGACGTCGCTCAATGGGCCGGTCTATCGCCTCGCCGCCGGATAGGCCGCCGGTGCCGGACCCAACGGACTTCGACGTCGCCCGGGTGCGTGCCGACAACCCGGGGCCGTTCACGCTGTCGGGCACCAACACGTGGGTCGTGGGCCGCGATCCGGCCTGGGTCGTGGACCCGGGGCCGGCGATCCACGCCCATCTCGACGCGATACTCGCCGAGGCCGAGCTGCGCGGCGGGGTCGGCGGAATCGCGCTGACCCACGACCACGCCGACCACGCGGCGGGCGCGAGCAGCCTCGCCGAGCGCTCCGGCGACCCGCCGCTCGCGGCCGCCCGGCCGGGGCTGGGGACGGTCACGCTGGCCGACGGCGACTCGTTCGGCCCCCTCCTCGCCGTCGCCACGCCCGGGCACGCGCCGGACCACCTGGCCTTTCTCGCCGACGCGGTGTGTTTCAGCGGCGACGCCGTGCTGGGGGAGGGGAGCGTGTTCATCACGCCCGATCCCGGCGCGCTGCGCGGCTACCTGGACGCCCTGCGGCGCCTGCGCGCCCTTCCCCTGCGGCTGATCTGCCCGGGGCACGGGCCGCCGGTGGACGACCCCGCGGCGAAGCTGGACGAGTACATCGCCCACCGCCTCGATCGCGAGCGCCGCCTCGTCGAGGCGATCGAGGGCGGCGCCCGCTCCGAGGCCGATCTGCTGGACCGGGTGTGGGACGACGCGCCGGCCGTGCTGCGGCCGGCGGCGGCGGTCACGCTGCGCGCCCACCTCGACAAGCTCCGCGAGGAGGGCCGGCTGCCGGCGGGCGCCGGTGAGCCGCGAGTGAACGGCTTCTAGGTCAGGAGTGCGGCGCGGCGCCGGAGCCGCCGCCGCTCGGCGTCGCCGGCTTCTCGGCCGGCCGCTCGGCGCTCGTCAGCGGTACGAGGGATCCCGCGGTCGCGTCGCCCGCGGTCCCTGTGGCCTTCGGCTTGTCGGTCGTGCCCGAGCCGGAGGTCTGACCATCGGTCGCGAGGTCCGCCGGCGCCTGGGCACCGCCGGTCGACGCGGTCCCGCCGCCGGCCGCGTCAGTGGTCGCGGTCGTCGGGTCGGGCTGGGCGGCGACCGGGGTCTCCTGCGCCGTCGGCGCGGGCGTCAGGGTCTTCGCCTTCGCGGGCGATTTGACGGTCTCTGCGGGGGCCGCGCGGGAGGACGAGGTCACGCCCGCGTCTGGGGATCGCGGCGGCGGCGGTGTGTCGGGGAGCGATCGGACCTGCGGAGCGGATGCACCGACGCTGTGCGTGCCGGTATCCGAGATCTCGCGCTGGACCTCGACGGCACCGCCGGCCGTCAGCGCGACCGAGCACACGACCGCGCACAGCTTGCCGGCCGTGACCGTGGCGGCCCCGCCGCCGATGAGTCCCGTGCCGCCCGCCGCTCCGCCGCCCGCGGCGGCGGAGCCGCTGCCGCCGAGGCCGAGCTTGGCCAGCAGGCCCGTCCCGGTGCCGCCGGCCGGCGCGAGCGCGCCGAAGGACCGCTGCACATGCCGGAGGCCCTGCCGGTAGTCGCGGCAGCCGTCGCAGTCGCGCAGGTGCCGCCGGGCGCGCCCGTTGGCGCGGACGCCGCGGCCATGGGCGAGCGCGAGGTCGGCGCGGATCTCGTTGCAGGTCGTGTCGCGCGCCTCGGCCGCCTGGACGAGGCCCAGCCGCGCGCGCACGAGCAGCGACTTGACCGCGGGAATGCTCACGTCCTGGGCCGCGGCGAGCTCGGCGTAGCTCAGGCCCTCGAGCTCACGCATCAGCAGCGCCGAGCGCTGCTGCTCGGGCAGCCGGCGGACGTCGGCCACCAGCCGGCGCAGATCCTCGCGCCGCTCGGTCTCCTCGAGCGGATCGGGCAGGGGTGAGCGGCTCACGTCGTACACGTCGGCCGAGGCGGGCACCGGCCGCCGCAGCTGGTCGATGCAGCGATTGTGCGCGACGCGGTACAGCCAGGCACGCAGGGCGATCTGACGGTCGTCCGCGCGCAGGGAGCTGTAGGCCCGCAGGAAGACGTCCTGGAGCGCGTCCTCGGCGTCGGGCCGCGAGCCGGCGAGCATCTGCCGCATGTAGGAGAAGAGGCGCTGCCGGTAGCGATCGTGGATCACCCGGTAGGCCTCGTCGTTGCCGGCCCGGAACAGCGCCACCAGCTGGTCGTCGGACCGCAACCTCAGTAGCGTCGCATTGAGGCCGATGCGACCGACGACCAGAGGTGCTTGGAGAGCAGAGGCTTCCACGATGGGCTCCCGTGGGAACTCTAACCCCTGGACCGGTAAGAAGTTCCTAATACGTCGCCGGACGGACGCCCCGGGACGGTCAGTCGAGCTTGGCCATCACGTGCTTGATCTGCGTGTAGTCCTCGAGCGAGTACATCGACAGGTCCTTGCCGTAGCCAGACTGCTTGTAGCCGCCGTGGGGCATCTCCGACGCGAGCGGGATGTGGTCGTTGATCCAAACACAGCCGAACCGAAGGGCATTGGAGACCCGCAGCGCCCGGCCCACGTCGCGGGTCCAGACCGACGAGGCGAGCCCGTACGGCGTGCCGTTGGCCCACGCGATCGCCTCGTCCTCGTCGGTGAACGGCTGCACCGTGATCACCGGCCCGAAGATCTCGCGCTGGATCATCTCGTCGTCCTGGTGGAGGCCGGCGACCACGGTCGGCTCGAGGAAGTACCCGGCCCGATCGGGTTCGGAGCCTCCGGTGACGACCTCGGCGTGCCCGGGCCGGCGCTCCAGGAAGCCCTCGACCCGCTCGCGCTGGCGCTCGGAGTTGAGCGGCCCCAGCGTGGTGTCGGCGGCGAGCGTGTCGCCCACGACCAATCCCTTGGCCTGCTCGGCCAATCCGCTCACGACGTCGTCGTACACCTTCGGTCCCGCCAGCACGCGCGTCGCGGCCGTGCAGTCCTGGCCGGCGTTGTAGTAGCCGGTGCCCGCGATCGTCTCCAGCGCGGTCTCCATCGCGACGTCGTCGAAGACGACCACCGGGGCCTTGCCACCCAGCTCGAGGTGGACGCGCTTGAGCGTCGACGCGGCGTGCGCGGCGATCCACTTGCCCGTCTCCACCGAACCGGTGAGCGAGACCATGTCGACGTCGTCGTGCTCGACCAGCGCCGCGCCGGGCTCGTTGCCGCCGGCGATGACGTTGAGCACTCCGGGCGGCAGGAACTCGCCGGCGATCTCACCGAGCTTGAGCGCGGTGAGCGGCGTCGTCGGAGCGGGCTTGAGCACGATCGCGTTGCCGGTCGCCAGGGCGGGCCCGATCTTCCACACCGCCATCATCAGCGGGTAGTTCCACGGGGCGATCTGGCCGATCACGCCGACGGGCTCGCGCCGGACCATCGACGTGTAGCCCTCGAGGTACTCGCCGGCCGACTTGCCCTCCATGCAGCGGGCGGCGCCGGCGAAGAAGCGGAGGTTGTCGACCATGAAGGGGATCTCGTCGTCGCGGAAGGCGGCGAGCGGCTTGCCGGCGTTGGTCGCCTCCAGTTGGGCGAGCTCGTCACTGTGCGCCTCGATGGCGTCGGCGATCCGCAGGAGCGCGAGCGCGCGCTCGCCCGGCGTGGTCGTCGACCAGCCGGCCTCGTAGGCTCGGCGCGCGGCGGCCACCGCGCGATCGACGTCCTCGGGGCCGGACAGCGGGGCGCGTGCGATCTCCTCGCCGGTGGCCGGGTTGATGACCGGAGCCGTCTCGCCGCTGGCCGGCTCGACGGGCGCACCGTCGATGAAGTTCTGCAGGGTCTGGACCGCGGTGGCCATGCCGTCACCTCTCCTTCGTCTCGCTCCTCCGCAACGTAGCACCGGGGCACCGTCCGTTCCGGCGAATTCCCCGGCGACGGCTTGGCCGAGGCGGCGCGCAGTCGATACCCGACCTTCGGACTAGGCATTTGACTGATGCGCCCAAGATTTGTTAGGGTCGCCTAAGCCGATTCGATCCGCCTGATCCATCGCATGTCCTTCGGACAAACCATCGCCCTCGGAGCCCTCGCCGGCTTCACCATCTACATCGGCCTGCCGCTGGCTCGCCTGCGGCTGCTGAGCGACCGTTGGCGCGTCGCGCTGGCGATGTTCGCGGTCGGCGTGCTCGCCTTCCTGTTCATCGACGTGATGGGCCACGGCATCGGGATCCTCGAGGACGCCGTCAAGGGGTTCTCCAAGGGCGAGCACAGCTTCGGCCACGCCGCGGTGCTGGCCCTGCTCCTGGGCGGCGGCTTCGCGACGGGCACCGCCGGCCTGGCACTGCTCGAGCGGCGTGCGCGTCCGAAGGGGCCCGTGTCACCGCCGATCGCGGGCGGCGCTCCGTCGGCGGCCGTCGCAACCGCGGAGGTCGATGCGCTCGCCCTGCAGGCGGACGCCGCGCGCCAGCGCGCCCTCCAGACCGGCCTCGCCATCGCGGCCGCGATCGGCCTGCACAACTTCGCCGAGGGACTGGCCATCGGCGTTTCCGCAAAGGCGGGCGAGATCAGCCTGGCGACCGTGCTGATCGTCGGCTTCGCGCTGCACAACGCCACCGAGGGCTTCGGGATCATCGGCCCCCTCGGCAACGTCCGCCCCTCGTGGCGCTGGATCGGGCTCGCGGGCCTGATCGGCGGCGGCCCGGTCTTCATCGGATCGGTCGTCGGCTACAACGTGACCAGCCAGCCGCTCGAGCTCGCCTTCTACGCCCTCGCCGGCGGCGCGATCCTCTACGTGATCGGCGAGGTGTGGCAGGGGATGCGCCGGTACGGCCACCGCGAGCTCGGCCTGGTGATGCTCAGCGTGGGGCTGATGGTGGCGGTCATGACCGACATGGTCGTGGCCTACGGCGGCGGGTAGCGCTGAGTTGTCAGTTGTCAGTTGTCAGCCCTGCAGGCTCGGCCGTTCTCACAACTGAAAACTGAAAACTGACAACTGACAACTGCCGCGTCATTCGCGGCTAGACAAACCCCTCGTACAACGTCATTCCCCCGTCGACGAAGATCGTCGCCCCCACGATGTAGTCGGCCTGATCGGACGCCGCCCACGCGACGACGCGGGCGACGTCGTCGACCGTGCCCCAGCGCCGGAGCGAGATCTCGTTGAGGATCTTGGCCCGGTGCTCCGGATCGGCCAGCACGTCGCGGTTGATCGGCGTCTCGATCGCTCCGGGGGCCACCTGAACCACGCGGATGCCGTGGGGCGCGAGTTCCCGCGCGATCGACTGGCCGAAGAGCTTCTGGCCGGCCTTGGAGGCGCAGTAGTGCGAGAAGCGCTTCCAGGGGATCTGCTCGTGGACGCTCGTGATGTTCACGATCGCGCCACGGACGTCGTCGCCGAGCATCATCCGCGCCGCCTCCCGCGCGCATAGGAACGACCCGGTCAGGTTGACCCCGATGACGCGCTCGAACTCCTCCAGCGGCATGTCCACGAGGTCGAAGGGCTTCTCGATCCCGGCGTTGTTGACGAGCAGGTCGACACCGCCGAAGGCCTCGCGCGTCTCGCCGAACGCCCGTGTGACGTCGTCCTCGCGCGAGACATCCATCTGCACCGCGATCGCGCGTCCCCCGCCGCGCTCGATTTCGCCCGCCATCGCCTGTGCGGCGGCGCCGTCGCCGACGTGGTTGATCGCCACCGCGGCGCCGTGCGCGGCGAGCTCGTAGGCGACGCCCTGGCCGATGCCCGAGTCGGCCCCGGTGACGAGCGCCCGGCGGCCCGCGAGCAGGCGGCAATCGTGCGGGCGGGACGTGAAGCTCGGAACGCTCATCGCTCGCAGGCTAACCGACCGCCCGCCGGGTGGCGCGCAGCGGTATCGCCGGCACCGGCGACCCACTATGCTGGCCGACGCCCGCCGTCGCAACCGCTGTCCCACGAGCAACCAGAGAGGGTCTGCCTTGGCCTATTTCAAAGACGATCAAGAGGTCTACGCCACCATCGGCAAGCTGTTCGAGAACCTGGCCGACGACGACGAGCTCGGGCCCAAATTTCGCAAGGCCAACACCATCGTGCAGTACCAGTACCGCAATCCCGAGTCCCAGATCACGGTGAAGATGCTCGACGGCGAGGACGGCCAGGTCGACCTCGGCCCGACGGAGCTCGAGCCCGAGGTCGTCATGACGATGGAGGCCGACACGGCCCACAAGTTCTGGCTCGGCAAGGTCAACGTCACCGTCGCCCTTGCCCGCGGCCAGATGAAGGCCAAGGGTCCCGTCGCGAAGATCCTCAAGCTCGTCCCGCTGGTCAAGCCGGTCTTCCCGAAGTACAAGGCACAGCTCGAGGAGTCCGGGCGCGATGACCTCGTCAACGTGACCTAGTGGTCCGTCGAAGGAACCACTGAGATGGAGGCCGGGACCGCTGGAGAGGCGTGGGCCGGCCCGCAGATGAGCGGGTTCAAGGACTTCTTCCAGTTCATCGCTCCGACCCGCGTCGTCGCCGGCCGGGGCCTGATCGAGGGGCTCGGCTTCGAGTTCGCCAAGGAGGGCGCCAAGCGCGTCCTCATCATCACCGACGAGGTCATCCGCGGAACCGGGCTGATCGACAAGGTCGAGGCGGGGGTGACGGACGGCGGCCTCGAGGTGGCGGGCGTGTTCGACGGCGTCCCGCAGGACTCCGACAGCGCGGCCGTCGTGGGCGCCGCCGAGGCGGCGCGCGAGCACGGCGCGGACTCGATCCTCGCCGTGGGCGGCGGGTCGGTCATGGACACGGCGAAGGCCGCGAACGTGATCTTCACCCACGGCGGCGAGCCGCGCGAATGGGAGGGCTACTTCGGGCTTCCGCGCGACGACGACGGCCTCGGACGACCGCACGACCTTGCGCCGCTCGCCTGCCTGCCGACCACCGCCGGGACCGGCTCGGAGGTGTCCTTCGCGGCCGTCATCAAGGACCGCGACGAGCACATCAAGTTCCAGGTGGCCGACCTGCCCATGTATCCGCGCCTGGCCGTGCTCGACCCGGAGTCGACGCGCACGCTGCCGCCGCAGCTCGCGGCCGCGACCGGCATGGACGCGATGACGCACGCGATCGAGGGTCACGTGTCCTCGGAGTGGAACCCGCATGCGTCGGCCTACGCGCTCGGAGCCCTGCGACTGATCCGCGACAACCTCGAGCGGGCCGTCGCCCACCCCGACGACGACGACGCGCGCGGCAACATGCTGGTCGCGTCGAACCTGGCGATCCAGCCGACGTCCTCCGGCGCGATCGGCATCGCCCACTCGCTCTCGCACCCGTGCGGCGCGTACTACGACGTTCCCCACGGGGTCGCCAACGCGATCAACCTCCCGTGGGTGATCGAGTTCAACGCCGCGGGCGGCGAGCCGATCGCCGACCGCTATCGCGATATCAACGAGCTCTTCGGCCTCGAGGTCGGCGGGTCCGGCGAGCAGGTCGGCCACGCGCTCGCCGAGCACGTCCGCGAGGTCGTCCAGACGTTGGGCCTGCCGACCCGGCTGTCCGAGGTCGGCGTGCCCGAGGACGGCATTCCGCAGCTGGTCGAAGGCGCCGAGGGCGACGGCTGCACCCTCGTCAACCCGCGCGAGACCACGGCGGAGGACTTCGCCGAGCTGTACCACAGGGCGCTGTAGAGTCGGCACATGCCACTGCCCCCGCTGCTCTCGTCGTGGCCACCGGCGGTGCAGGCGGTGCTGGTCGTCGTGCTGCCGTGCGCGTTCGGGGCGCTGTGCGGCGTGCTGCTCGGCGTCTCGGAGGCCGGGTACCTCATCGCGTCGATCGTCGGCGTCGCCGGCGGCTTCAACGCCGGGCTCGAGCACCCCGACGGCCGCTCCGGGGCGCTGCGCGGCGTCGCCGGCGGAACGCAGTTCGGCGCGTTCATCCTGATCGCGCACGAGCTCGAGGGATCGGCCGCGAAGGCCGACCTACCCCATCCCGCCATCCTGCTCGTGATCATCACGGCCGGCCTCGGCGCGCTGCTCGGCTACCTCGGCGGGCGCACCCGCGCGCGGCGCACGCGGGCGGCCACCGCTGACGCTTAGACTCAGGGCCGGCCAACAGAGGAGACGGCGATGGCGATCGACACCGCGAGCGAGGTTCGCGACTACAAGAACTACGTCGGCGGCGAGTGGGTGGAGGCGTCGAGCGGCGAGACGTTCGACATCGTCAACCCCGCCACGGAGGAGGTCATCGCCCGCGTCCCGAAGATGAGCCGCGAGGACGCCCAGGGCGCGATCCATACCGCGCGCGAGACGTTCGACTCCGGCGTGTGGTCCGAGCTCGCGCCGGACGAGCGCTCGCGGATCATGCTCAGCGTCGTCGAGAAGTTCACCGAGTACGAGGACGAGCTGGCCGCGCTGGAGACCGCGCAGTCGGGCATGACCATCCGCTCCACCTCGACCGTGGTGATCGGCTACTGCATCAACCACTGGGACTACTTCGCCCGCGCGGCGAACCGCCAGCTCCAGGAGCCGCTCGAGCCGGTGTCTTTTCCGACGCACTCCTACAACTTCGTGCTGCGGGAGCCCATCGGGGTGTGCGCCGGGATCATCCCCTGGAACTTCCCGCTCGTGATGGCCGTGTGGAAGCTCGCGCCGGCGCTCGCGATGGGGAACACGATGGTGCTCAAGCCGGCTTCGAACACGCCGCTGACGGCGCTGCGCCTGGCCGAGCTGCTCGACGAGACCGAGCTTCCCAAGGGCGTCGTCAACGTGATCACGGGCGGCGGCGCGTCGGTCGGCGAGGAGCTCGCCTCCAACCCCGAGGTCGACAAGATCGCCTTCACCGGCTCGACCGTCGTGGGGCGGCGGATCATGCAGCTCGCCTCCTCGACGATCAAGAAGTGCACGCTCGAGCTGGGCGGCAAGTCGCCGAACATCGTCTACGAGGACGCGAACATGGAGGCCGCCGTCGACGGCGCGCTGTGGGCGACGTTCTTCCACCAGGGCCAGGTGTGCGAGTCCGGGACGCGGCTGATCCTGCCCGAGGGGATCCACGACGAGTTCGTCGAGCGCCTGATCGCGCGGGCGAAGACGCTCAAGCTGGGCGACACGATGGACTACGACACCGACATGGGCCCGCTCGTCTCGGCCGAGCAGCTCGAGACCGTGACCAACTACGTGCGGATCGGCAAGGAGGAGGGCGCCGAGTGCGTGCTGGGCGGCGAAGCGGTCGACGGGCCAGATGGCAAGGGCTACTTCTTCGAGCCGACGATCTTCACGGGCGTGGACAACCGGATGACCATCGCCCAGGAGGAGATCTTCGGGCCGGTGCTGTCGGTCATCAAGGTCTCGAGCGACGACGAGGCCATCGAGGTGGCCAACGACTCGATCTACGGGCTGGCGTCCGCCGTGTGGACCGAGGACTACGACCGTGCGCTGGAGACCGCGAAACGCCTGCGTGCCGGGACCGTGTGGATCAACGACCACCACCTGATCAACTGCGTGGCGCCGTTCGGCGGCTACAAGCAGTCCGGCATCGGGCGCGAGCTGGGCCCGTACGGCCTCAACGAGTACACCGAGGTCAAGCATGTGCACGTCGACCTCACGCGGGACCCCGACGGCAAGATGTTCGGCGTGCTCCTCTCCGAGCCGCGCGAGTAGTCGGCATGGACCGCGCCGAGCTCGAGGATCTCAACCGCCAGGCCTGGGAGCTGTTCAACGACCATGACATGGACGGCATGCTGGCCCGCATCGCCGACGACTGCATCAACCACAACGCCGCGCCGGGAACGCCGCGCGGCCCCGAGGGCCAGCGCCAGGTCAACGAACGGCTGTGGTCGGCGTTCCCCGACCTGGCGTTCGAGGTCGAGGACGTGCTCGTGGCCGAGGACCGGGTCGCCGCGATCGGGATGATGCGCGGCACGCACCGCGGCGAGTTCATGGGCATCAAGCCCACCAACAAGGCCTTCGAGGCTCGCCAGATGCACCGGCTGCGGTTCAACGACGCCGGCGAGATGACCGAGCACCTGGCCGTGCGCGACGACGTGGCCATGTTCGCCCAGCTGGGCGTCCGGTTCTCGCCCGGCTAGTAGCGCTGCTCGTCCCGAGCGGCGGCGACCATCCAATCCAGCGTGTCGCGGCTCGTGTACTTCGGACGCCACTTCAGCTCGCGCTTGGCCTTCGCGGTGTCCATGAGCACCGGCACGCGGAAGGCCTGCAGCCACGCGGCCTCGGGGGGCATGAACGGCAGCCGGGAGGTCAGCTCCGCGGCCGCGGTGGCGCCCAGCTCCGGCACCGGGATCGAGTACCAGCCCAGCGCGTCGGCGAGGTCGCCCATCGTGAGCCGGCCGTCGCCGGCGAGGTTGTACACGCCGGGCGCGCCGCGACCGTGCACTGCCGAGCGCATGGCGGTCGCGACGTCGTCGTGGTGCACCAGCTGGAAGGGGACGCCGGGGTCGGGGATCACCGGCTTGAGAACCGGCATGACGTCGAGCAGCCGGCGCACCGGGCCGGGTAGGCGACTGCCCACCCCGAGGTAGGGGATGTTGTCCATCATCACTCCGCCCGACGGGCCGCTGACGATCGAGGGGCGAAAGACGTAGGCGTCGACGTCCGAGTCGTCGAGCAGGTCGGAGAGCAGGCCCTCGAGCTCGGCCTTCTGAGCCGAGTAGTAGAAGTCGTCGGTCCCGCGGGCCGCGACGTCCTCCGTCAGCACCTCGGGGTTGTCGGCGTGGAACCCGTACGCCGCCACCGAGGAGGCGTACACCAGGCGCTGCGCGCCGGAGGCCAGCGCCGCCTCGAACACGTTGCGCGAGCCCTCGAGGTTGATCTTCCGGGTCTCCTCGCGCGCGCCCATGATGATGAACGCGAGGTGGACGACGACGTCGACCCCGTCCACGAGGGACTCGACCGAGGCGCGGTCGAGCACGTCGCCGCGCCGGTACTCGGTCTTCTTCCAGCCGTGCTCGGACGGATCGAACGGGCTGCGCGCCATGCCCACGATCCGCTTGATCGACCGCGAGCGCTCGAGCGCGCCGACGAGCGCCTGCCCGAGGTCCCCCGTCGGTCCGGTGACGGCGACGGTCAGGCCGGGCGAGCTGCGTTTGGCGGGCGGCACGCCCGCTGTTCTACCCGACCGGGGCGCCGCGCGGGGAAATCAGGGGCTGCGCCGCGCGACCTCGCGCTTGGCGATGCGGCGGAAGCGCATGACCTTCGAGAGGTTCTGGCGGTACCGCGCGAACGCCGAGGTCGGCGGGAGCTCGAAGCCGCCGATCAGGCGACGCGGCAGCAGCGACCAGCCCTCGTCGTCGCGCACCAGGTCGCCCCGCACCTGGAAGTTGCGCTGCCAGGCGAAGTCCGGCGCGTGGTCGTGGGCCGTGAGGCAGGCGAGACCCGCCTCGAGCGGCGCACCGACCGGCTCGGCGCCGAGCCGCACGCGGTGAGTGGCGCGGTCAACGGCGACCGGGACCCGCAGGGAGAACGGAAAGCCGTCCGGGGCGACGAAGGAGAGGACCGCGCTCGGGTAGCGCTCGCCCAACTCGTCCATGCGCTCGTCCCACGCATCGGCGCCGCCCGCCGGCGCCGGCGGGCCCTCCTCGGGCTCTTCGGAGTGGCCGGAGCGGACCTCCTCGAGGTGCGTGTCGAGCAGCTCGGGCTCGGACGAGATGTCACCGCCCGGCCACACGTACACGCGCTCCGGGCGCACGTACACGTAGATGCGCGCGAAGTACCAGGTGAAGAAGCGCCGGAGGAACTCCGGCGGCAGCTGATCCTTGGCGGCGGGGAGCTTCTCCAGCGACTCGCGCGTGTAGCGCCGCGCGTTGGCGTCGAGGTCGGCATCGTCGACCTTCGCGGTGCCCTGCACGAGCACCATCGGCGGGTCCTCCATGCCGCATCCGGTCGGGTCCGAGAACAGCAGCGCGACGCGCGGGTTTGCCGCCGCGTCGTCGGCCTTCTTCGGGTAGCCGATGCCCGTGGTGACGTCGATCGCGCCCGCGCCCGGGCGGTAGTAGGGCGTGACCGGCCAGGTGATCGGCTGACCGGAGCGGTCGAGCGTCGTGTACTCCGTCGTGACGAACCGGTCGAACACCGATTGCACCTCGGGTGGCAGCGACGCGGTCATCGCCCATTACGATAGCCCCGCCGTGGTGAACGTGGTCCTCACCGACAGCGCCCGAGAGCTGCTCGCGCGCGTCCGCGCGCAGCGCAGCGGTGCGCTGTCGCTCGTGATCGGGAACGGATGCTGCGACTCGACCGCGCCCTTCCTCTTCGAGACCTATCTCGCGGGGCCCAACGAGGCGCGGGTCGGCGAGCTTGCGGGCGGCGTCGAGGTGCTCCTGGACCGGTCGCTGCTCGACCTGTTCGAGGGCCGGGAGATCGTGATCGATGCCGGCCACGCCGCCGGCGGCCCGGGCGAGGACTCGTTCTCGTGCGAGTCCGAGCTGGGCATGCGCTTCTCCCTGGACCGGCTGCCTCAGCCCTCGTAACCCGGGTCGCCGGGCAGCAGGATCCGGGCGTTCTCCCCGGACATCACGACGCGCGGCTGCACGGGCACCACCTCGCGCCCGCGGGCATGCCCGAGGAGCGCGTCGGCCGTGGCGAAGCCGCCGAGCTGCTCGAGGTGCTTGATCGTGGGGAACACGAGCAGGATCTCGCCGCGCTTGTGGGCGTCGAGCGCGCCCTGGGGCTCGAACCACCGGGCGTCGACGGTCTCCTCGCCATCCGGCGCCGGCTCGGCGCAGTCCGGCACCGGCGCGAGGAAGAAGCGCGTATCGAAGCGGGTCGTCACCTCCTCCGGGGTGATCCAGCGCGAGAAGGGAACCAGCGCCGCCGGGTCGACGCCGTGCACCGCGGCCTCCTCCCCGAGCTCGCGCACGGCGGCGGCGCGGTGGGGCGCGTCGCCGCCGCCCTCCTCGTGCGCGTCCACGGCGCCGCCGGGGAAGACCCAGGCGCCGCCCATGAAGCGCGCCGCCGGGTTGCGCTTGACGAGCAGGACCTCGAGGCCGTCGCCGGCGCCGCGCAGCAGGATCACCGATGCGGCCTGGCGCGGAACCGTCGCGGGGCCGGCGTTGTACTGCTCGCCCGACCGGTCGAGGTCGTCGCGGCCGATGTCCTCCACGGCCGGGTACGCTACCGCCCGATGGCCGAGACCGAGACGGAGAGCCGGACCGCGCAGCAGTGGATCTGCACCTCGTGTGGGTTCATCTACGACCCGTCCGACGGCGATCCCGACGGCGGCATCGCGCCGGGCACCGCGTTCGAGGACGTCCCGGACGACTGGTTCTGCCCGGTCTGCGGCGCGCGCAAGCGCGACTTCGAACCGTACGAGGACTAGGCGCGGGCGGGGGATGGCCGGCGCCGCCAAGCCCCGCTCCGCCGCCTGGGAACTCCGGCGCATGGCCGGGCGCATCAACGGCGTCCGGGTGGCCTACGGCAAGCCCATCCACGCCGGCGACCGCACGATCATTCCGGTCGCGCGGGTGCGGGTCCGCGGCGGCTTCGGGTTCGGTTCCGCGCCGCGCGATCAGGGTGGTGACGGCGGCGGGGGCGGCGGCTCGTTCGACGCGCAGCCGATCGGCTTCATCGAGAGCGGTCCGGAGGGCACCCGTTACGAGCGCATTCCCGCGCCCCGCGGCGGCGCCGGCCGGCTCGCGGCGGCGACGGCGGCGGGCGCGTTGACGGGCGCGGCGGTGGCGGGCACCGCGGTCGGCGGGATCGCGCTGCGGCGCGTCGCCGGTGCCGCCGTCCGGGCCGGGCTCAGGCGGCTGCCGGGAGGGCGGTCGCGGTCGCGTCGGCGATTGCTTCCGCGGTGATCGACACCAGGCGCCGCAGGTCGGCCTCCCGGATGGACAGCGGCGGCATCAGGACCACGACGTCGCCGAGCGGCCGGATGATCGCGCCGCGTTGCCGCGCCGCGAGAGTGACCCGGTGGCCCATGCGCTGCCCGGCATCGAAGCCGGTGAGCTCGATGCCGGTCATGAACCCGCGCCGGCGCACCTCCGCGACCGTCGGCAGCGGCTCCACGTAGCTGCGCAACCAGCGGCCGAGCAGGTCGATCTTCACCTGCAGGCGGTCGAGCGTCCGCTCCTGCTCGAACACGTCGAGCGTGGCGAGCGCGGCCGCGCACGCAAGCGGGTTCCCCGTGTAGGTGTGGCCGTGGAAGAAGGTCCGGTGCTCCTCGTGCGCCCCGAGGAACGCCTCGTACACGCGCTCGGTCGTGAGCGTGGCCGCCAGCGGGAGGTAGCCGCCGGTGATCCCCTTGGCCAGGCACAGGAAGTCCGGCGTCACGTCCTCGTGCTCGCAGGCGAACATCCGCCCGGTGCGGCCGAACCCGGTCGCGACCTCGTCGCAGATCAGCAGCACGCCGTGGCGGTCGCAGATCTCCCGGACGGCCCGCAGGTACCCCGGGGGGTGCACGAGCATGCCCGCGGCGCCCTGCACGAGCGGCTCGACGACCACGGCCGCGATGCGCTCACCGTGTTCGCAGAGCAGCGCCTCCATGTGGCCGGCGTCGCCGGGCTCGGCCTGCAGGGCGTCGAACAGCAGGGGGCGGTAGAGCGAGTGGAAGAGGTCGATCCCGCCGATCGACACCGAGCCGATCGTGTCGCCGTGGTAGGCGTCGCGCAGGCAGACGAAGCCCGTGCGCTGCGGCTCGCCGCGCTGCTGCCAGTACTGGAACGCCATCTTCAGCGCGACCTCGTTGGCGGTCGAGCCGTTGTCGGAGAAGAACACCCGCCGCAGGTTGCCGGGCGCGAGCTCGACGAGCCGGCGCGCGAGCTCGATCGCCGGGGGATGGGAGAGGCCCAGCATGGTCGAGTGGGCGAGGCGCTCGAGCTGGATGCGCACGGCGGCGTCGATCAGGTGATGACCGTGGCCGTGGACGTTGCACCACAGCGACGAGACGCCGTCGATGTAGGCCTGGCCGTCGGTGTCGTAGAGCGTCGTGCCCTCGGCGCGCTCGATGATCAGCGGCGGCTCCTCCGACCAACCCTGCTGCTGCGTGAACGGGTGCCAGAGAAACGTACGGTCCGCTGCGGCGAGCTCGGCCGTATCCATGGCGCCAGCGTAGAGCTGCGCTCGGACCGAATTGGCCAGTTCTCAGTTCTCAGTTCTCAGTTGCGAACTATGCCGCGAGCTCTGCGGCGACCTCGCGCAGGGGGCCGGTGCGGTGGTCGTAGCTGAGGTGATGCGAGATCCGGGCGATCAGCCGCTGTGCCGGGTCGTTGTCGACCTCGGTCGTGGCCGTGAAGCGCTTGATGCCCTCGCTGACGGCCCGCTGGGCGAGCAGCTCGGCGAGGCGGCCGCCGAGGCCCTGGCCCTGCAGCTCGTCCCCGACGACGATGGCGAACTCGGCCGCCTCGGGATCCTCGCGCAGCCGCACGAAGCGCCCGACGCCGACGATGACCTGCGGCTGGTCGGCGACCACGGCGACGAGCGCGACGTGGTCGTGCCCGTCGATCTCGGTGAGGTAGCGCAGGTCGGCGGCGGTCAGCCGCGGCTTGGCCGCGAGGTAACGCCGCCGCTGCGACTCCCGCGACAGCCGGGCATGCCCGGCGGCAAGAAGGGCCTTGTCATCGGCCCGAATCGGCCGGATCTCCACCGAAGTCCCGTCTCGCAGAGTCGTTCCCACACCGCCACCCTACGCCCCCTTGCAAAATGCAACTGTGACAGCGATCACTGAGCAAGAACCAGAACTAAGAACTAGGAACTAAGAACTAAGAACTGAGAACTGGCCACAGCGGACTCGTCCCGCCACTCCGCCCCCTACCGCTCCTCGAGCGCCACGTACTCCCGCTCCCGCGCCCCGGTGTACACCTGCCGCGGCCGCGCGATCTTCTGCTCGTCGTCCTGCACCATCTCCAGCCACTGCGCGATCCAGCCGCTGGTGCGCGGGATGGCGAACATCACCGGGAACATCGCCGTCGGCATGCCCAGCGCCTCGTAGATGAGGCCCGAGTAGAAGTCGACGTTGGGGTAGAGCTTGCGGTCGATGAAGTAATCGTCCTCGAGCGCGGTCTTCTCCAGCTCGAGCGCGATGTCGAGCAGGGGGTTGGTGCCGGTGACCTCGAACACGTCGTCGGCCGCGCTCTTGATGATGCGCGCGCGGGGGTCGTAGTTCTTGTAGACCCGGTGGCCGAACCCCATCAGGCGCTCCTTGCCCTCCTTCACGCCGGCGATGAAGTCGGGGATGTTCTCCTTCTTCTCGATGCGCTTGAGCATCCGCAGCACGGCCTCGTTGGCGCCGCCGTGCAGCGGACCGTAGAGCGCCGCGACGCCCGCGGCGACCGCCGAGTAGGGGTCGACCTGCGAAGAGCCGACGCTGCGCACGGCGCTGGTCGAGCAGTTCTGCTCGTGGTCCGCGTGCAGGATGAAGAGGATGTCCAGAGCCCGCTCGAGCCGCGGATCGGGCTCGTACTTGAGCTCGGTCATCTTGTACAGCATGTTCAGGAAGTTGCCGGGGTACTCGAGGTCGTTGTCCGGATACACGTAGGGCTGGCCGTTGGAGTGGCGGAATGCGAAGGCCGCGAGGGTCGGCATCTTTGCGATGAGCCGGATCGTCTGGATGTAGCGGTTGTCCGGGTCCCGGATGTCGTTCGCGTCGGGATAGAAGGTCGAGAGCGCGCCGACCGAGCCGAGCAGCATCCCCATCGGGTGGGCGTCGTGGCGGAACCCCTGCATGAAGGTCTTGACGTTCTCGTGCACGAACGTGTGGATCGTGATCTCGTGCTTCCAGTCGTCGAGCTGCTGCTGGTTCGGGAGCTCGCCGTTGACCAGCAGATAGGCGACCTCGAGGTACGTGGACTTCTCGGCGAGCTGCTCGATCGGGTAGCCGCGGTACTCCAGGACGCCGGCCTCGCCGTCGAGGAACGTGATCCCGCTGCGACACGACGCCGTGTTCGTGTACGCGGGGTCGTAGGTCATGAGGCCGAAGTCGTCGTCGGAGACCTTCATCTCGCGGAAGGCCATCGCGCGCACCGTCGAGTCCTCGATCGGGACCTCGTACGTCTTGCCGGTGCGGTTGTCGGTGACGGTCAGCGACTCCTTACCGCCATCTACCTGCCCCTCGGTGGCCGGGTCGGCCTGGGTCTCGGTGCTCATGTTCAGGGCTCCTCTTCGCTCGTCCTCGCGTTCGTACTACCCATTGTGGCGGGTAGCTGACCTCGGCCCGGGTGCGTGCGCCGTCAGCGCTTCCTCCAGCTGCCGCCGAAGAGGCGGCCCAGGCGCCCGGCCTTCGGGTTGGCCTGGTACTCGGGAGCACCGGGCTGGTACGCCGGCAGCTCGGCGGCTTCGTTCGCGTCGATCGAGAGCGTCACGCGGCGTTCGGTGATCCGGGCCACCTCCGGCGCGTCCACGAAGACGTCGCCGCTCGGCGTCCGCATCACGATGCCGTCGAAGATCTGCTCGCGGGCGTTGTCCAGCACGCGGTCCACGGTCCCCAGGTCGACGTCGTCGCTGGATTGGACCGGCGTCCCGCGCGCCAGCACCTTGTACGAGATTGCGACGTCGTCGTCGGTCATGACGAGCGGGTCCGGTCGCCGCCGTAGCGGCTCTCCGTGGCTTCGACCTGGCCCTGGTAGTGGCTGCCGAGCTGCTCGTGGCCGTACGGGCGCAGCGCCGGAGCGTCCAGGGTCATGAAGGAGAGCTGTGCGATCGGCAGCCCCGCGTACAGCTTGATCGGGACCCTCGTGAGATTGTTGAGCTCGAGCGTGAGCGTGCCCTTCCAGCCGGGATCGCAGAAGCCGGCGGTGGCGTGGACGATGAGGCCGAGGCGCCCGAGGCTCGACTTGCCCTCGATGCGGGCCACGATGTCCTCGGGCAGCTCGACCCACTCCATCGTGCGGCCGAGCGCGAACTCGCCGGGGTGGATCACGAAGGGCTCGCCGTCGGCGACCCTGACCTCCTCCGTCAGGTTGCGCGGGGGCTCGCGCAGGTCGATGCTCGTGACGCGGTAGTTGTGGAAGACGCGGAACGAGTCGCCGAGGCGCAGGTCAACGCTCGCGGGCTGGACGAGGGCCTCGTCCCACGGGTCGACCTTGATCCGGCCCTCGCGGACCAGGCGCATGATCGTCCCGTCGGAGAGGACGGATGTGGTCGGCGCGTCGTTCACGCGCCCAATTCTGTCAGTCCTAGCGGTCGAGCGACCGTGAGCGCGCCACGGTTGTCCGCACGCGGGGCGGCGAGGGGAGCGCGGGGTCGCCATGCGGGCCGCGGCGGGGACGCCTCGGGAACGGCCGGCGCGGGTGCGGTCGGCGGCGCTGGTTGCCGCCGTCGTCGCGCTCGTCGGCCAGCGGCTCGGGCTCCTGCTTGACCGCCCACCAGACGAGCCAGCCCGCCGCGACGATCGGCACCTTCAGCGCGAACATGAGATAGACGAAGGTCCAGTCCATCCGAGGCGCGATGCTACTCCGATCGCCCGGCGGGGTCGAGTCCGCGTCGCCGGGCGGGGCTATGGTTCGCGCATGCCGCTCGAGCGGTTGGGCGCGCAGGACGCCCGCATCCTCGCGCTGGAGTCGCCGACGATCGCCGGGCACACCTGCAAGACGGTCATCGCCGGGCGGCCGCCCGGCGTGGACGACGTCGTGGCGGCGCTGCGCGTGGCGGTGACCGCGCGTGCGGCGCGCGTGCCGCGCGTGCGCCAGCGGTTGGCGCCGACGCCGCTCGGCCTGGCGCCGCCGGCGTGGGTCGACGACCCGGACTTCGACGGCGCGCGCCACGTGGTCGGCGTGCCCGTGGACGGCCCGTTGACCGAGGCGAGCCTGCGCGACCTCATCGCCCGGCGCTTCGCCCTGCGGCTGGCGCGCGATCGGCCCCTGTGGCGGATCGACGTGATCGAGGGCCTCGCGGGCGGGGGGGTGGCCTACGTCCTGTTCCTCCACCACGCCATGGCCGACGGCGTCGCCGCGCTGCGGATCGGCTCGGCGGTGCTGTGGGACGAGCAGCCCGACCCGCCGCCGCCCGAGCCGCTGGCCTGGGCGCCGGGGTCCGCTCCCGGCGCGGGCGCGCTGCTCGCCTCCGCGTGCGGCGACCGCGTGCGCGCCGCGGTCAGGGCCGGGCGGGGGGTCGGCCGCGCCCTCGGGTCTCCGGGGCGGCTGCGCCGCCCGTCCCCACGCGCGCTGGTGCGCGCGCTGCGCGGCGCGGGGGACGAGTCGCCGCTCGCGGTCCCGGTCGGGTCCCATCGCGCGGTCGGCTTCGTGTCCGCGTCGCTCGAGGACTTCAAGCGCGTCGGCGCCGCGGCGGGCGAGGGCACGACGGTCAACGACGTGGTGCTCGCGGCGGTCACGGGTGCGCTGCGGACCTGGCTCGAGCACCGCGGACTGGACGCGCCGCACCTCCGGGTGAAGGTGCCGGTGAGCATGCACGGCGGTGACGAGGAGCCCAGCGCGGTGGGCAACCGTGACTCGTTCTTCTTCGCCGACCTCCCCGTCGCCGAGCCGGACCCGCTTGCGCGCCTGGCCGCCGTCCGGCACGAGACCCGTCAGCGCAAGCGCGAGGGGGATGCGGACGTGCTGTACCTGTTCTTCAGCGACCTCGCGCACGTCTCGCGCGCCGTGGAGCGGCGCGTCGAGCGTCTCGCGGCGACCCCGCACGCGTTCTCGCTGTGCGTGTCCAACGTGCCGGGTCCGCGTGGCCCGCGCTATGTCCTCGGCGGCGAGGTCAGCGCCTTCTACTCGCTCGCCGAGGTGGCACAGCGTCACGGCCTGAGGGTGGCGGTCTTCTCCTTCGACGGCGTGTTGACCTTCGGCCTGTGCGCCGACGCCGACGCGATCCCCGACCTCGACGTGCTCGCGACGGGGCTGGAGGGCGCGATCGCCGAGCTCGTGGCGCTCGCCTGAGCGCGGCGCGGCTACCCGCGCAGCGGGATGGGCGCGTCCTCGAACGTCGTGATCCGCTGGAGATCGGCGACGCGCTCGGCGATCTCGTCGGGCGTCAGGCGCTGGACGCGCTCGGTCCCGAACTCCTGCACGTTGAAGGACGCCATCGCCGTCCCGTAGGCCATCGCGCGGCGCAGCAGATCGTCTGAGAGCTCGTCCTCCGCGTGCGCGGCGATGTAGCCGACGAAGCCGCCGGCGAACGAGTCGCCGGCGCCGGTGGGGTCGAGCACCTCGTCGAGCGGGAAGGCGGGCAGGGCGAAGACGCCCTCGCGCGTGAACAGCGCGGCGCCGTACTCGCCCTGCTTCGCCACGACCAGCTGTGGGCCCCACTCCATGACCGTGCGCGCGGCGCGCAGCAGGTTGGCCTCCTCGGTCAGCATGCGCAGCTCGGCGTCGTTGAGCAGCAGGGCGTCGACGTTCGAGATGGTGCCGACCAGCGAGTCACGGGCGGTCTCGATCCAGAGGTTCATCGAGTCCATAGCGACGAAGCGGGCGTTGGCGCACTGCTCGCGAACGCCGTGCTGGAGGTCGGGCTGGATGTTGGCCAGGAACAGCACCTCGGCATCGCGTGAGGCGTCCGAGAGCTTCGGCTCGAAGTCTCCGAAGACGTTGAGCTGCGTGTCGTCGGTGTGGGCCGTGTTGAGGTCGTAGTCGTAGTGGCCGCGCCAGAAGAAGGTGCGGCCGCCCTCCACGTGCTCGATGTCCTCGGTGTTCACGCCGCGGGCCTGCAGCACGCCGTACTCGGCCTCGCCGAAGTCGTCGCCCACCGGGCCGACGACGCGCACGTCGGTGAAGAACGACGCGGCCAGCGAGAAATGCACGGCCGAGCCGCCGAGCATGCGCTCGCGCTCGCCGAACGGTGTCGTGACCGCGTCGAAGGCGATGGATCCCACGACGGTGACGCTCATAGCGGGCGGGAGGGTACCGGCCAACCGCGGCTCCGGGTGCCGTCGGCGCCTTCCAGGCTAGGCTCCGGCGTCGATGCGCGCGATCCAGATCGAGGAGTTCGGCGGCCCCGAGGTGCTCCGGGTCACCGACGTGCCGGTCCCCGAGCCGGGCGACGGCGAGGTCCTGATCCGGGTGAATCGCGCGGGGATGAACTACGCCGACACCCATCAGCGCACCAACGACTACCTCGCGAACTACGAGCTGCCCCTCGTCCCCGGCGGCGAGGTGGCCGGCGTGCGTGAGGACACGGGCGAGCGCGTGGTGGCGATGTGCGGCCTGGGCGGCTACGCCGAGTACGCGACCGCGCCGGCCGCCCTGACCTTCCCGATCCCGGACGGGGTGGACGACGGCGCCGCGCTGGCGCTCCTGATCCAGGGCCTGACGGCCTGGCACCTGTACCGCACGTCCGCGAAGCTGGCCGAGGGCGAATCCGTCGTCGTACACGCCGCCGCCGGCGGCGTGGGTTCGCTTGCGGTCCAGCTCGGCAAGCCGATGGGGGCGGGGCGCGTGATCGCCACGGCCTCGACCAAGGAGAAGCGGGCGCTTGCGCTCGAGCTCGGCGCGGACGTGGCGATCGACGCGTCGCCCGACGGCATGAAGGAACGGATCGAGGAGGCCAACGAGGGCGCCAAGGTCGACGCGGTGTTCGAGATGGCCGGCGGCGAGGTGTTCGAGGCGTCGCTGGCGGCGCTGGCCCCGTTCGGGCGCCTGGTCACGTACGGGATCGCCTCGCGCCAGCAGAACCAGGTGTCCAGCGGCTCGCTGATGCGCCACTCGCGCGCCGTCGTCGGCTTCTGGCTCATGCATTGCATCGGGCGCCCCGAGATGGTGGACGAGGCGCTCGGCGATCTGTTCGCGCGCGTGAAGCGCGGCGAGCTGCGGGTCCACGTCGGGGGCACGTATCCGCTGGCCGACGCGGCCCGGGCCCAGGTCGACCTGGCCGAGCGGCGGACCATGGGCAAGCTGCTGCTGGATCCCGCCGCCTAGACTCTCCAGTCCGCATGACCGCCTTCGCCGACCTCGGCCTGTCCGAGACCACGCTCGCCGCGTTGCGCGATGTGGGATACGAATCGCCCAGCCCGATCCAGGTGCAGGCGATCCCATCGCTGCTCGAGGGCCGTGACGTGATCGGCCAGGCTCAGACCGGAACGGGCAAGACCGCCGCCTTCGGCCTGCCGATGATCGAGTACGTCGATCCCGACGAGGACGCGGTCCAGGGCCTCGTCCTCACGCCGACGCGCGAGCTGTGCATCCAGGTGACCCAGGCGATCCGCGCCTATGCGGCGCGCAAGGGCATCGACGTCGTGGCCGTGTTCGGCGGCGCCCCGATCCGCTCGCAGCAGGCCCAGCTGCGGGCCGGGGGCCAGATCGTGGTGGGCACGGTCGGCCGCGTGCTCGACCTGATCCAGCGCCGCTCGCTGATGCTCACGGACGCCCGCTTCGTGGTGCTCGACGAGGCCGACGAGATGCTCGACCTCGGCTTCTTCGAGGACGTCGAGAAGATCCTGTCCCTGACCCCCGGCTCGCGCCAGACGGCGCTGTTCTCGGCCACGATCCCGCCCGAGGTCCGGGGCCTGGCCGATCGCTACCTGCTGGACCCGATCACGGTCAAGGTGAAGGCGGCGACGCTCACGATCGACACCGTCGAGCAGTTCGCCGTGAAGGTGTCGGGCAAGGAGAAGAACGACACCCTGGTGCGAGTGCTCGAGGCCGAGCGCCCCGACCAGGCCATCGTGTTCGTGCGCACGAAGATCCGATGCGACCAGCTCCACCGGACCCTGCGCGACAGGGGATGGGACGTCAAGGCGCTGCACGGCGACATGAGCCAGGGCGCGCGCGACGGCGTGATGATCTCGTTCAAGGAGGGTCGCCTGCCGCTGCTCGTCGCCACCGACGTGGCCGCGCGGGGGCTCGACATCTCGAGCGTGACGCACGTCATCAACTTCGACGTCCCGACGTCCCCGGACGTGTACGTGCACCGCATCGGGCGCACCGGCCGGGTGGGCCGCTCGGGCCGGGCGATCACCTTCTACGAACCGCGCCAGGAGCGCGAGCTGAAGGCGATCGAGCGCAACGCCAACACCGAGATCGCGCCCTGGACCGAGGGGGCGCACACCGCTCCGTCCCCCGTGCAGGAGCGCCCCCGCCGGCACTCCAAGCCGCACGTGTCGCGCAACGGGTCCGAGCCGCAGGCCAAGCTGATCGTCAACGCGGGTCGCTCCGCCGGGCTCGAGGTGGCCGATCTCGTGCACGCGATCACGGGCGCTGCCGGCCTCGACGGCGAGGCGGTGCGCAACGTGCGGGTGCTCGATCGCTTCGCCTTCGTCGAGGTACCGGCGGCCGACGCGGAGCGCGTGATCGAGTCGGTCAGCGGGACCTCCGTGCGGGGCCACGAACTCAAACTCGAGCAAACGGGAGGCTGAGCATGTCCACCGCCACGATGCACACGTCCGCCGGGCCGATCGAGCTCGAGCTCTTCGACGAGGATGCGCCGAAGACCGTCGAGAACTTCCGCAAGCTCACGGCCGACGGGTTCTACGACGGGCTCATCTTCCACCGCGTGATCCCCGAGTTCATGATCCAGGGCGGCTGCCCGCAGGGCACGGGCACCGGCGGCCCGGGCTACACGTTCGAGGACGAGATCAACGATCACAAGATCGAGCGCGGGGCCCTGGCCATGGCCAACGCCGGGCCGAACACGAACGGCTCGCAGTTCTTCATCGTCACCACCGAGGCGGCGCCGTGGCTCGACGGCAAGCACACCGTGTTCGGGCGGGTGACCGAGGGCATGGACGCGGTCGACGCGATCGAGCGGACGCGGACCGGCGCCAACGACCGCCCCGTGGAAGACCAGAAGCTCGAGCGCGTCGAGCTCGCGGAGTAGAACGTCAAGGCACGGCGGGCGGGCGCCGATGCGAACTGCATGACCCTGACCCGGGGATTTCGCCCTGCCGGCGCGCTGGTGGGGTCGGCGATCGTGCTGGCCCTGACGAGCGCCGCGGGCGCGTCGCCGAGCGCTCGACCGGCCTCGACCGCCGTCGGCGTGGGCGAGCGCGAGTTCAGCATCAACGTGTACCGGCCGGTCGTGAGGCCGGGGGCGCTGCGCCTCAACGTGACCAACCGCGGCGAGGACGTGCACGACCTCGTCGTCCTCGACCGCCGCGGGCGCCGGATGGCCGCGAGCGGCGAGATCGGCGCCGGGGCGCGTGCCACCATTCGCGTCACGCTCCTGCGCGCCGGCACCTACCGCCTCCTCTGCACGAGGAACGACCACGCCGCCCGCGGCATGCGGGCACGGTTGCGTGTCGCACCTCCGCGGAGGCCGGCGCGCTGATGGCAGCGCGACGTCCGCGCCGGCGAACCACGCGCTCCGGCTGGACCGAGGCCCATGTGCGGCGCCTGTTCTGGCGTGCGGGCTTCGGCGCGACGCCGGCCGAGGCGCGCCGGTGGGCCGGCCGTGGGCGCGCCGCGACGCTCAGGTGGGTCGTCGACGGCGGACCCGGCCCGCAGCTGCGCGGCGCCGCGCCCACCGTGAACGGCAAGCCGCTGGATCCGGCGAACGAATACGGGCACGACGTGCTCTGGTGGCTCGATCGGATGGTGCGCTCACAGCGCCCGCTGGTGGAGAAGATGACCCTGTTCTGGCACGACCACCTCGCCACCGCCGACCAGGACACACCGTTGATGCTCGCCCAGAACCAGACGCTCAGGCGCGGTGCGCTCGGTTCGTTCCGCGGCCTGCTCGGCGCGGTCACGCGCGACCCCGCGATGCAGCTCTTCCTCTCGCTCGCCGACTCCGACAAGGCGGCGCCCAACGAGAACTACGCACGCGAGCTGATGGAGCTGTTCACGCTCGGCTCCGGGTATACGGAGCGCGACGTCCGCCAGGCCGCGCGGGCGCTCACCGGCTGGCAGAGCCGCTACGCCAACGACCACTTCCAGGGCATCCGCTTCCGCCCGGAGGCACACGATGCCGGCATCAAGCGGATCTTCGGGCGTTCGGGCCGGTTCGGCACCGACGCCGTGCTCGACCTCGTCGTGGCCCATCCCAAGCACGCGCCGTTCCTCGTCAGCAAGCTTTGGAGCTTCTTCGTCTCCGAGCCCCCGCGGCGCGCGACCGTGCGGGGCCTGGCGTCGATCTACCGCCGGTCGGGCCTGCGGATCAAGCCCGTGGTGCGGGCGATCCTGTCCCACCCCTCGCTGTACCGCGCGCTCGACGCCCCCGACATGGTCAAGGCGCCCGTCGTGCTCGTGGCCGGGGGCCTCCGGGCCAGCGGCCAGGGCGTGCACACCGATGACTGGGTCTGGCTGCTCTCGAACATGGGACAGACCCTGTTCTCGCCGCCGTCGGTGGCCGGGTGGGAGTGGGGGCCGGCGTGGATGTCGTCCAACAGCATGCGCGCCCGGTTCGACTTCGCCAACGTGATGTTGAACCAGCCGCAGCTGAAGGTGCCCGACGACTCGGGCAATCCGCGACTCGCCGCGGCGGACCAGTTGCGCCGCGCGAGCGGCGCCACCGGCGGCCCGTGGGTCTCGGGGCGCGCGCACGCCGCCCTGATGTCGCTCGCGTCGGGCACGTACGCCGACCTCAAGACCGACGACGACCAGGGCCGGCGCAACCGCGCCACGCTGCTCCAGCGCTCGCTGCGCCACCTCCTCATCTCCGGCCCGGACGCGCAACTCCACTGAGATGCCATCCCACGACGCGCACAAGGGCTGCAACGACTTTCGCCAGACGAGCGAGGCCACGCGCCGGCGCTGGCTCGGGCCCTCGCTCACGCGCCGCCAGGTGCTCGGTGCCGGCCTCGGCTTCGGCCTGAGCGTATACGGCGCACGGGCTTTGCCGCTCACGCGAATGCTCGAGGCCGCCGAGGCGCAGGCGGCCGCCGCACCGAACGCGCCGGTGCTCGTCAGCGTGTTCCTGCCGGGCGGATGCGACCTGCTGAACACGATCGTGCCGCTGAACGACTTCGGGCGCTACGCCGACTTGCGCAAGCACATCCGTCTGGACGGCGCCCCGGCGCTCGGCGGTTCCGGGCTGGGGATCCACCCAGCGCTGACCACGGGCGCCCGCGGCGGGATCAAGGGGCTCTACGAGGCGGGCAAGGTCGGCCTGCTCCCCGGCATCGACTACGCCAACCCGGACCTGTCCCACTTCCACTCCCGGCACTTCTGGGAGACCGGCCTGATCACCCAGGATGCGGCGCCCGGCTGGCTCGGCCGCTGGCTGGACCACCACGGTTCGCCCGACAACGCCCTTCAGGGCCTGTCGCTGGACTACTCGCTGTCGCCGGTGATGCGCTCGGGTGGGGCGCCGGTGGCCGCCGTGTACTCGCCCGGCGAGGCCAAGCTCTACATCAACGGCACGTGGGGAAAGGGCCTCGACCAGGCGCTGGCAGCCTGGGACCGCATCAGCGCGTCGCGCCCGCGCGGGCCGGGGCCGGCGGCGGCCTATGGCGCGGCGCGCCTCGCCAAGCAGGTCGGCGACCGGCTCGCGCCCTACGCGAAGCAGAACGACCGCGGCCCGGACCCGCTCGCGCCGCCCGTCCCGTACCCGGCGGGCAACGAGCTGGGCAAGCGCCTCGGCCGGCTGGCCGCGCTGATCTCGCTGCCGCTGGGCGTGCGGGTGGCCACGGTGGACGCCAAGGGCGAGTTCGACACGCACGACAACCAGCCCGGCGACCTCGACAAGGCGCTGCGAAGCACCGGCGAGGCGCTCGCCGCGTTCCAGCTCGACCTCGAGACGCGCGGCGTGGCCGATCGCGTGCTCACCCTCGTGTGGTCGGAGTTCGGCCGCCGGCCGCAGGACAACGACTCCATGGGCACGGACCACGGCGCGGGCGGGATCGCGATGGTGGTGGGCTCGCGCGCCAACGCCGGCGTGTTGAGCGCCTATCCCAGCCTCTCGGCGTTGGACCGCGAGGAGAACCTCCAGGTGACGATCGACTTCCGGCGCGTGTACGCCAGCCTCATCGAGCAATGGCTCGGCACGTCCGCCGCCGACGTGATCCCCAACGCCGCCACGTTCGGGCGGGTCCAACTCGTGCGCTGAGGGCCGCGGCGACCGTATAGTCAGCGCGAGGGTGTTCGGACGGGGGAAAAAGGAGGAGGACTCGGGGCTCGGAGGCCTGTCGTCGGAGACGGGCCTGTCGCCGGGCGCGCCCGAGCCGCTCACGCTCGGAATGCCCGCGGGCTATTCGTCCTCGACGCCGTCGCAGCCGAGGCGTCCGCCGGCGGACGGACCGTCGGAGACTCCCCTGCTGATCGTGTTCATGGTGCTGGCCCTGGTCGCCGTGGGCGCTCTGTTGGTCAAGCTCCAGAACGACGACAAGGGCAAGGCGGTGGCGTCGGGCTCGTCCGGCGGGATCTCGGCCCCGACGGGC
>DASYIJ010000044.1:0-6837 GCA_035997675.1 Solirubrobacteraceae bacterium
GATCACCACGAAGCCGGCCGACTGCGCCGCCTCGGCGCCGCGCACCGTCAACGCGACGAACGCGAAGATCCAGCTCAAGGCGAACCCGAAGGCCGCGACGACGGCCACGGACGCCAGCGCCTGCGGCACGCCGGCCTGGAAGCGAAAGCCGACCACGTAGCCGACCACGATCATCAGTCCGATGATCAGGACGTTGCGCACGAGATCCGCCACGGTGCGGCCGAGCAGCACGGCCGACCGCGCCATCGGCATCGAGCGGAAGCGGTCGACCACGCCGCGCTCCAGATCCTCGGCGAGGCCGATGGCCGTCTGCGTCGCCCGGAACGCGACCGATTGCACGAAGATTCCGGGCAACAGGAAGTCGACGTAGTCCACTCCCTTGGGCAGCGAGCCGCTGACCGCGCCGCCGAACACGTAGACGAACAGCAGCACGAACATGATGGGCTGGATGGTCGAGAAGACCAGCAGTCCGGGCTGGCGGATGAAGTGGCGCAGGTTGCGCGCGGTCACCACGCCGGCGTCGGTGATCGCCCGGCGCAGCTCCCGCCACGACGGAGGATGGAGCCGCAGAGTCGGCGCCGGCTGGGGGTGGGCCCGCTCCTCGCCGACCGGTCCGGTCGCGCGCTCGGCGTCGGCCGGCGCCTCCGCGCCGGCTCCGTCCTCGCTCGGCGGTGCGCCCGTGAGCTGGAGGAAGACGTCGTCCAGGGTGGGACCGCGCAGCCCGAGCTCGCTCACTCCGATCCCGGCCCGACGGAGCTCCGCGGCGGCGTCCTCGATCAGCTCCAGCCCGTCGCGCGGGGCGGGAAGTGTGAGTCGGTCCGGGCGCTCGCCCGGCTCGGGCTCGCCGCAGCCCACGCGGGCGAGTACCGCCCGCGCCTCATCCCGCTGCGCGGCACTTGCCAGCTCGACCTCGAGGATCTGCCCGCCCACTCGCTCCTTGAGCTCGTTGCCGGTGCCCTGCGCGATCACCCGACCGTGGTCGATGACCGCGATCTGGTCAGCCAGCTCGTCGGCCTCCTCGAGGTATTGGGTGGTCAGGAGCACCGTCGTCCCTTCGCGCACGAGCTCGCGCACGACCGCCCAGATCTGGTTGCGGCTGCGCGGGTCGAGTCCCGCGGTCGGCTCGTCGAGGAAGAGGATGCGCGGGTCTCTGAGCAGGCTCGAGGCGAGATCGAGCCGCCGGCGCATTCCGCCCGAATACGTACGCGCCGGGCGGTCAGCCGCGTCCACGAGGTCGAACCGCTCGAGCAACTCGCCGGCTCGCCGGCTCGCGTCTCCGCGCGACAGGCCGAACAGGCGGCCGAACATCTCCAGGTTCTCGCGACCGGTCAGGATCTCGTCGACGGCGGCGAACTGACCGGTCAGGCCGAGCAGCTCGCGAACGGCGGCCGGCTCATGTGCGACATCTCGCCCCAGTACCTCCGCCCGCCCCTCATCGGGCACGAGCAGGGTGGAGAGGACCCGGACGAGGGTTGTCTTGCCCGCGCCATTGGGGCCAAGCAGGCCGAACACCGCCCCCTCGGGCACCGCGAGGTCGACGCCGGCGAGCGCAACCGTCGCTCCGAAGCGCTTCGTCACGGCCTCCACCCGAATTGCGGGCGAGGAGGACGGCACGTCGACGCTGCTCGGCGCCACGTGTTCGACGATCTGTTCCTTCATCGCCTCCCAGTATCGCGCTCTCCGAGGGTGGGCGAATTGCCACTCCAGATCACGTCGACCCGAAACCCCGGAGTCGGGTCAGACCGGCGAGGGCGTGAGCTCGCGGCCCGTCGGCTCGGCCGCGGGCAGACGCACGACGAAGCGCGCGCCGCGACCGGAAGCCGGGCGCTCGAGGACCACCGTGCCGCCATGCGACTCGGCCACGGCGCGCACGATCGCGAGCCCGAGGCCCGAGGAGCCCGCGCGGTCGCCGCCGCCTCGCACGAAGCGCTCGAAGATCCGCGGCGCGAGCGATTCGGGCACACCCGGTCCGTCGTCCTCGACGGCGAGGGTGACCTCGCCCTCGTTCTCGCTGACCTGGGCCCGCACGTGCGTGCCCGGCGGCGTGTGCCGCAGGGCGTTCTCGATCAGGTTGACGGCGAGCCGGTGCAGCTCGTCGCGCACGCCGTCCACCACGGCGGGCTCGGCGTCCACGGACAGCTCGTGCCCGTCGGCCACCGGCTCCAGCTCGGCGGCGGCCTCGGCGACGACGGCCGCGATGTCGGTCGGGTGGTGCGGGCGCACACGGCCGGCGTCGGCGCGGGCCAGCAGCAGCAGGTCGGCCACGAGGCGGCGCATGCGCTGCGAGGACCGCAGCGCGGCGCGCGCCGCCTCTCCCTGCTCGCCCTCGAGCTCGTCGGCCAGCAGCTCCAGGTTCGCCAGCACGCTGGTCAGCGGCGTGCGCAGCTCGTGCGAGGCGTCGGCGACGAACGAGCGCTGGCGTGCGAGCAGGCCCTCGGTCTCGGCGCGCGATGCGTCGAGCGCCTGCAGCATGTCCTCGAGCGTCCGAGCCAGCTCGGCGACCTCGTCGTCGGCCTGGGGGTGGGGGAGGCGGCGCCCTCCGGGGTCGCGCGTGCGCTCGACCTCGCGGGCCGCCTTGGTCAGCTCGGCGATCGGGGCCATCGCCCGCCGCGAGATCGCCAGGCCGGCGAGGAGCGCGAGCGCGGCTCCGGCGAGCACGCCGAAGATGAGGAACAGGCGCACCTTGTCGATCGTGCGGTCGACGTCGGAGAGCGGCCGGGCGAACTGCAGCACGGCCTGCCCGAACAGCGGGATGAGGATCGGATGGGCCTCGACGCGATAGCCGTTGACGTCGACCCCCGTGTTCGGCCGCGGGAACCCTAGGTCGGATGCCCCCTTGGACTGGCAGATGGTGTCGCCGGACAGCGTGACCACGCGGATCTTCGCGTGCTCGGCGCCGCCGTAGACGTCGAGGTTGGGGCCCGCGCACTGCGGGTTGCGGCCGGGCCGGACGACGATCTGGCCGGATAGATCGTCGGCCGCCGTGCGCACCTGGCTGTTGAAGTCGGCGCGGATCCGGCGCGTGGTGGCGACGCCGACGATCGCGGCGAAGCCCATCAGGATCACCAGCGTCAGGACCGCGGAGCCGCCGGCGAGCCGCCAGCGGATCGGCAGGCGCCTATACGCGGAGGACGTAGCCCGCGCCGCGGATCGTATGTAGGAGCCTGGGCTCGCCATCGGCTTCGAGCTTCCTTCTCAGGTTCGAGACGAACACCTCGATCGTGTTGGTGATCGAGAATGGGTCGTAGCCCCACACCTCGTCCAACAGCCGCTGGCGGGAGACGACGATGCGCTCGTTGCGCATCAGGTACTCGAGCAGCTCGAACTCGCGCTGGGTCAAATCGATGGCGCGCTCCGCGCGCACGACCTCGTGGGTGTCGGGGTTGAGGCGCAGGTCGCCCATGACCAGCGGCGCGGAGCCGCGGGGCGGGCGGCGGCGCAGGAGCGCGCGCATCCGGGCCAGGAGCTCCTGGCGCTCGAAGGGCTTGACGAGGTAGTCGTCGGCTCCGGTGTCGAGTCCGGCAACCCGCTCGTCCAGTCCGTCGCGCGCCGTCAGCATGAGGATGCCGACGTCGTCCTCGCGCTTGCGCAGCTCCTTGGCCACCTCGATCCCGTCGAGCTTGGGCAGGCCGAGGTCGAGCAGCACCACGTCGGGCAGGAAGGCGTGGGCCTGGTCGAGGGCGTCGACGCCGTCCTCGGCGAGGCGCACGTCGTAGCCCTCCATGCGCAGGGATCGCTGGAGCGCAAGTGCGATCTCGTCGTCGTCCTCGACGACGAGCACGCGTGGGGGTCGCGCGAAGTCGTTCATTCGCCTCCGATGGTAGGACGAATCGCCTCCGTGGGTGGGGAGTTTTAGTGCGGCTTTACGCGGAGAGGACGTCGGCGGCACCGGGCAGGGTCTCCCGACGCGTGCCGGCAGGGTCGCCGCTCCGGCCGTCGAAGGGAACTAGCCGCGATGGCCACGCGCAAGAAGACCGGCAAGAAGCCCGCGAAGAAGCCTGCTCGCAAGCCCGCCCGGCGTCCCGCGCCGCGGCGCTTCGGCGGTGGGCTGTGGCTGCGCCTGCCGATGCTCGAGCAGCGCCATTTCGACCTCGTCGGCCTGGCGCTGGTCGCCCTGGGCGTGTTCCTGGCGTTCGTCTTCTACGGCGACTGGAGCGGAGGCCAGGTGGGCGGGGCGCTCGCCGACGGGCTCCGCTACCTCGTCGGCGTCACGGCGTACGTCGTGCCCGCCGCCCTGGTCGCCGGCGGCGCGATCGTCGTCCTGCGGCCGTTCCTGCCCAACAGCCGTCCGTTCGCCTCCGGTGCGGTGTGCCTGTTCGCGGCGCTCACGCTGGCGCTCGCCGCCGGCACGTTCGGCCTCGGGCCGGGCGGTGCACATGCCGACGACTGGAGCCGTGCCTTCATCCAACCCCGCGGCGGCGTCGTGGGCGAGGCGCTCTACTCCGCCGCCGCCCCCGCGGTCCAGAGCCTCGGCGCCCACGTCATCGCCCTGTTCCTCTTCCTCGCCGCGCTGCTGCTGCTCACGGGCGCGACCATCGCGGGGGTCGTGCACGCGCTGCGGACCGGCCTCGTCGGCACCGGCCGGGTGCTGCGCGACTCCACCAGCGAGCTCGGAGCGGCGCTGCACCGCCGCGATCCGGGCGCCGTCGCCGCGGGCGCGCCGCTGGCGCCGCCCGAGCCGGGGGACCGCGAGCTGGTGATCAAGGCCACACACGTCGAGGCGCCGCCGCTCGACGCGGCGACGCGCTTTCCCGAGCTGTTCGGCCGTACGGAGGACGGACCCCCGGAGGACGCACCGACGGCGGAGGAGCGCCTGGAGGACGAGCCCGAGGAGGGGCTCGAGCCGGCGGACGGCGAGGCGGTCGAGGGTATTCCCGAGGAGCCCGACGAGCCGGGCGTTACCCGCCGCGACGACGCTCCCGCCCCGGCGGCCGGCGCGCGCTCCCGGAGCAGCATCACCGAGGACCCGGACTTCGACTGGCGCGTCCCGCAGTCCAAGCTGCTCACGCGCTCCACGGCCGCGGCCGCCAAGCCGGACACCACCGGCCAGGAGAAGACCGCTGCGACGCTGCTCGAGGCGCTCGGGCACTTCGGGGTCGACGCCAAGGTCGTCGGGACGGTCACCGGCCCGCACATCACGCGCTACGAGCTGCGGCTCGCCCCGGGGACGAAGGTGGCGAAGGTGGCGCAGCTCAAGGACGACCTCGCGTACGCGCTCGCCGCCACCGAGATCCGCATCCTCGCCCCCATCCCCGGAAAGCAGGCGGTCGGCGTGGAGGTGCCCAACCACCGCCGCCGGATCGTGCACCTCGGTGACGTGTTCCAGGACCCGCCCGAGGACTGGTCGCCGCTCACGGTCTGGCTGGGGAAGGACGTGTCGGGCAAGGCGATCGGCGCCGACCTGGCGCGGATGCCCCACCTGCTCGTGGCCGGGACCACCGGCGCCGGGAAGTCCGGCGCGATCAACGCCATGCTGGCCTCGATCCTGCTGCGCGCGACGCCGCACGACGTCCGCCTCGTGCTCGTGGACCCCAAGCAGGTGGAGCTCAACCACTACGACTCGATCCCGCACTTGCTCACGCCCGTGATCACCTCGCCGCGCATGGCCGCGAACGCCCTCGGCAACCTGGTGCGCGAGATGGAAACGCGATACGGCGAGATGTCCATCGCACGAACCCGCAGCCTGGTCGAGCTCAACCGGGTGCGCACCGGCCGCGGCGAGCGGGCGCTGCCCTACGTGCTGTGCGTGATCGACGAGCTCGCGGACCTGATGATGGTCGCGCCCGCCGACGTCGAGGACGCGGTCATCCGCCTCGCGCAGAAGGCACGCGCGGTCGGGATCCACCTCGTCCTGGCCACCCAGAGCCCGCGCGTCGACGTGATCACGGGCATGATCAAGGCCAACGTGCCGTCGCGGATCGCCTTCGCGGTCTCCTCGCAGACCGACTCGCGGGTGATCCTGGACCAGAACGGCGCCGAGTCCCTGCTGGGGATGGGGGACATGCTCTTCCTCCCGCTCGGAACGTCCAAGCTCCAGCGGATCCAGGGCGCCTATGTGGACGAGGACCAGATCGCGGCCATCACCGACTTCTGGCGCCGTCAGGGCGAGCCGGAGTTCCACGACGAGCTGCTCGAGGAGGTCGAGTCCGAGGACAGCGGCGGCGGTGGCGACGACGAATTCGACCCCGACGAGGATCCGCTGCTCGGCGAGGCGATCGCGCTCGTCGCGCAGATGGGCACGGCCTCGACCTCGATGCTCCAGCGTCGCCTGCGGCTCGGCTACACGCGCGCCGGGCGGCTGATCGACATGCTCGAGCGCCGCGGCGTGATCTCCGGTTACGAAGGCTCCAAGCCGCGCCAGGTCCTCATCGCCGAGGGCGATGTTCCGCGCGTGCTGTCGAACGTCGCCGAGGCGGGCGGCGGCAAGCCGGAGCGGGTCGCCGCCGAGCCCGACGACGCCTAGCGTCTCGGGGTCGTGTCGTGATCGAATAGATACCGCCGACCCGGCGACGATCTAGTCACAACTCGGGGCGATGGGTGTCAAGGCCAGTCGAGAATTAACCATGAGGCGCGCGGGCCGATGTCCCAGGTTCGCGCCGGGATTCACCAATCAAGTGGGGTTAACCCCACACTCGGCCATGGGGTTAACCACATCGTGCGACCGGTGGTTGCTCACCTGATGTTGCCGGCATCGCAAGCATCACCGTCGGCTCGGTTGCTGGTCGTTCGCTCCGGCTCGGCCGCGATGGTAGGGTGCCGCCAGGTTCCGCGGCGGGAGATGGAGGTTCAGCGATCGGCGTTGTCGCGCTAGTCGGCACCACCAAGGGGCTGTTCCTG
>DASYIJ010000144.1:0-16378 GCA_035997675.1 Solirubrobacteraceae bacterium
GTCGAGGTCGCCGAGCGCCGCGAGCCGCGCCAGGCCGAGCGCGTAGAGGTGGTCGCCGGCGAGCAGGATCAGGTCGGGGTCGTCGTCGGCGAGCAGCCGGCCGGTCGCGTAGTGCAGGAGGTAGCCCTCGCGGATCGCCTCGACGAGCAGGGCGTAGCGCGCGGGGTCGGCCGCGGCGCGCGGGCCCGCCGCGGCGGTGTCCCCGTGCGGAGTCCGCGCCCCGGCGGCGGCGTCCTCGACGGCCTCGGCGAGCAGCCCGCCGCGGTCGCGCATCGTCGTCGAAAGGCGCTCCAGCGTGCTCACCGGGCCGCGACCTCCGCGAACGAGGCCGCGGCGGCGGCGATCGTGCGATCGACCTGCTCGTCGGTGTGGGCCAGGGACGGGAACCAGGCCTCGAACTGCGACGGAGGCGGGTAGACGCCCCGTTCGAGCAGCGCGCGGCACCAGGCGCCGTACGCGTCCAGGTCGCAGGCCGCCGCGCCGGCGTAGTCGTGCACGGGCTCGGTCGAGAAGAAGGTCGTCACAAGACCCGTGGTGCTGACCACCTGGACGGCGACGCCGGCGTCGGCCGCCGCCTGTCGCAGGCCCTCGGCCAGCCGGCGGGTGGTCGCGGCGAGACGGAGGTAGGCGTCCTCGTCCAGCATCCGCAGCGCCGCGAGTCCGGCCGCCACCGCGAGCGGGTTCCCGGACAGCGTGCCCGCCTGGTAGACGTCGCCCGCCGGCGCGATCCGCTCCATCAGCTCGCGCCGGCCGCCGAAGGCCGCGGCCGGAAGGCCGCCGCCGATGACCTTGCCGAGCACGGTCAGGTCGGCGGACACCGCGAAGAGCTCCTGCGCGCCTCCGCGCGAGACGCGGAATCCCGAGATGACCTCGTCCAGCACGAGCAGGCTGCCGTGCGCGTCGGCGCAGCGGCGCAGGTGCTCGAGGAAACCGGGCTCGGGAGGGATCAGGCCCATGTTGGCGGGGCAGGGCTCGGCCAGGATCGCCGCGAGCTCGTGCTCAGCCGCCGCCGCTTCGACCGCGGCGGCGTCGTTCCAGGGCACCACGATCGTCGCCGCGGCGGCGCCGGCGGGAACACCGGGGCTGGCGGGGATCCCCTGCGTCGCGAGGCCCGAGCCGGCCTCGGCGAGCAGCCCGTCCACGTGGCCGTGATAGGCCCCGGCGAACTTGAGCACCTTCTCCCGGCCCGTCGCCGCGCGCGCGAGTCGCACGGCGCTCATCGACGCCTCGGTGCCCGAGGAGGTCATGCGAACCATCTCGACGCCGGGCATGCGGCGCGCGACCTCCTCGGCCAGTTCGACCTCACCCGCCGTGGGCGCCCCGAAGCTCGTGCCGGCCTCGGCCGCGGCCTCGACCGCGCGCACGACCTCGGGATGCGCGTGCCCGTGGATCAGCGGGCCCCAGGAGCACACCCAGTCCACGTACCGATTGCCGTCGACGTCGACGATCTCAGCGCCCTCGCCGCCGGCGATGAACAGCGGATCGCGGCCAATCGCGCGCATGGCGCGGACAGGCGAGTTCACGCCGCCGGGAAGTACGCGCAGGGCGCGCTTGTAGAGCGAGGAGGAGTGTTGGTGCTGCACGGACAAGTTGTCAGTTGTCAGTTCTCAGAAGCGCGGGATCAGCCGTTCTGAGAACTGAGAACCGAGAACTAGCTGTGCTCCTGTTCCCACCGCTTGAACGCATCGGTGAAATACAGCAGTCGCACCTTCTTGTACTCCGTCGACGAATAGAGCGTCGCTCGCTCGTGGATGCCCGTGCTGTCCGCGATCGAGTCGAGGACCGCGTCGCACTCCTCCTTCGAACGGCCGTGCGCCATCGTGAACACCGAGTAGGGCCAGTCCTCGTAGGTCGGCCGCTGGTAGCAGTGCGAGATGCCGCGTACCGCGGCCATCCGCGGACCCAGCTCGGGGATGCGCTCCTCTGGCACCTGCCACACGCCCATGCCGTTGGCCGAGAAGCCGGCGCGCCGGTGGAACAGGATCGCGGCCACGCGGCGCAGCAGTCCGCGCTCGGCCATGCCCGCCATGTGGTCGAGCAGGCGGGAGACCGGCACGCCCAGGTCCGCGGCGGGCGCGGCGTACGGCTCCGCCACGACCGGCTGGTGGCCCTGGGTCGCGCGGATCACCGCGACGTCGAAGTCGTCGTAGGGCTGCTTCTCGAGCTCGCGCGGCGCCTCGGCCGTGCCCGCCGCCGCGAGCTCCGGCGTGGAGCCCTCCATCTCGAGGTCCATGCGGATCTTGAACAGCTTCAGCGTGGGCAGCTGGCGGACGGACTCGGCGCCCGTGAGGTGCTGGAGCACGTCGAGCGTCCCCTGGAGGCCGAGGGTCGAGTCCTCCTCGACGGCGAGCGTGAACCACAGGTTGAACTCGTGGTTGCGCAGGTAGTTGTGCGACACGCCGGGATGCCCGTTGATCACCTGCGCCGGACGATGCGGGTGCTCGGCGTCGACCTTGGCCGCCACCAGCATCGAGGAGTAGCCGAGCGCCCGGGTGTCGTAGATCGGCGTGATCTCGCGGATGATGCGCTCGTCGACGAGGCGCGCGACGCGGGCCATGGCCTCGTCCTCGGAGATCCCGGCCTCGCGGGCCACGGCGGCGTACGGGCGCGGCTCGAGCGCGAAGCTGCCCTGCATGAGGTTGAGCAGGCGCCGGTCGAGGTCGTCCAGCGCGACGGCGGCGCCGTCCTTGCGGGAGCGGACCTTCGGCGCCGCCGTCACTCGGCCAGCCACCGGGCGGCGTCCTTCGCGTGGTAGGTGATGATGATGTCGGCGCCGGCCCGGCGGATGCCGGTCAGCGTCTCCAGCACGGTGGCGCGCTCGTCCAGGTGCCCGGCCGCGGCCGCGTCGCGGACCATGGCGTACTCGCCGCTCACGTTGAAGGCGGCGACCGGCAGGTCGGTGGCGTCGCGCACGCGGCGGATCACGTCGAGGTAGGGCAGCGCGGGCTTGACCATGACGGCGTCGGCGCCCTCGCCGACGTCGAGGAGCGCCTCGCGCACGGCCTCGCGGGCGTTGGCGGGGTCCATCTGGTAAGCGCGGCGGTCGCCGAACGCGGGCGCGGACTCGGCGGCCTCGCGGAACGGGCCGTAGAAGGCGGAGGCGAACTTCGCGGAATAGGCGATGATCGGCGTGTCCGACATGCCCTCCTCGTCGAGCGCCGTGCGGATCGAGCCCACCCGCCCGTCCATCATGTCGCTGGGGGCGATCACGTCGGCGCCGGCGCGCGCCTGCGACACCGCGGTGCGGGCAAGCAGCTCGATCGAGGCGTCGTTGTCGACCTGCCCGTCGTCGCGCACGACCCCGCAGTGGCCGTGGTCGGTGTACTCGCAGAGGCACACGTCGGTGATGACGACGAGGTCGGGGTGCGCGTCCTTGATCGCGCGGGTGGCGAGCTGCACGACGCCCTCGTCGTCGTAGGCGCCGGTGCCGTCCGGGTCCTTCTCGGCCGGGACGCCGAACAGCAGCACGGCCGGGATCCCCAGGGCGGCGGCCTCGCCGGCCTCCTCGACGGCGGCCGAGATGGACAGCCGGTCGATCCCCGGCATCGCGGCGATGGGCTCGCGGCCGTCGAGACCGAGGACGACGAACATCGGGTAGACGAGCCGGCGCACGTCCAGCTCCGTCTCGCGGACGAGGTCGCGCAGGACGCCCGACTTGCGCAGGCGGCGCAGGCGCGTGGCGGGAAAAGCCATCGTCTGCAGGATAGCCGTGGCCGGGAGGCGCCAGTCGCTGGTCGCTGGTCGCTGGTCGCCGGTATTCAGGCGAAACGGCGCAGCGCGACGCGCCCTATTGCCGTGAACGCCGCGGTGAGGATGGCGAGGTGCAGCAGCGGAAGCAGCATGTCCGTGCCCGATCCAGCGAGGGCGTGGTCCATCGCGTCGAGCGTCGGCTTGAACGGGAAGATCGCCGAGATCGCGCCGATCAGGTCGTAGACGCCCTTGGAGACCGAGCCCGACGGGACCAGCGCGAGGAACGCGATCGGCAGCGACAGCCCGAAGGCCATCAGCGAGGCCGCGCGGACCTCGCGCGTGACGCCGCCGATCGCCACCCCCATGGCCGCGAACGCGACCGCCCCGACGGCGAGCGCCGCGAGCCAGAGGGGGAAGTGGCTCCAGTCCAGCGATACGAACGGACTGATCCCGGCCATCATCAGCACCGCCACCGGGAGCCCGCACAGCGCCGCGAGCACCACCTTCTCGAGGACCAGTCCGAGCCGCGATACGAGCCCGCGCACCAGCCGGAGAAACGCGTTCTCCTCGCGCTCGAGCGCGAGCATCCCCGCGGCCAGCAGGATCGTCACGAACATCAGCGACACCGTGACCGACACGGCCACTGCGAACGCGTCGAGCGGCACGCGCTTGCCCTTCAGCGCGATGCGCTTGACCTGCACCGGATTGCTCACGGTGGTCAGCACCTGGTCGGACACGTTGAGGTTCTGGATCGCCAACTGGGCGAACTGGGTCACCTGCTGCAGCGCGATGCGGCTCGCCGAGTTTTTGGGCAGCGTGGCGATCGTCGCGTCGAGGATCGTCTTGGTCTTCTTCAGGCCGAGGATGTCGATCGTGCGCCCGAACAGGTCGAAGGTCCCGCCGTCGAGCAGCAGCTTGATGTCCTGGGCCGCGATGTCCTTGAACGTGTCGGCGAGCGCCGAGTTGGCCTGTGCCAGCCGCGAGGAGATCGCCTGGTCGACAAGGCGCGCCTTGAGCGGGTCCTCGTTGTTGTAGATGACCTCGACACGGGCCGGCTGCAGCCCGGAGGCGAGCTTCTGCGTGACGTCCGGCGGGATGATGAGCGCGGCCAGCGCATCGCCCGACTTGACCTTGTCCAGCGCCTCGGCCCGCGAGTGCACGCGGATCGGCTTGATCGCCTGGAAGAGCTGGTTCGTGTACTTCGTCACGTCGATCGACTGGCCGCCGAGGTTGATCTTGCTCGCCGACGCCGGCACCTGGTTGAGGAAGGCCACACGCGGCTTCTCCGGTCCCCGCGACAGCGCAAAGCCGATCAGCAGGGCGATCAGGATCGGGTACACGACGAGCAGGGCCACGAGCAGCGGCGAGCGCCGCAGGATCTGCAGGTCCTTGAGCAGCAGCCAGCGCACCGAGCCGCTAGTGGCCGCGCTCGTGCAGGAAGGTCACGAAGGCCGACTCGAAGTCGAGGTCGCGGTCGCGCGCCCCGACGGCCTGCTCCAGGTCACGCGGCGACCCCGTGAACAGGAGCTCACCGTCGGCCAGTACCAGCACCCGGTCGGCGTAGCGCTCCGCCTCCGCCACGTTGTGCGTCGAGTACACGACCGCCGTGCCCCGCTCGGTCAGGCCGCCGATGAACTCCCACAGGCGCTCGCGCTGGCGCGGGTCCAGCGAGGAGGAGGGCTCGTCCAGGAGCAGCACCTCCGGATCGGACAGCAGGCCGACCGCGATGTTTACGCGCTGGCGGTTACCGCCGGAGAGCGTCGAGACCTCGTCGCCGGCGCGCTCGTGGAGCCCCGTCTGGTCGAGCATGCGCTCGACCGCGGCGTCCGGGTCCGCCACGCGCTCGAGCCGCGCGAACAGGCGCAGGTTCTCGGTCACCGACAGCTTCGAGTAGATCGCCGGGTGCTGCGGGACCCAGCCCACCTCGAGCGGGCCGCCCGCGGGCCGGTGCACCGAGCCGCCGGTGGGCTGCTGGATGCCCGCGAGGATGGACAGCAGCGTGGTCTTGCCGGCCCCGTTGGGGCCGATGATCGCCACCAGCTCGCCGGCGTAGATCTCGAACGTGACGCCGCGCAGCGCCTCGCGATCGCCAAAGCGCTTGACGAGGTTCGCCGCGCCCAGCGCGCCCTCGCCGGTGGGGGCAGGGGATGTGGCGGTGTCGGAGCTCGCCATAACTCGCCGCAGGTTAGACCCTGCGGGGAGCCGGTCGAGCTAGCCGGGCGCGCCCACGCGGGGGGCGAGCGAGGCGCCGCAGCGACCGCAGTACGCGTCGCCCGGCTCGTGCTCGGCCCCGCACTCGGGGCAACATGGTCGTCCCGGTGGCTCCCCCATCGCGCCGGCCAGCGCCGGCTCGGGCGGCCCCCAGGGCTCGAGCACGAGGTGGCGCCGGAGATAGACGATCGTCTCGCGGAGGACCGCGGCCACCGGCAACGACACCAATGCCCCCAGGATCCCGTACAGCTGGGCCCCGAGCAGCAGGGCGAAGATCACGAGCAGGGGATTGATCCGCAGCGAGTGGCCGAACACCTGCGGGGCCACGACGTGGCCCTCGAACTGCTGGAGCGCGACGAGCAGGAGCACGACCCAGACCGCGCTCAGCGGGTCGCTGAAGAGCGCGACGAGCACCGGCGGAATGCCGCCGAGGATCGGACCGACGTACGGGATCAGCTCCATGAGCCCGTAGAAGACCCCGAAGAAGACCGCATAGCGCTGCCCGTCGGGGAAGATGCCGGTGACTCCGAAGATCCACAGGCCGACGCCAGCGCTCACCCCCATGATGACGCTGAAGAGCAGCTGTGCGCGCACGTATCCCGCCACCGCCCGCTGCGTCGCGATCGGGAAGTCGTCGTCCTTGCTGCCGTCGCCGGGCGGCATCACGGATCGGACGAGCGCGCCGATCCGGTCGGCATAGAGCAGCATGTAGATGGATATGACGAGCACGAGGATGATCCCGAAGGCGGCTTCGACGACGCGTTGGAGCACGTCCTGGCCGAAGGAGACGATCGAGGACGAGCGCTTGAGCACCTGCTGCTGCAGCGTCTGCAGCGCCGTCTTCCCCTGCTCCTGGATCTTGACCTGGATGCCCTGCTTGTCCAGAGAGCGCTGGAGGTCGGCGAGCGAGCGGTTGGCGGACTGCACCAGGTTGGGCACGTCGCGCTGCAGGCGCTTGACCTGGGTCGTGACCGGGTTGATGAGCAGCGCCACGCCGCCGGCCAGCACCAGGAAGAATCCGAGATACACCACGGCGACCGCCAGGCCGCGGGGGAACCGCCCGCTGCCGTGCACGAGCTTGACGAGCGGATTGAGCATGAGGGCGATGACCCCGGCGATCACGAAGATCAGCAGCACCACTCCCGCCGCTCGGGCCAGCGCCCACAGGCTTAGGAGCGCGACCGGCAGCGTGCCGAGCTGGACCCAGCGGGGGACGACGACCTTCGGCGGCGCCGGGGACTCCGCGGCGGGCTCCATCCGCTCGGTCGGCTGCTCGGGGGCGGGGGCTGCTGGCTCGTCGCTCACGGCGGGGACTCCTTCGCCGCACGGTACGACATACCTCGCAGAAGGCAAGGCGGGGAGCGCCCGATGAAGCTGCTGTTCGTCGGCGACGTCGTGGGGGGCGTCGGCAGGCGCGCCCTGAGGGCGGTGCTGCCCGACCTCCGCGAGCGTCACGCACCGGACTTCGTCGTGGTCAACGGCGAGAACGCGGCCGGTGGGGTCGGCATCACGCGCCGCACCGCCGACGAGCTGTTCGAGATCGGCGCCGACGTGATCACGCTGGGCAACCACACCTACCGCCACCGCGAGGTGTGGGGCTACCTCGACGAGCGCGAGGAGATCATTCGGCCGGCCAACTTCCTCGCCCTCCAGCCCGGCCACGGAAGCTGCGTGGTGGAGCGCAATGGCATTCGGCTCGGCGTGGTCTCGCTGCAGGGCAACCTGTACCTGCGCTCCGGCCGCGCCGCCTTCACCGAGGCGGACTCCCAGGTGGACCAGCTCGCGGGCCGGGTCGACCACCTGCTGGTCGACATGCACGCGGAGGCGACGAGCGAGAAGGTCGGGATGGGCTGGTACCTCGACGGCCGCGTGACCGCGGTGGTCGGGACCCACACGCACGTCCCCACCGCCGACGCGCGCGTCCTGCCCGGCGGCACCGCATACATCACCGACGTGGGCATGACGGGTCCGCGCGGCGGCGTGATCGGCGTCAAGCGCGAGCAGGCGGTCGAGGCGCTCGTCACCCAGCTGCCCGTCAAGTTCGAGACGTCGGACGAGGATCCCTGGCTGATGGGCGCGCTCATCACAGCGTCCCAGCCGATGCGAGCCGACGCGATCGAACCGGTCCTGCAAGCCGCGCCATCGTGATGGCCAGGGCGGCCAGGAGCGTCGCGTTGCGCGCCGCGACCAGGAGGACCACCGACGTGTGCTCGCCCACGAGCTCCTCGTAGCGCGCCGGGAACTCGAGCTGTGTCAGCAGGATCGCGGCGCCCAGCAGCAGCGCCAGCGTGCGCTCGCCCCACGTCCACGCCAGCGCGCCGAACGGTACGAGCCAGACGAGGAACTGCGGCGACAGGACCTTCCCCAGCGCCGTGAACGCCAGCAGCGCCGCGAGGGCGCCGAGCAGCAGCCGGTGTTCCTCGGGCGGCCCGCGTGCGACGAGGATCACCGCCAGCGCGAGGGTGGCGACGAGCAGGGCGGTGAAGACGGTCTGCACGACGTCGGCCGCGCCGCCGTCGAGGCCGTTGGACCCGTGGGCGTCGGGCACGGTGGCCGTCCCGGTCACGTGCGATCCACCGAGCGCGAACAGCACGGTGGCCGGCGTCGACTCGATCTGCACCGGACGCTCGAGCTGGTAGCGGTAGGCGTCGATGTAGCCCGCGCCGAGGAACGGCAGTGAGACGACCGCCACGACGGCGACGAAGACGAGCACACCGCGCACGGCGTCGGCGCCGCGCCGGCGGGCCAGCAGCCACGCACCGGCCACCGGCACGAGCAGGGCCGGGAAGAGCTTGGTCATCGCCCCGGCGCCGAGAAGAGCGAACCCGCCGGCCGACCGCCCGCGGGTCAGCGCGAGGAGCGCGCCGAGCATGAGCGCGACCGGCACGAGATCGAAGTGCGTCCGCACCACGGCGCCGGTCAGGAGCGGCGAGAGGGCGACGATCCATGCCGCCGTGACGGCTCGCTCGCGCGCCAGCGCGGCCGTCAGGGCCATCACCGCGAGGGCCGCGGCCAGCATGACGACGGCGAAGCTCACCTCGTACGACGCGTAGCTGCCGGCGTCGGTCGCCCCGGCCAGCCACATCGGCACGAGCGCCAGCGGCGGGTACTCGAAGGCGAACCCGGAATAGGGCTCGCGGCCGGCGCCCAGCGCATCGGCGTACCCCCGGTACACGTTCACGTCGGTGATGTGGGCGTCGCCCGTCGGTCCGTGAAACAGCGCGACCGCCCACACGACCGAGAGCGCCGCCGCCGGCGCGAGCAGCGGCAGCCGCCGCCTCACCGCTCGGGCTCTCCGTAGCGTGCGAACAGCGCTACGAGCACGAACGGCAGGAACCAGACGATGTAGAGGTAGAACCAGTGGGTCACGCCGAGCTGGAGGACGATCACGACGGCGGCGGCGAGCGCGGCCAGGCCCACGAGGTCGCGCCGGCGCGGCAGGAACGCGGCCGCGACCGCGAACAGCCCGGCGGCCGCCTGCATCACGCTCTGGGCGGTGTCCCACCCGTAGAAGCCCCATACCGAGAACGGCGATCCCCGCGCGCGCTGGAAATCGATCGTGCGCTCGTAGAAGGTGTCGAGGTCACCGCCCACGAGCACCGGCAGCATCACGACGGCCGCCGTGACCACGAACCCGAGCGCGAAGAGCGCGACGCCGCGCAGGCGCCGCGCGAGGCCGACGCCCGCCGGTCCGGCGGTGGCGAACAGCGGCGCCAGCGCCAGCGGGGCGAACTTCGTCAGGCCCGCGAGCGCGACCGCGGCGCCGCGGGCCGGCGCCCAGCGCACGACGAGCAGGGCCAGCGTCAGCAGCATCGCGACCAGGCCGTCGTTGGAGTTCGAGTTGGTCGCGTAGAGCGTGAACGGGAACGCCGCCCAGGCGTACGCGAGCACCCACCCCAGCCGCGGTCCGCGCATTCGACGCCCCAGTAACCACAGCCCGACGAGCGTCAGCAGGTCGAACACGACGGCCGCGGCGTGCGCGGCCGGGAGGTCGTTCCACGTGCCGCTCCAGGGCCAGATTTGCTCGAAGGGGACGTAGGCGTAGTAGTTCACCGGCCCGTAGGTGTCTCCGTGCTGGTTGTCGGCCGGGAAGTGCCCGTACAGGGACCCGCCGTCGGCCAGTCGGTCGGCGCCGATGACCCCCGCGTAGCCCACGTCGATCACGTTGGAGTTCGTGACGTTCAGGCCGACGCGAAAGCCGACGAGGAAGACGAGCGCGATGGCCAGCCACGTGGTGGGAACGAGCAGCCGCAGGGGCTCGCCGGGATCGCCAGACCGCCGGCGGCGCGCGATCATCAGCATGCGCACGAGCAGGTACAGCAGCGGCGGGTAGGCCAGCGGGACCGACATCCCGATGTTCCCGTGGTCGAAAAAGGCGAGCGAGACCGAGAAGCCGAGCAGGACCAGCAGGTCGAGGTGCAGGAGACGGAACGGGCGCCGCGGGTCGACGAAGGGGACCAGGAACAGCAGGCAGAGCGGGAGCCACACGTACACGGCGCCGGCCTTGCGCCCGAACGCGCCCGCGTAGCCGCGGGCCATGGTCCACGCCACCTGGAAGCCGGTCCAGTGCTCGAGGACCACGCCGGAGCGGTCGTCGATCAGCACCTGCGCGATCTCCTTGCCCTGGATCTGCCCGCGCCTGGGGCGCGAGTAGCAGGAGACCTGCCACTGCAGGGTGCCCTTGAGGAACGCGTCGCAGGTCGCGCCCGGGTGGGTCCGCAGGGTTCCCCGGATGTCGGACAGGCGCTCGGCGATCGCGAGGACCTGCCGGGGTGTGTGCACGTGGTTCGGCGGCCGCCGGTCGAGCTCCGCCGGGCGGGTCAGCGCGTTCGGGTCGCGGATCGCCGAGCCGGGCGTCTGCGCGGCCGTCGCCGGCGCCGTAAGAACGCACGCCGCCACCGCCGCGGCCGCGATGGCGGCCGCGAACCGCCGAGACCTCAGGCGGCGAAGCTCCAGAGCTTGTTGCCGAGGAAGTTCAGCGGCGTGGCGGTCACGATCGCGATCGCCTGAGCGAGCACCTTGTCCACGCCCAGGCCGCCGACGAGCGCCTCGAGCATGGCGAGGCTGAACAGGAACGCGGCCACGCTGACGGCGAAGAAGCGCGCGGCCTGGAAGCCGGCGTGCCCGTCGCGGGCGTCGAAGGTCCAGTGCCGGTTCCAGACGAAGTTGTTGGTGACCGCCACCACGAAGGCGACCGTGCCGGCCGCGAGGTAATGCAGCCCGAAGGCGTGCAGGCACACCGTGTAGGTGACGAGGTTGACGACGTAGCCGCTCGCGCCAACCGCGCCGAAGCGTACGAGCTGGAACCAGTTGTGCGACCTCCGCAGCCCGTGGCGCACGCGGCGCCGGAGCGTCAGCTGGACGGCCGGAATGTCGGCGGTGGCCTCTTCGAGCATCGCGGGAGAGTAGCGCGGCCGCCACGCGGGTTCGCGTCACAGCCCGAAGTGCTCGCGCACCATCGGGGCGATGTCGCGCAGCGTCCACTGCTCGCGCGCGTCCCGGGAGTCCGGGCCCGTCCCCGCGATGATGAGCGCGCCCAGCGAATCCGTCCGGTGCAACGACCCATGGCTGCCGCCGCCGACGTGATCGGTACCGCCCCAGTCGGTGAACTCGTAGCCCGGCGCGGCGGAGATGAGCAGCTCGCCGGCGTTCTCGCAGTGCAGGGCCGACCACACGCGCCCGAGGGGGTCCGGGTAGTCGTCGGAGCGCACGACCCCGTCCTCGACGCGCGCGCCGACCGCGGCGAGTTCGCCCTCGAAGCTCCAGTGAGCGCCGTCCAGGTCGCGCGGCCCGCTCCCGGGGGCGAAGCGCAGCTCGCCGCGCTCGCTCCACACGACCGCCTCGTCGCCGGCGCGGCGCATGACGAGGTCCACTCCCGGCATCCGCCGCGCCGCTCGTTCCGCCGCGCGCACGACACGTTCGGGGCGCTCGGGGTCGAGCGTGTACACCATCGCCGAGCGCCACCCCGGGCACAGCGCCACCTGCGCCTCCTCGGGCCGGGGGTCGTTGGGCTGGAGCACGCGCAGGTCGCCGAGCGCCGCCTGCAGCGAGATCCGCGCGCTGATGTCGCTGTGGGAGTGGTCGGCCATGACGATCAACGCGTGCTCCTCGAGGAACGCGTCGAGGCCGCCCCCGGCGTCCACGACGCGCGCGAGCTGCCGGTCGGCGAGGGCCAGGGAGTCGACCTGGCCCTCCGGCCCGGTGCGGTGCGAGTGCGTGTCGTTGTCGGGCAGCGAGAGGAGCAGGAAGTCGCACAGGTCGTGCTCGACGAGAAAGGCCCCGACGCAGCCCGCGTGGTCGTCGCGGGCGCCGGGCAGCCCGAGCTGGGACTTGCAGCCGGTCTCGCGCGAGGCGAACAGGTCGGCGTAGAACAGTTCGCGCGGGCCCCATACGGCGTGGCGGAACAGCGTTGCGGCGACCAGTCGCGCCAGGGCCGTCTCGCCCGTCGCCTCGTGCCGGTGCCGACCCCGGTACATGAGGAAGGTCGTCCCTGCGGTGCGCACGCCGTTGTCGTCGAGGATCTCGAAGATGGTCGGCGTTCGCCGCGACAGATGAGCCATGTTGAGGTTGTAGATCGTGTCGGTGAGACAGCGGCCGATGCCGAACGCGCGCGTGGCCTGGAAGCTGGAGCCGTAATCGACGTAGCGCTCCTCGCTGCGGAGGTACCAGCACATGGCCGGTACGCGATGCTCGTCCGGGCCGGTCCCGGTGACGATGCTCGCCGTGCACACCGGCGTGACCGACGGGAACGCGGCGACGCAGTCGTCGATGTAGACGCCGCGGTCGATCAGCGCCGCGAGCGTCGGCGCGCGGCCGTCCGCGACGCCGCGCTCCAGCGCCGCCGGTGCGAGCCCGTCGATCACCGCCAGGACGAGCTTCGACGGCGTCAACGCAGGACCCGGAGCCCGGCGTACTTCTCGTCGCCCCGGCGGCGACGGCGCAGCAGCAGCCACAGGCACAGCACGAGCGCCACGATCGACAGCGGAGGCAGCGCGACCGCCAGCACGGCGAGCACGAGCGACGCGCCGTCCGCATACACCGGAAGAGCGCCGCGCGCCGCGGCGTCGAGCCGCTCGCCGGCGCCGCGCAGGATCCCACGGGCCGTCGCCTGACCGACGACCGCGCACGCCAGGCCGATCGGGATGCCGGGCCACCAGGTCCCGCTGACGTCGGCCATCGATCCGGCGCACAGCAGCGCGCCCAGGCCGATCGCGATCCCGCCCACCGCGGCGCCGACCGGACCCGCGGCGACCGCGGCGGGTCCGCGGCGGCGCTCCAGGGTCACCACGACCACGAGCACGACCACCACAGCCAGCAGGAACCATGAGCGCTCGAGGAAGACGAAATCGGTTCCGCCGAAATCCAGGCCCAGGTTGGCGGACGCCAGCGCGCCGGCGAGCAGGGCCGGCAGGAAGGGCCGGATCCCGCAGGCGAGCGCGAGTCCGATGCCCTGGGCGATGGCGAGCGCGAGGTCCACGGTGCGGTAGCTTGAAGGCGCATGACCATAGACGACCGACCGAGGAACCCGGGCGGCCGCGGCGAAGGGAGGGGCATGGGCTCCCCCCGCTCCACGAGGCGGGACCTCGAGCGCTATGCGGGATTGTTCGCCGCGCGCACGAAGGTGATGACGTCGTCGGCGATGCGCGACCTGATGGCGATCACGGAGCGCGACGAGGTGATCTCGCTCGCGGGCGGACTCCCCGACACCTCGACGTTCCCGGCCGAGTCCTACGCCTCGATCATGCAGCGGGTATCGGTGGACTCCTCGGCGCGGGCGCTGCAGTACGGCCCCACCGAGGGTCTCGACGTGCTCAAGCGATGCATCGTCGAGGTGATGGCCGAGGAGGGCATCGAGGGCATCGACCGCGACGAGATCCTGGTCACCACGGGCGGCCAGCAGGTCATCGACCTGATGTGCAAGACGCTGATCGATCCCGGCGATGTCATCGTCGCCGAGGCACCCACCTACCCCGGGGCGGTCCCGGCGTTCTCGGCCTACCAGGCCGACGTCGTCCAGATCGAGATGGACCGCGACGGGATGCGCACCGACGTGCTCGAGGAGACGCTCGACCGCCTCGATCGCGAGGGCCGCCGGCCGAAGTTCATCTACACCGTCCCGACCTTCCAGAACCCGGCCGGGGTGACGCTGTCGCTGCCCCGGCGCGAACGGCTCGTCCGGCTCGCCCATGAGCGCGAGCTGCTCGTGCTCGAGGACAACCCCTACGGCCTGCTGCGCTACGAGGGCGAGCCGCTGCCCACGCTGCGCTCGATCGACGGCGGCGAGTTCGTGGTCTACCTCGGCACGTTCTCGAAGATCCTCTCCCCCGGAGTGCGACTCGGCTGGACAGTCGCGCCGCGCCCGGTGCTGGAGAAGATGAACATCGGGAAGCAGTCGGTCGACCTGTGCTCGTCGCCGATGACGCAGCTCTTCGTCGCGACCTACTTCGCCGAGGACGGCACTTGGTCCGACTACCTGCGCTCGCTGCGCGAGATCTACCGGCGCCGGCGCGACACCATGCTGGACGCCCTCGCCGAGCAGTTTCCGCACGAGGCCGAGTGGACCCACCCGCAGGGCGGGCTCTTCATCTGGGCCACGATGCCCGACTACATCGACACGACGGACCTGCTGGCCCGGGCCCTCTCGGAGAACGTCGCCTTCGTCCCCGGCCGCGCGGCGTTCCTCGACGGCCGCGGCGGCACCGCGATGCGCCTGAACTTCTCCGGCGTGTCCGAGGACGACATCCGCGAGGGCGTGCGCCGCATCGGCAAGGTCGTGCGCGAGCAGGTCGCCCTGTACGGCACGCTCACGGGCGCGCCCGCCGCACCCGTGGAGGAGCCGGCGCCCGCGGCGCCCGACCCCGCGTTGGCCGAGGTCCTGCGCCTGCCCGACCGGGACCGTGGCCGCGGGCGGCGCGCCGACGACGCCTGATGGCCCGGGTCGCGGTGCTCAAGGGCGGGCGCTCGCTCGAGCGCCAGGTCTCCCTTCGCTCCGGCGCTCGCGTGGAGGACGCCCTCGAACGGCTGGGACACGACGCCGTCCCGGTCGACGTGGGCGCCGACCTGGTGGAGCGTCTGCGCGCCGAGCGTCCCGACGTCGCGTTCGTCGCCCTGCACGGGCCGTTCGGCGAGGACGGGACCGTGCAGGAGTTGCTCGAGGTCGTGGGCGTGCCGTACACGGCGTCGGGCGTGTCCGCGTGCATCCGCTGCTCCGACAAGGTGCTGGCCAAGTACGCGATGCGCGATGCCGGGATCCCGACGCCGGACTTCTACGCGTTCAACGAGACGGCGTTCAAGGAGCTCGGCGCCGCCGGCGCGCTGCCCGAGATCGAGGAGCGCCTGGACTTTCCGATCGTCGTCAAGCCCGCGAGCCAGGGCTCCGCGCTCGGCATCAAGTTCGCCCGGACGGCGGCCGACGTGCCGACCGCTCTCGTGGCCGCGTTCTCATACGGCGACAAGGTGCTGCTCGAGCGCCACGTCGCCGGGCGCGACCTCGCCGTCTCGGTGATCGAGCGCGACGAAGGGCCGGAGGCGCTGCCCGTCGTCGAGGCCGTCCCGCACGACGAGGACTTCTACGACTTCGAGGCCCGCTACGACATCGGGCGCACGGAGTTCGTGTGCCCGGCCGAGCTGCCGGGCGATGCCGCCGAGCGGGCGCAGGCGATCGCGCTCGAGGCCTACCGGCTCTTCGGGTGTTACGGCTTCGCGCGCGTGGACGTGATGATGGACGCGGAGACGGAGGAGCTGTTCGTGCTCGAGGTCAACTCCATCCCCGGCCTGACCGAGACAAGCCTCCTGCCTCAGGCCGCGGAGGCTGCGGGCATCGAGTTCGACGAGGTCGTGGCGCGGCTGATCGAGCTGGCGCTGGCGCGGACCGCGCGGGCCTAGCTCTCAACGGCACGAACCGCTAGGACTCCTCGCCGCGGAAGTCCTCCGGCGAGACGTTCTCGAGGAAGTCCTTGAACTTCTCGACGACCTCCTCTGTGTCCTCGACCTCGTGCTCGAACTCGATCGCCGACTCGGCTATGACGTCCTCGGCGGCGAAGATCGGCGCGCCGGAGCGCACGGCAAGGGCGAGCGCGTCGCTGGGCCGCGAGTCGATCTCGAGCTCACGGCCGTTCACGCTCAGGGTGATCGACGCGTAGAAGGTGTTCTCGCGCAGCTCGGTGACGGCCACGCGCGTGCAGTTGACGTCCAGCTCGGTGAGCATCTCCGCCACCAGGTCGTGGGTCATCGGCCTCGGTGTGCTCGCACCCTGGAGGCGCATGAGGATCGCCGCCGCCTCGGGATGGCCGATCCAGATCGGCAGGAACTTGTTCGAGTCGACGGTCTTCAGCAGCACGATCGGCTGCTTGCCGACCATGTCGAAGCTCACGCCGTAGATCACCATCTCCTGCACGCGGAATGCTCCCCTCGACGGGTCGGCCAAGTATAGGCAGCGATTCCGGTGGAGCCGGAGGCTAGCCCCGGCGCGTCCGGC
>DASYIJ010000149.1:0-14679 GCA_035997675.1 Solirubrobacteraceae bacterium
GACCGTGTGGTCGCCGCGGGGCGCCGCCCCGCCCGCCGCGCTGCGGCGCGACGTGCGCGAGCGCGTCGACTTCACCGGCCCGGAGGACGGCTCGGAGGACGAGCTGCTCGCGAGCGCCGACGTGGCCGCCTTCGCGTCCGACGGAGTCGCGCCGACGCCGGGGCTCCTGCTGCGCGCCGTCGCCGGGGGCGCCGTGCCGGTCGCGACCCGGCTGCCCGTCTACGAGGAGGTCCTCGGCGAGGGCGAGCGGGGGCTGCTGTTCCAGCCGGCCGACGTGATCACCCTGACGGCGCAGCTCGAGCGCCTGGTCGGCGAGCCGGGCCTGCGCGACCGGCTGGCCACGGCGGCGACGCCGCTGCGGGAGCGTCTCAGCTGGACGCGGGTCGCCGACGAGATCGAGGCCGTGTATGCCGACGTGGCGGCGCGCCGGCACCCCGCCCAGGGCGACGCCGGCGCGCGCCGTCGGCTCGCGGAGCATCCGCTGATCGACGTCGACCTGCACATGCACACCGACCACTCCCACGACTGCGCCACCACCGTGGAGGAGCTGCTGGCCACCGCCCAGGCGGAGGGCCTCGGCGCGATCGCGGTGACCGACCACAACGAGATCTCCGGTGCGCAGGACGCGCTGGCGAAGGCGGACGGCGTCAAGGTGATCGTCGCCGAGGAGGTCAAGACGGCGAGCCAGGGCGAGGTCATCGGGCTGTTCCTGTCGGAGAAGATCAAGCGCGGGATGACCCTGGCCGAGACCATCGCCGAGATCAAGCGCCAGGGCGGGCTGGTGTACGTGCCCCATCCCTTCGACCGACTGCACTCCGTGCCCGACTACGAGCACCTGCTCGACGTGCTGGGCGACGTCGACGCGATCGAGGTGTTCAACCCCCGCATCGCCTTCAAGCCGTTCAACGAGGAGGCGGTGCGCTTCGCCGGCAAGTACCGGATCGTCGCCGGCGCAGGCTCGGACTCGCACGTGGCCGCCGGCCTGGGCTCGGTGCGTATCCGCATGCGCGACTTCGACGGGCCGGAGGAGTTCCTGGAGTCCCTGCGCGACGCCGACATCATCCGCAAGCCGACCAGCCTGCTGTACGTCCAGGCGTTGAAATTCCTCCAGACCAAGGCCACCCCGGCGGGCGCCCGCGACGCGGCCAAGCAGCGCCGCGCGGCCCGCGCGACCCGCCGCTCCCGCCGGCCGGCGCGGCGCAACTCCTGATGCACCGGCAGGGACAGCGACCGCCCGAAGCGAAAAGCCCGGACGTGCCCGCCACCGATGACGAGATTCGCGAGAAATACCTCGAGCGGGCAATCCGCGAGCTGAACGCCTTCACGCGCGAGGTGCAGTCCTGCGGGCACTGCCCGCGCGGCAACCTCATGCCGGTGCTCGGGTCCGGGCATCCACAGGCCGACATCTTCCTGCTCAAGTACGCCGCCCGACCCGCGGAGGTCGAGGAGGGCGTCGCCTTCTACGGCCGCGCGGGGGGAGCGCTGATGAAGTCGCTGAAGCGGTTGGGCATCGACCCGCTCGCCGTGTACGGCACGCTGTGCGTCAAGTGCCCGGTGTCGGATCCCTCGCTGGCCGACCCGGCGTGCCTCGCGCGCCTGATCGAGGAGCTCGCGATCGTGGACCCCAAGATGGTCGTGGTCATGGGCGAGCCGGCGCTCGCGGTGCTCAACGACCAGGACGTGCCGCTCGGGCGCGAGCTCGATGCGCGGCCGGGCGAGATCCAGCAGCTCACGCCGTCGATCGAAGCGCTGTACGTGCCGGACATCGACGAGGCGCTCGACGACGACGCCTCCAAGCGGGCCTTCTGGCACGCGTTCAAGGTGCTCGGCGAGTGGTACGCGGACCTGCCGCCGTACTAGCGCGCGGGAGAGCCCTCGCCACGTCGCCGGCCGCCGCGTTGATCGCCTACGCGACCGCGCTGGCCTATTTCGCGCTCGCGGGCTCGCTGCCGGACCTGGGCGACCGCGAAGCCACGGCGATCGTCTCGGGCGGGGTCGCGATGCTGGCGCTGGCCGCCTGCACGTTCACCCTGCTCCCCGCGCGGGACGAGCTGCCGGCGCTGGTCGCTCTCGCCGCCGGCGGTCTGCTGCTCGGCGGTGCGCTAACCGCGGCCGGGGTCGACGCGGGCGCGAACGTGGCGAAGGTGCTGTTCGCGGCATCGGCCGGCATGCTCCTCGCCGCCTGGCTGTCGCTGCCGCAGCTCGTCGTGGTGATTCCCGTGTTCGTCGCCGGCATCGACATCGCCAGCGTGTTGACCGGGCCCACGTCCGTGCTGCTGCGCGAGCACTCCCCGGCCCTCGACTACCTCAGCTTCTCGATCCCCGCGTGGGGCGGCGGCGGCGAGCAGCTCGGCGTGGCCGACGTGATCTTCCTCGCCTTCTACGCCTCGGCCGCCTGGCGCCACGGGTTGCGGCGTACGGCCACCGCGGCCGGGCTGGTCCTCGGCCTGATCGCCGCGGTGGTCGCGGGGGTGCTCACCGACCGGGCGCTGCCGGTCCTGCCGGCGCTCGCGCTGGGTCTCCTGCTGCCCAATCTGGACCGGCTCGGGCCCCTGCTTGCGTCGCCCGATGAGGGGTAGAATCGCGCCATGGACCTCGAGGAACGCACACTCGAAACCGTCTCGGACCGCTGCGAGGAATGCGGCGCGGAGCTGACGACGGCGGAGCTCGAAGCCGTGCTGGAGTCCGGCGGTCCCGCGCTGTGCTCGATCCACGCCGCCGAGGTCGTCCCGGTGGCGGACGACGACAGCGAAGCCGAGGAAGCCGACTAGCGCCGAGGCGCCGAGTCCTGATCCGCCTCCGCCGTCCGCCGCGAAGCACGCGGTGACCACTTCAACGGAGGCCTCGACATGACGGATCCCACGCCCATCGAGGGCGGTCACGTGCCGGGCGGTGCGCTCGGCGAGCTCGGTGCCGACGCGGCATCGCGCAAGCGGTTCCTCAAGATGGCCGGGGGCACGGGAGCGGCCGGCGCGCTGAGCGCGCTCATCGCCGCCTGCGGCGGCGGCGCGAGCAAGAGCGCCAAGTCCTCGTCGACGGCCGCAACCCAGGCGTCGAACAGCGGCGACGTGAAGATCGTCAACTACGCGCTCACGCTCGAATACCTCGAGACGGCGTTCTACGCCAAGGTCGTGGCCAGCGGCCTGTTCAAGGGCGGCGACCTCGCGGAGATCAGGCTGATCGGCCGCCAGGAGGCCGAGCACGTCGCGGCGCTGACGGCGACGGTCGCCAAGCTGGGCGGCACGCCGGCGCCCAGGCCGCAATCGACGTTTCCGATCGACAACCCCGCGCAGGTCCTGGGGCTGGCGGCGACGGTCGAGAACCTCGGTGCCGCGGCCTACCTCGGCCAGGCGGCCAACATCCAGAGCAAGGAGGTCCTGGCGGCGGCGCTGTCGATCCACTCGGTGGAGGGCCGCCACGCCGCGGCGCTGAACAAGCTCGTCGGCAGGTCCCCGACCCCCGACGGCGCGTTCGCCAAGCCGGCCTCGATGGACCAGGTGCTGGCGGCGGTCAAGCCGTTCATCGTCGCCTGACCCGGTCGCGAGCGAGAGCGAAAGGAAGCCACGAACCATGTCTCCACGAACCAAGCCGGCGGTTCCCGAGCTGGCCGGCATCGAGGTCCAAGGGATGACGCGAAGCGCGTTCATCCTGCGCAGCACCCTGGCCGCCGGAGCCGTGTACGGGCTCGGCGCGGTGACGCCGTTCGTCGGCGAGGCGCTCGCCCAATCGGGCGGCGGCGACGTCGGCATCGTCAACTACGCGCTCACGCTGGAATACCTCGAGACCGCCTTCTACGAGCGCGCGCCCAAGGGTCTCTCGAACGGGGTCGCCACCTACGTCAAGCAGTTCGGGGCGGAGGAGTCCCAGCACGTCGACGCCCTCACCGCGACGGTCAAGCAGCTCGGCGGCACGCCGGCCCCGAAGCCGACGTTCGGGTTCCCCGACGGCGGTGAGGCGGCGTTCCTGAAGCTGGCCCAGACGCTGGAAGACACCGGAGTCGGCGCCTACAACGGCGCCGCCCCGCAGATCCAGTCCAAGGAGGTGCTGGCGGCGGCCGGCTCGATCGTGCAGATCGAGGCGCGCCACGCCGCGATCATCCGGGTCCAGCGCAACCAGGAGCCGGCGCCGCTGGCCTTCGACAAGCCGCTGACCCAGACCGCGGTGCTGGCCGCGGTCAAGCCGCTGATCACGGGCCAGGGGCCGCCACCCGGCACCTAGACTGCCGGGCATGGCGCGGTATGCGGCCTTCCTGCGTGGGATCAACGTCGGCGGCCACCGGATCACGAACGACGAGCTCCGTGAGGCGTGCGAGGCCGTCGGGCTGGCCGACGTGGCCACGTTCCGCGCCAGCGGGAACGTGATCTTCGCCGCCGAGGACGAGCAGGACTCCGACGCGATCGCCGATCGGATCGAGACGGGGCTCGGAGAGACGCTCGGCTACGAGGTCCCGGTGTTCCTGCGCACGGCGCCCGAGGTGCTGGCGATCGCCGCGCACCAGCCGTTCCCGCCCGAGCTCGTCGAGGCATCCGCGGGCAAGCTGCAGGTGTCGCTGCTCGCCGCCAAGCCGTCGACGCAGGCCAGGAAGACCGTGCTGGCGCTCGCGAACGGCGAGGACCGTCTGGCGCTCCGCGACCGCGAGCTCTACTGGCTTCCCAGCGGAGGCCTCCTGGAATCCGAGCTGGACCTCAAGACCGTCGACGGCGCCCTCGGGACCTCGACGCGGCGGACGAAGGGCACGATGGAGCAGGTGGCCGCGAAGTTCTTCGCGGCCGCGGACTAGATCAGCACGACGATCTTGCCGAGCTTGCCGCCGGCCTCGAAGCGCTCGTAGGCCTCCGCGACCCGGTCCAGCGGGAAGGTCTCGGAGACCGGGACCCCCACCGCCCCCGCGGCCACGAGCGGGAGCACGTGGCGCTCGACCGCGCGCGCCGTCGCCGCCTTCTCCTCCAGCGGGCGAGAGCGGAGCGTCGCGCCCAGCAGCCGGAGGCGCTTGCCCATCACCGCCAGCAGGTTGAGCTCCGCCTGGACGCCGCCACCCACGCCGATGACGGCCAGGCGGCCCTCGACGTCCAGGACCTGCAGATCGCCCTCCAGGTTGGGAGCGCCGATCAGCTCGAGCACGACGTCGAACGGACCGGCGTCGGTGAAGTCGCCGGGGTCGACCACCTCGGCCCCGAGCGCGGACACCGCGTCGCGCAGCTCCGGCCGGCGCACCGTGGCCGTCACCGACGCCCCGGCGGCGCGACCGAGCTGGACCGCGGCCGTGCCGACGCCGCCGGCGCCGCCGTGTACGAGCAGCCGCTCGCCGGGACCGAGCCCCGCCCGCGTGAACAGGGCGTCGTGCGCCGTCGTGAACACCTCGGCGAACCCGCCGGCCTCCGGCCAGTCGAGCCGACCCGGGACCGGCATCGCGACGCGCTCGTGCACCACCGCCAGCTCGGCCTGGCCGCCGCCGCCGACGAGCGAGCAGACGCGGTCGCCCTCCTCGAAGCGCTCCGCTCCCGGGCCTCGGCCCACGACCTCGCCGGCCATTTCCATGCCGGGGATGTCGGGCGGCCAGCCGGGCGGAGCCGGGTAGCGGCCGGCGAGCTGGTGGAGGTCGCCGCCGTTGATGCCGGCCGCACGAACGCGCACGAGCACCTCGCCCTTTCCGGGCTCCGGGTCGGGATGCTCCTCGACCAGGAGCTCGCCGTCACGGATCGTCGCGGCGCGCATCGCGGGCGATTCTATGCGGAGCGGAGATTTCGACACGAATAACGATCCCCGGATAGGTCTGGGCAGGAATGCGCGTAGAATCCGCGCCCGCCGCTCCCGGGAGGCAGCGCGACAAGGACGTCGGCCATGGCTTACTTCGGCTCGCAAACCGGACTGCTCCGCCTCCCCCGCCTCCTGCGCGAGGGCCGCACCGGCCTCGAGCTGGCCGCGCTGGTGCGGGATCCGCGCTTCCGCCGCGCCGATCCAGACGCCGGCGCTGGGCGAAGCGTGCTGCTCGTGCCCGGCTTCATGGCCGGCGACGGGTCCCTGGGCGTCCTCGCCGGGTGGCTGCGGCGCAGCGGCTTTCGCCCCGGCGGCGCCGGCATGCGCCTCAATGCGGGCTGCTTCACCTCCGCGCTCGATGCGCTGGAGGCGCGCGCCGAGACATTGCGTGGGGACGAACAGCGGGTGGCGATCATCGGCCACAGCCACGGAGGAACGCTCGGGCGCGCGTTGGCCGCGCGCCGTCCCGACCTCGTCTCGGGCGTGGTGGCGATGGGCTCGCCGCTGGTGGATCCGTTCGCGATCCACCCCGTCGCCCGTCTCCAGGTCCGGTTCGTGGGTGCGCTCGGGAGCCTCGGAGCACCCGGCCTGTTCCGCCGCGAGTGCCTCGAAGGAGCGTGCTGTGCCGAGGTTCGACGTGTGGCCGAGCGACCGTTTCCGGCCGGCGTCGGATTCGTGTCGATCTACTCCCGCACCGACGCCATCGTGGACTGGCGCGCCTGCCTCGATCCCGCGGCCGAGCACGTGGAGGTCCGCGGCAGCCACATCGGGATGGCGGTCAACGCCGAGGTCTATGCGGCGCTCGGCGCGGCGCTCGAGCGCTTCGACCCCGGGCGCCTCGCCGCGCCGGTCCCCGTCCCCGCCTGATTCCCCGCGTCAGGCGTCGCGTTCGAGCAGCGCGACGCACTCGATGTGTGGCGTCTGGGGGAACATGTCCACCGGGCGCACACGGCGCAGCGCCCAGCCCGCCTCCACGAGCTGGGCCGCGTTGGGCGCCAGCGTCGTCGGGTTGCAGGAGACGTACACGAGCCGCCGGGGCGCCGCTTCGATGATCCGGCGGACGACCTTCTTCGACAGGCCGGCTCTCGGCGGGTCCACGACCACGACGTCGGGGCGACCGGCGCGATCCACGAGCTCACGCAGCGCGAGTCGAACGTCCCCGGCGAAGAAGTTGGCGTGCTCGACGTCGTTGCGCCGCGCGTTCTCGATCGCGTCGGCGACCGCGGACTCGACGACCTCGAGGCCCCAGAGCTCGCCGGCGCGGGCCGCGAGCGTCAGACCGACCGTTCCGATGCCGCAGTAGAGGTCGAACACCTTCTCCCAGCCCCGCAGCGCCGCGTATTCGCCGGCGATCGTGTAGAGGCGCTCGGCCATCTCGGTGTTCGGCTGGAAGAAGGCCTCCGGGGAAATCGTCAGGCGGAGGTCGCAGAGCTCCTCCTCCAGCTCCGGCGACCCGGCTAGCACGCGCGTGTCGCCGCCGGCCGACGTCTCGCCGAGCGTGTCGGCGCGCGTCCACAGCAGGCCGTCGCAGTCGACCGCCCCCGCCAGCGCTTCCGCCCGCAGGTCACCCGGCGAGGTCACGAGCCGCGCCTGGATCTGGCCGGTGCGCCGGCCCTCGCGCACGACGAGGTTGCGCAGCAGGCCCTCGTGGGTGCGGCGATCCCAGGCGGAGAGGCCCTCGGCGCGGCACCAGGCCAGCACCTGCTCGCGCACCGCGTTCCCGCGCTCGGAGGCGAGCAGGCAGTCCTGCACCGACTCGATGCGGTCGAAGCGCCCGGGTGCGTGGAAGCCGCACACCAGGTCGCCCTGCTCGTCGGTCCCGAAGGAGTACTCGAGCTTGTTGCGGTAGCGCCACTGCTCGACCGCCGGCTCGATCGGCTCGAGCACGAAGCCGTCCAACCGGCCGATCCGCCGCAGCGCGTCGTCCACCTGGGCCGCCTTGGCCTCGATCTGGCGCTCGTAGGGCAGGACCTGCCAGGGCGCTCCCGGGTGGTGGGCGCGCGGCGGGATGCGGTCGGGGCTCGCCTCGAGCAGCTCGACGGCGTGCCCCTCGGCGTAGTGGCGCTTGGACTTGGTGATCTGCGCGCGGACGCGATCGCCGGGAACGGCGTCGCGGACGAACACGACGTATCCGTCCGTGCGCGCCACGCCGGCGCCGCCGTAGGCCAGCGAGTCGATCCGCAGCTCGAGCTCGGCGCCGCGCCGCGGGCGAGTGGTCGTTGGGGTGGAGGAGGACTCCATCGCCCATCTAGGATCGCAGCCCCATGAACCTCGACGCCTATCGCGAGGCGGCGGAGGCCTTCGTCGCCGATCACACCCGCGAGTACCACCGCCACTTCGCCGGCCTCCAGGACGAGCTCGGGATCGAGGCCGTGTACGCGCGCCACGAGGGTCTGTTCACGCGCGCGGCGGTGGAGGAGCTGCGCACGGCGGTGGCGGACGGGCCGGCCGGCGGGGACGAGGCCCGGCGGCGGCGCTACCTGCTCGACTTCGCCGTGGACGGCCTGCTCGGCCGCGCCACACGGACCCAGGAGGCCGAGCTCGCCAAGCGCGAAGCGGAGCTGTCGCTGGAGATCGACGGCGCGCGCATCGGCTTCCGCGAGTCCGCGGTCGAGCAGGCCAACGAGGCGGACGGCGACCGCCGTCAGCGGATCGAGACGGCGCGGCTGGCGGCGATCGAGGAACGGCTGAACCCGCTGCACGCGGAGGCGCTCGAGATCCAGCATGCCATCTCCCGAGAGCTCGGCTGGGCCTCCTACCGGGACATGTGCGCGGACTGCAAGGGCATCGACCTCGACGCGCTCGCACGCCAGACCGCGGCGTTCTCCGCCGCCACCGACGCCGCCTATCCCGGCATCGTCGACGAGCCGCTGCGGCGCGCCGTGGGCGGCGGACTGGGCGACGCGCGCCGCGCCGACCTGCCGCGCTTCTTTCGCTGCATCGAGGCCGACGAGCGTTTTCCGGAGGCATCGCTCGTACCCGCTCTGCGCGACACGCTCGCGGGCCTGGGGATCGACCTCGACGCCCAGGCCAACGTCCTCCTCGACGTCGAGCACCGCCCCAAGAAGTCGCCGCGCGCCTTCTGCGCGCCCGTGCGCGTCCCCGACGAGGTCCACCTGGTGGTGCCGCCGATCGGTGGCCGGGACGACTACGTGGCGCTGTTTCACGAAGCCGGCCATACCGAGCACTACGCGCATGCCGCGCCGAGCCTCGCCTTCGAGTTCCGCGCGCTGGGCGACAACTCGGTCACGGAGGGCTTCGCGTTCCTCTTCGACCATCTCGTCGAGGACCCGGAGTGGCTGCGCCGGCGTCTCGGCGCCGCGCCGGACCGCGCGCTCGCCGCCCACGTCCGCGCCGTCCGCCTGCTCTACCTGCGCCGCTACGCCGCGAAGCTCGGGTACGAGCTCGAGCTGCACGGCGGCGAGCGTCCGCTGCACGAGATGCCCGGGGAGTACGCGTCACGGTTGTCGGACGCCGTCGGCGTGCCGTGGCCGCCGGCCACCTACCTGGCGGACGTCGACCCGGGCTTCTACGCCGCCGCCTACCTGCGTGCCTGGGCGCTCGAGACCCACCTGCGCGCGACGCTTCGCGCGCGCTTCGGGCCCGCGTGGTTCGACGAGCGCGAGGCCGGAGCGTTCCTGCGCGAGCTGTGGAGCCAGGGCCAGCGCCTCGACGCGGTGGAGCTCCTGGCGGAGGTGACCGGGGATGCCTCCCCGGGCCTCGACTTCGGCGCGATGCTCGCCGACCTGGAGCTCGAGGCTACGCCAGCGCCTTCTCGATCGCGGTGAGCACCGACTTGCGGTTCGCGTTGCGGCGCTCGTAGTCGCGCACCTTGCGCAGCTCCGCGGGAGTCAGGTCGGCCAGGCGCTCGACGACCTGGGCCGCGTTGAGGTCGTCGTAGCCCAGTATCGGGAACGACGGCGGCAGGCCGGCGGCGCGGCGGCCGCGGTCGACCTCGCGCAGCACGCGGTCGACGGTCGGCTGGCGGCGCGCTGCCGTCGCGCCTTTGCGCGCCTGCTTACGAGCGTCGCCGGTCGCGTCGTCGAGCTGCTCGCGGCTGCGGCCGAGGAGCTGCTCGAAGTCCTTCATCAGGTCATCGGTCTGGCGCCGACCGCGCCGTACGAGGTCGGACACCATCTCGTTCGCGTCATCGCGGGTGATCCGGCCGCGGCGCACTGCGTCGTCGAGCACCTCCTGGATGCGGTCGCGCGAGACCATCATCAGGTTGAGCTGGCTGACCGAGCTGGCCAGCGCGTCGCGGAAGGCCTTGAGGTTCGCTCGGACGATGTCCTCGGGCGAGCCGGTCGCGCCCGCGCTCGCCCGGCCCGAACTCGCGCGCGCCGCTCCGGCGCGCGACGCCGCGCTGCGTTTCGACGCGGCGCCGGTGCCCGAGCGCTTCTTGCCGGCAGCGCTCTTGCGCGCGCCGCCCTTGCGGGCCGCGGCGGACTTGGCGGCGCTCTTCCGGCGCGGGGTGGACTTGGGCTGCGGCATGGCGTCTCCTCCGGTGGAATCGGAGACCTACCCTACCCCCACGACAGCGACGGTTCCCACTGGCGAACGCCGGCGTTCATCCGTAAGCTGCCGCCCGACGTGCAGGGAGGAGCGTTGCGCAGGGGCTTCGCCGTGTCGGGTTGCGCGCTGGCGATCATCGCGGTGGGCAGCGGGGTCGCGCATGCCGATTTTCCGTGGAGCCCGAGCGGCAATCCGGTCCCGAACGACCTCGGCGGGGACGGCAACGCGTGGAAGTTCGCCGCCACGCCCGAGCCGGACAACGCCAATCCCGCCTTTCAGGCGCAGAACGCGCTGGTCCGCAGCCGGAAGGCCGAGCTCTGTGGCGTGCGCGGCGCCTCGGTCGCCGATCCGGTGACCAGCCCCCTCGCCGGCAGCTGCGAACCCGCGAACATCCACACGGCGTGGCAGACCAGCACGGGACGGCCCGACGTCGCCATCGCCGTGCTCGACTCGGGCATCAAGTGGAACGACGCGGGCGCCATGAACGACCTGCGCCACAAGGTGCGGCTCAACCGCGGCGAGCTGCCAACCCCCAACGCCGGACGAGTCACGCCGCTCGACGGCGCCAAGCCCTGCGCGCAGTTCGACACGAGCCGCTACGACGCCAACGGCGACGGCGTCTTCAACATCGACGACTACGCATGTGACACGCGCATAAACATGTCGGACCCACGCCGCGCCGGGCCGCCGGGCGTGCTCGTCCCGCAGGACCTGATCATCGCGTTCTCCGACGGCACCGACGCGGACCACAACGGCTACGTCGACGACATCGCCGGATGGGATTTCCTCGACAACGACAACGACCCGTTCGACGACGTGCAGTACGGCCACGGGACCGGCGAGGCCAGCGACTCCAGCTCCGAGGCCAACAACGGCGGCCAGGTCGGAAGCTGCCCGAACTGCATGGTCGTGCCGCTGCGGGTGGGCGACTCCTTCGTGGCCGACGCCAGCCGGTTCGGCCAGGCCGCGCTGTACGCCGTCGACAACGGCGTCATGGTGATCCAGGAAGCGCTCGGCACGCTGAACAACACCCACCTCGCGCGGGAGGCGATCGACTACGCCTACAACCACGGCGTCGCGGTGATCGCCTCGGCGGCGGACGAGGCCGCGCAGCACCACAACTACGTCTCCTCGCTGCCGCACACGATCGTGGTCAACTCGGCCAACCAGTACGACCAGACCTTCTCGCCGCAGCCGCGCTCCTACCTGCAGTTCAACGGCTGCACGAACTTCTCGTCGAAGGTGACGATCGCCGTGCCGAGCTCGAGCTGCTCGTCCAACGCGACGGGCCTCGGCGCCGGCATGGCCGGGCTCGTCTACTCGGCCGCGCTCGACGCCGTACAGGCCGGCCGACTCGCCGCCAGCACGACCTGCAGGCGCACGGACGGCACCCGCTGTCCGATCACCGCCAACGAGGTACGCCAGCTCATGGCCTCTGGCAGCGTCGCCTCGCGCGGCGCCAACCTCGGCGGCCCGTCGCAGTCCGACGACGTGAACTTCGCCAGCGCCGACGCGCCGAGCCCGCTCGAGCCCTCGTGCAGCCCCGTTCCCGCACCCGGCTGCACCGACCCCAACGGCGCGCTCACCGCGCTCGTCGCCGGCAACCGCCCGGTCGTCTCGCCGCTCGCCGAGACGCGCAGCTACCCGGCGCGCCGCGGCCCCGACCAGTTCTACGGCTGGGGGCGCGTCAACGCGTGGAAGGCGGTCCAGGCGGTGCACGACGCCACCATCCCGCCGGAGGTCGAGATCACCTCGCCGGAGTGGTTCGCGCAGGTCGACCCGGGACTTTCCGGGTTCGACATCGCCGGCCACATCGACGCGCGCGGCGGTCAGTACACGTGCCAGGTCCTGATCGCCCCCGGCTCATATCCCAACAACGCGCGCGCGGGAGACTCGCCGCCGGGCGACTTCCACCCGGTCGGATCGCCGGGGCGCTGCGACGGCGGCACCCGACGCGGGGCGATGGACGGCACCCTGGCGCACGTCAGCTCGGCCGAGCTGAAGTCGTACTTCCCCTCCGACGCGGGCGGGTTCAACGGGACCGAGAGCGGCTCCGGCGCGGGCCAGACCGCCAACGGCCGCCCCAACAGCGAGCCCTACGGCTTCACGGTCTGGGTCAAGGCGACCACCACGGGCTCGGGCGCGCGCAGCGGCGAGGACCGGCGCAACGCCTACCTGCACCGCGACCGGGACATGCTTCCCGGCTTCCCGCGGCAGCTCCCGGGCGACGGCGAATCCTCGCCCCTGCTCGCCGACCTCAACGGCGACAACCGCAACGAGCTGGTGTTCGCGACGGCCGACGGCATCGTCCACGCGATGCGGCCGGACGGCAGCGAGCTGCCCGGGTGGCCGGTGCACGGCGATCCGCTGCCGCTGCACACCGGTGGCCGGGCGTTCTCGAGCGGCGAGGTCCCGAGCGGCGCGCGCGGGGCCTTCCTCGCCTCGCTGGCCGCCGCCGACCTCAACGGCGACGGGCGCCCCGAGCTGGTGGGCGCCGACTTCGAGGGGCGCATCTACGCGTGGGACGGCGCGGGCCACCTGCTGTGGAAGCGCGAGGCCGACCCCAACTTCTCCGGCCGGCCCCTGCGGCCGTTCGAGAACGTGCGCAACGGCCCGCGCGCCCGAACGCAGCACGGGTTCCTCGGCTCGCCGGTGATCGCCGATCTCGACGGCGACGGGCGCCCGGAGGTCATCGCCGCCGGCATGGACCGCCACGTGTACGCGTTCCACGGGGGCGACGGCTCGACCGTCAGCGGCTTCCCGGTGCTGGTGGTCGACCGCTCGAAGGTCCAGGCGATCGACCCGACCACGCACGCGCTGCGCTGGCGCTCGGACGCGGGCGCCGACCTCAACCAGGGCGCGATCGTGGACACGCCCGCGGTCGCCGACATCAACGGGGACGGCCAGGCCGAGATCGTGGTCGGCACGAACGAGGAGTACCGCGTCAACGACGGCAGCGAGGGCGACATCAACGCCGGCAATTTCGACCCCGCGATCGGCGTGCTGGGCTCGCTGCCGGCCGGCGCCAACCCGCTCAAGCTCGCGAACGGACGGCTGTACGCGATCCGGTCCGGCGGCGAGCCGGGCGGGCCGCAGGCCGGTGGGCCGGGACCGTTCCTGGCGCATTGGCCGGTGCGGATCGGCCGCATCAACGCGGAGCTTCTGCCCGTCGTCGGCGAGGGGATCACCGGGTCACCGGTGATCGGCCCGGCGACGATGGACTGCGGCGCCAACGGCGGTGCCGGGCGCAAGGTCGGCGTGATCCCCGACGCCGGGATCGGATACGTCTTCAACCACGACGGCACGACCTGCCAGGGCCGCGACCCCAACGGCCGCGACAACGGCCTCAAGAACGAGGGGACGGCGCCCGGGCAGACCGACAACGTCGCCTTCCCCGCCCTGGGCGAGCCCGCATTCGGCAACTTCGCCGGCGGGGTGTCGTTCCTCGCGCCGCAGGCGGGCCTGCTGCGCGCGCTGGACGTCGCCGCCCCGGAGTACCAGGCGGGCAGCCAGGACTTCGTGGGCGCGTGGGACCCGACGAGCTCGCAGGGCACGTACCGCGCCGGCTTCCCGGCCCACATGAACGACCTGCAGTTCCTGACCGGGCCGTCCGTGGGCGACATCGACGGCAACGCCTCCACCGAGGAGATCGTCGCCGGCTCGGCCTCGCTGGACCTCCAGGCCTACGACGGCAGCGGGCGACGCGTCAGCGGATGGCCGAAGCTGACGTCGGACTGGACGATCGCCAACCCGCTGCTGGGCTCGTGGGGCGCGCTGGCCCACAAGGTCGTCGTCTCGCTGACGCGGTCGGGGTCCATGCTGGCCTACGACACGCCGTCCGATCCGTGCTCGCCGAGCTCGTGGCCGCGCTTTCACCACGACAACGCGAACTCCGGCTCGTTCGACCGCGACGCCGTCGCCCCGGGCACGCCGACGGGACTGAAGCTGGCCGGCGGCGCGCTCTCGTTCGTCTCGCCCGGCGACGATCTCATGTGCCGTCCCGTACAGCGCTACGACGTGCGGCGGTCCGACCACCCGATCACCGCGGCCAACTTCGCCCAGGCCGAGGCCGTCGCCGCCCCGCCCGTCAAGGACCCCGGGCAGGTCGCCGCCGTGCCCCTGACGCCGCCCGCGAAGCGCTACGTCGCGGTGCGGGCGGTCGACCACGGCGGCAACGCCGGGCCGGTCGCCGCGATCGACACCAGTGGCGGCACGACCCGTTGATCAGGCGCTGACGAGGAACTCGAGCAGCGCCTTCTGGGCGTGGCGACGGTTCTCCGCCTGGTCCCAGATGCGCTGGCGCTCGCCGTAGAGCACCTCGGCCGTGATCTCCTCGCCGGGGTGGGCCGGCAGGCAGTGCAGCGCGATCGCGCCGGGCGCGGCGCGGTCGAGCAGCGCGTCGTCGAGGCG
>DASYIJ010000162.1:0-1706 GCA_035997675.1 Solirubrobacteraceae bacterium
GCCGCGCAACGCCTGGCTCATGGTGCCGGCGGCGTTCGTCGACAGCACGGCCAAGGAGCTCTCCGACCGCATGGACGAGGGCGACACGCTGATCGACGGCGGCAACTCCTACTACCACGACGACATCCGCCGGGCCGGCGAGCTGCGACCGAAGGGCATCCACTACGTGGACGTCGGCGTCAGCGGCGGCGTGTGGGGCCTCGAGCGCGGCTACTGCCAGATGATCGGGGGCGAGGACGAGGTCGTCGAGCGCCTGGACCCGATCTTCAGGGCGCTCGCGCCGGGGATCGGCGACATCGACCGGACCGAGGGCCGCAGCGGTGACCCGTCACCGTCGGAGATGGGCTACCTGCACTGCGGTCCCAACGGCGCCGGGCACTTCGTGAAGATGGTCCACAACGGGATCGAGTACGGGATCATGGCCGCGTACGGCGAGGGCCTGAACATCATCAAGCACGCCAACGTCGGCAGCGAGAAGCAGGAGGACGACGCCGAGACGACGCCGCTGCGCCACCCCGAGCTCTACCAGTTCGACATCGACACGTCCGAGGTGGCCGAGGTGTGGAGGCGAGGTTCGGTGATCGCGTCCTGGCTCCTCGATCTCACTGCGATCGCGCTCAAGCGCGATCCCGAGCTCGCCGACTTCACGGGCCGCGTGTCGGATTCCGGGGAGGGGCGCTGGACGGCCATCGCCGCGATCGATGAGGGCGTGCCCGCGTACATCCTCACCAACTCGCTGTTCGAGCGCTTCGAGTCGCGCGGCGAGGGCGACTACGCGGGCAAGATCATGTCGGCGATGCGCATGGAGTTCGGCGGCCACCACGAGAAGCCGGGCAAGTAGACGTCTGAGGGCCGCAAGGGCGGGGTAGTGGATTGGCGGCGGCAACGTCCTACTAATCCGGAGGGAATCGCATGCCCGTGACCGCAGAGCCGCTCACCGACGAGTCGACCGGGACCTTCCGGATCGGCGACGGACCGACCGTGCGCCGCCTCGGCTTCGGCGCCATGCAACTGACGGGCCGCGGCATCTGGGGGGAACCCGAGGATCCGGAGGAGTGCCGGCGAGTGCTGCGCCGCGCCGTCGAGCTCGGGGTAAACCTCATCGACACGGCCGACGCCTACGGCCCCGAGGTCTCCGAGCGGCTGATCGCCGAGGCGCTGCACCCCTACCCCGACGACCTCGTGATCGCCACCAAGGGCGGCCTGACCCGCACCGGCCCGGGGGAGTGGCCCGCCGACGGCCGTCCCGAGCACCTGCGCGAGGCATGCGAGGGGAGCCTTCGGCGGCTGAAGCTCGAGCGCATCGAGCTCTACCAGCTGCACCGCGTCGATCCCAAGGTGCCGCTCGAGGTCTCGCTCGGCGCGTTGATCGAGCTGCGCGAGGAGGGCAAGATCGCCCACATCGGCCTGTCGAACGTCAGCGTCGAGCAGCTCGACCAGGCGCAGGCCATGACCGAGATCGTCACCGTGCAGAACCGCTACAACCTCGTCGACCGTGACTCCGAGGACGTGCTCGACGCGTGCACCGAGCGCGGCCTCGGTTTCATCCCCTGGTTCCCGCTGGCGACCGGGAGGCTGGCACAGCAGGGCGGTCCGCTGGACGAGGTCGCGCGGGCGCACGACGCCACCCCGAGCCAGATCGCGTTGGCCTGGCTGCTGGCCCGTTCCCCGATCATGCTCCCGATTCCCGGGACCTCCAAGGTCGC
>DASYIJ010000186.1:0-9222 GCA_035997675.1 Solirubrobacteraceae bacterium
AGCAGTTCGTCTACCGCCAGCTGATGTACCTCGTGGTCATCGAATCGGCGATGAGCGCCCTGGCGGGGACGCGCCTGCGCTGGCACAAGCTCGAGCGCACGGGCGAGATCGAGGTCAGGTCGAGGCGTGCGACGTCGTGACCGCGTTGCTTCCGCGGCCACGTGCCTTGCGCTGCTCGCGACGGCTGGCGCCGCCAGCGCCACCCAGCCGGCCGCGCCTCGCGACACGGTGCGTCCACTCCACGGCACCGTCGCCGTGACGCTCAGCCGCGTCGTCAACCGCTTCGCGCCGGACGAGGCGCTGGGCGCAGGGGTGGACGGCCAGGGGGCCCAGGACCTTGCGCAGATCTACACCCCGGACAACGTGCGAGGCATGCGCTCGGCCGGTCTGGGCGCGCTCGCCTACCGTCTGCGCACGGAGCTCGCCGGAGAAGCCTGGCACTGGAATCCGCGCGGCCGCTGGAGCGACGCGCGCCGCCGGCAGGGCTACTGGACATCCTCCAGCCATGCAGGCCCCCCATTCAAGGTGGCCTATGGCTACCGCCTTCCACGACGCGGTCAAACGTTCGACCAGGCCAACGACGACGGGTACTCCCGCCTGGACGACGGCGATCCGAACACCTTCTGGAAGAGCAATCCCTACCTCGATGCGCGCCTCGACGGACGCCGGACGGCGGGGGGTCCGCAGTGGGCGATGCTGGACCTCGGACGACCCCGCCAGATCGACGCGCTGCGAATCGACTGGGGCGAGCCGTACGCACGCCGCTTCGTGGCCCAGTACTGGTCGGGGGTCGACGCGTTTACCGCCGCGATCAAGGGCACGTGGCGGGCGTTCCCGCGTGGCGGCGTGCGCGGACACGGCGGGGCACAGACCGTGAGCCTGGCCCCCACGCCCATGAGCGTGCGATTCGTTCGGGTGCTGCTGACGGACAGCTCGCATACGGCTCCGCCCCGATCCCATGACCCGCGCGACCGGCTGGGCTACTCGCTGCGCGAGCTCCACGTGGGTCGCCTCGAGCGGGGCACGCTGCGCGACGTGGTGCGGCATGCTCCGAGCCACGAACAGACGGCCGCCTACGTTTCGTCGACGGATCCCTGGCACCGCGCAACGGACCTCGACCCCTCGGTGGCGCAGCCCAGTTTCGATCGTGTCTTTCGCAGCGGGCTCACCGACCACCAGCCAGTAATGCTTCCGGTGCCGCTGCTGTACGGCACTCCCGCCGACGCCGCTGCCGAGCTTCGCTTCCTGCACGCGCGCGGCTACCGCGTCGGCCGAGTCGAGCTGGGAGAGGAACCTGACGGGCAGTTCGTGGCCCCTGAGGACGACGCGGCCCTTTGGCTCCGATTCGCGCGGGCCCTGCGCCGCGTGGATCCTCACGTGGTGCTCGGTGGCCCGAGCTTCGCCACGTCGATCCCCCAGTGGGAATACTGGCCCGACGCGAGAGGCAACACATCGTGGATCAACCGTTTCCTTGCTTCCCTCCGCGCGGGTGGCGGAGCCGGAGCGTTCCGCTTCTTCTCGTTCGAGTGGTACCCGTTCGACAACGTCTGCGCGAATCCGGGGCGCCAGCTGGTCCAGGCCCCGAACCTGCTGGCGGCGCAGCTTCGCGGGCTCGCGCGGGAGGGCCTGCCCGCACGGCTGCCGATGGTTCTGAGCGAGTACGGCTACTCGGCGTTCGCGGGGCGCCCGGAGGTCGATCTCGCCGGAGCGTTGCTCGACGCCGACGTCATCGGTGAGTTCCTGGCGCTTGGCGGCCGGGCGGCCTACCTCTACGGCTACGAGCCCAGCGGTCTGATCCGCGAGACCACCGCCTGCGACGGCTGGGGGAATCTGACCCTGCTGCTCTCTGACTCGGGCCACCGAATCGTGCATCGAACGGCCGCCTTCTCGGCCGTGCGACTGGTCACCGGCCAGTGGGCCGGCGGGGGACACCGCGTCCGTCGCGTCTTCCACACGACGTCCGACCTTCGCGACCCTGCGGGCCTGGCGCTCGTCACCGCGTATGCCGTCGGGCGGCCGGACGGTCGCCTCGCCGTGCTCCTCGTCAACAAGGATCCTCGACGGGCCGCCCACGTGCGGGTGACCGTGGGCTCGGCTCATAACCAAACGCTCCTGGCTGGACCGCTCGACATGTACACGCTCTCGAGCCGCCAGTATCGCTGGCACGCGCGCGGTCCGGCCGGTTACCCGGCGCCGGACCTTCCTGCGGCGCACATGGTGCTGCGCGAACGCCATGCGGACGCGGTCCGCCTGCCGCCGTTCTCACTCACGGTCATCCGAACCAGGCGGTCCCTGGCAGATCAGCTCGGGCGCTGTACGGCGATCGTCGCATCCCGATCGAGCAGATGCTCCCCGGTCAGCCCATGAGGCGTTACGTGGACCAAGCCAGGCGCGACGAAGCGGAAGAGGTTGTAATTCCCGTTGGTCCGGTGCGCGAGCAGGCGAAAGCCGCGAGCCGGCGGGCGGGGCGACGCGACGGGCGCCTGGTCGGACGGCGAGCCGCGGACGTCGAGCACGTCGATCTCGGCCACGCTCGCCCCAGAGCGCGGGAGTTGGCGGACGTCCCGGCGATAGAGGCCCTCGAGGGCCACAAGCGGGGGCAGCGGGCGCGGATTCGCGAGGTCCGGAGCGACCACGATGATCCGGTCGCGCGGGGCAGGTCCGAGGGCGCGGGCCGCTCCACGCCAGTCCTCGCGCTGGATGGTCGGATCGGTCTGGACGAGCACCAAGACGGTGAACGAGACACCGACCGCGACGGCGACGAGAGCGGCCGCGACGACCCGTATCGCGGGGACCGCCAGTGCGATTGCGATGCCGATGATGAGCGGGGTAAGCGCGACGAGCAGGGTGCGCTGGTCGATGTATCGGAGACCGGCAACGTCGAGCACCCATGGCTCGACGATGAGCAACGCGGCCACGCCGAGCGGAATCGCGGTGGCGCGCCGCGCCGCCCGGTCGCCGCGCCAACAGAGGAGCGCCAGGGCCGCGAGCGCGACCACCTCGATCGCCGGGAGGAAGTTGAATCCCGGGCGGTCGGCCCCGTAGACAAACTCGGCGCCCGCGTCCTTGAGGCGGTCGGCAAGCGGGTTGTCGCCGATGAAGCCGAGGTCGGCCCCACCGCCCGAGACGCGCTGGTAGTAGAGGAGGGGAAGAAGCGCAACGGCGGTCAGCGCCACGATGACCGCGGGCCGGAGCAGCGGACGCAGCGTGTTCGGGAGCGTCGTCCACCGTCCCTCGTGGCGGCGCTCCCGCAGCAGCGCGATCGCGAGCCAGACGCCCTCGGTGCCCGCTGCGAACCAGGCGAAGTAATGCGTCGCCATAGCCAGACAGGAGAAGATCGCCCAGCGGTTGAGTTCGCGGGTGCGCTCCTGGCTGGGCTTGAGCGCTCGGACGAAGAACAGCAGCGAACACGTGCTGAGAAGGATCATCAGCGCGTAGGGCCGGGCCTCCTGCGAGTACCAGATGAGGGCCGGGCTGGCAGCGGCCAGCAGGGCCGCGATCAGCCCGGCGCGCGCCGAGAGGAGCTGGCGCGCGCAGAGGAAAACGATGGGGATCGTCAGCGTGCCCGCGGCAGCCGAGAAGGAGCGGATGCCGGCTTCCCCGCCGCCGAATACGCGAGTCCAGGGCCACACGAGCAGGAAGTAGAAAGGAGGGCTCGCCTCCGAGTCCGGCAGGCCTTCCACGAAGCGATCGAACGGCAGGTGAGCCTGCCACGCCGTCAGGGTCTCGTCTTCCCAGAAGCTCTGGTGGCCGAGTGTGGCAAACCGGAGCGCAAGGCCAGCGAGCACGATTGCTCCGAGAGCCCGGCCGACGTGACGTCCGTTGCTCCGCAGCTTGAGGTCCCGGCCGCCGTTAGTGGTCAGCCCGTCGCCGTCCGCACCCTCCTGACTCTAGCTGCCAGCGTGCTCGCCCTCCTCGGCCTCGCGCTTGCCGCCGCTCCCGCCGTGGGCGTCCCGCTCCGCGCGGCGCCACCCGCTTCCCTCGAGAACCTGGCCGTGGACCAGACCCTCCCGATCACTCCCTTCATCACCCAGGGCGGCCGCGCGCGCCGCGACGTCGCCCTGACGTTCGACGACGGGCCCAGCGAGTGGACTCCGCGGATCGCCGCCGCGCTGCGCCGCCTGCACGCGCCGGCGACGTTCTTCCAGATCGGCGAGCAGGTGCCCGGGCTCGCCGCCACGACCCGGCGGCTGGCGCGTCTCGGGTTCGTCGTGGGGGACCACACCGAGACGCACCCGCCCATGGCCCACCACCGCCACGGCTTCCAGGCCTACCAGGTGCGCCACTCGGCGAATCTCATCCGGCGCGCGGGGGCGCCCTACCCACGGCTCTTCCGCCCCCCGTACGGCTCGTTCAACGACACCACGATGCGGGTGCTGCGCGAGTACCACATGCTGATGGTGCTCTGGACGAACGACACCGAGGACTACCTCGCCCCCGGCGTGCGCCACATCCTCAACGCGGCGCTGGCCGGCCTGCGACCGGGCGGGATCATCCTGATGCACGACGGGGGCGGCGACCGGCGCCAGACGCTCGCCGCCCTGCCGCCGCTGGTGCACGCCCTGCGCGCCCGCGGCTACCGGCTCGTCACCATCCCGCGGATGCTCGCGGAGGACCCGCCCTCGTCGCACCAGCCCATCCCCGACGGAACCGGACCATCCGCCACCACCTCCTAGCTCTCGGCGTCGTCACGGGGTTCCTGACGGCCGGATGCGGCAGCGCCGCCGCCGGCCCCGGTGCGACGCTGCTGCGGGCCGATCAGGCCGGCTACCCCGCCGCGGGTGCCAAGCCCGTGCGCGTGATGGCCGGTCGCCCGCTCGGCCACGCGCCCTTCGCGGTCCGGGACGCCGCCGGGCACGTCGTGCTGCGCGGACGGCTCGGGCGCGACCGCGGGCGATGGAACGCGCGGTGGCCGCACGTCTACGTGCTCGACTTCGGACGCGTGTCACGCGCCGGCACGTACACGATCGCCACCGGCGGTCGGCGCGCACGCGTGGTGGTCGCCGATCCCGCCGCGCTGTATGGACCCGCCGCCGGGCGCGCCGCGGCCTTCTTCGGCGCACAGCGTGACGGGCCGGACGTGATCCCCGGCTCGCTGCGGCGGGCGCCGTCGCATCTGCTCGACGCCCACGCGGCGCTCTACGCGCCGCCGCGGTACCGCGGCCTGCGACTCCTCGCGCGCCCGCGGGCGATCGGCGGGCCGGTCGACGTCGCCGGCGGCTGGTTCGACGCCGGCGACTATCTGAAGTTCGCCGAGACCGCGAGCTTCGACGACGCCGCCCTGCTGTGGGCGCTGCGGCAGTTCCCGACCGGAGTCGGGGATCCCGCGGCGCTGCGCGCCGAGGCCCGGCACGGCACCGACTGGCTGCTCAAGCTGTGGGACGCCCAGCGCGGGACGCTCGTCTACCAGGTGGGGATCGGCGACGGCAACGGCGGCTCGATCCTCGGCGACCACGACCTCTGGCGCCTCCCCCAGCGCGACGATCACCTTGCGTCGAGCCCCCGCGCGGCCGCCTACTTCGTCTCGCACCGGCCCGCCTTCGTCGCCAACCCGGGCGGCGGCCTCATCAGCCCGAACCTCGCCGGCCGCACGGCGGCGGCCTTCGCGCTGTGCGCACAGGTCTTCGCCGCGACCGACCCGGGCTACGCGCACCGCTGCCTGGTGGCGGGCCAGAGCCTCTACGACCACGCCGACACCCATCCGCACGCTCTCCTCACCTCGAGCCCGCACGCGTACTACGACGAGACCGAGTGGCGCGACGACCTCGAGCTGGCGGCGACCGAGCTCTACCTCGCCACCCGGGCGGCGGGCGACGCGTCGGTACCGCATCCCGACGCCAATCGCTACCTGTCCCTCGCGACGCACTGGGCCGACGCCTACATGTCGAGCCGGCAGAGCGGTCAGGACTCGCTGAACCTCTACGACGTCTCGGCCCTTGCCCATTACGACCTGCACGGCATCCTCTCGACCCCGGAGGTGCGGCAGCTGGCGGACAGCGATCCGAACGTCAACCTCTCCACGTCGCCGGGGTCCCTCCGCGTGGATCTCCGCGCGCAGCTGCTGCTCGCCCGGCGCCGCGCGGGAACCGATCCCTTCGGCTTCGGCAGCGTGTCGGGGAACGTCGACACGGTCACCCATGCGCTCGGCACCGCCGTCACCGGTCGCCTCTACGACCGCCTCGCCGGCACGCGCGACTTCGAGCCGCTGGCTCGCGACGAGCTCGCGTGGACGCTGGGCGCGAACCCGTGGGGCCAGTCCTTCGTCGTGGGCACCGGCCGGGACTTCCCCCACTGCCTCGCCCACCAGGTGGCCAACCTGGCCGGCTCGCTCACCGGGCGGGGGCGGGTGCTGACCGGGGCCACGGTGGGCGGACCCAACAGCGCCGCCGCGATCGCCGAGCGGGGCGCACCCGACGGGTATCGCCGCTGCGTCCGCGCCGCCTCGGCGGCCTTCGACGGCCGCGGCCTGCACTACCGCGACGACGTGACCTCGTTCGGGACCTCAGAGCCCACGGACGATGCCGCCGCGCTCGCCCTGCTGGCGTTCGCGCAGCGGGCGTCGCGCTGACCGCCGCCGCGCGCCTCGTCCGATCAGGTCACGGCGAGGTAGCGCTCCAGCTCCCAGCCCGTGACCTGGACGCGGTAGTCCTCCCACTCCTCGCGCTTGAGGTCGATGTAGCGGGGGAAGATGTGGTCGCCCAGCGCCTTGTTGACCAGCTCGGACTTCGCCATCTCGTCCACGGCCTCGCCGAGCGTCTCCGGAAGCTGGGCCACGCCCGCCGCGACCCGCTCGTCGTGCGTCAGGTCGTAGAGGTTGCGATCCATCGGCTCGGGCAGCTCGTAGCCGTTCTCGATCCCGTCGAGGCCGGCGTGCAGCAGCGCCGCGAACGTCAGATAGGGGTTGCAGGACGGGTCCGGGCAGCGCAGTTCGGCCCGCGTCGCCTGCTCCTTGCCGGGGTGATACAGCGGTACGCGCACGAGCGCCGAGCGGTTGCGGCGCGACCACGCGACGTACACCGGCGCCTCGTAACCGGGGACCAGGCGCTTGTACGAGTTCACCGAGGGGGCGAACAGCGCCGACAGCTCGCGGGCATGGTGCAGGAGCCCCGCGATGAACCCCTTGCCGGTCTGCGACAGGTAGTACTCGTCGTCGCTGTCGAAGAACGCGTTGTCGTCGCCGCGGAACAGCGACTGGTGGGTGTGCATGCCGGACCCGTTCTCGCCGAACAGCGGCTTGGGCATGAACGTCGCGTAGTAGCCGTGGGCCATGGCGACTTCCTTGACCGCGATGCGGTAGGTCATGGTGTTGTCGGCCATCGCCAGTCCGTCGGCGAAGCGCATGTCGATCTCGTGCTGTGAGGGGCCGACCTCGTGATGGGTGTACTCGACGGGGATCCCCAGCTCGCGCAGCGTGAACACGACGTCGCGGCGGAAGTCCGAGGCCACGTCGAGCGTCGTGAGATCGAAGTAGCCGCCCTTGTCGAGCACCTCGGTGCCCTGGTCGTCCTTGAACAGGAAGAACTCGAGCTCGGGCCCGAGGTAGAAGTGGTCGTACCCGGCGTCCTTGGCCCGCTGCAGGGCCCGGCGCATCACCCAGCGCGGGTCGCCCTCGTAGGGCTCGCCGCCGGGCTTGAGGATGTCGCAGAAGAGCCGGCCGACCTTGTGGGTCTCGCCGGCCCGCCACGGAAGGATCCGGAACGTCGACGGGTCGGGCATGGCGATCATGTCCGACTCCTCGATGCGGTTGAAGCCGGTGATCGAGGACCCGTCGAAGCCCATGCCGTCCTCGAAGGCGCCCGCCACCTCGTCCCGACCGACCGCGAAGGACTTCAGCTGGCCGAGGATGTCCGTGAACCAGAAGCGGATGAACTCGACGTTCTCCGCATCGACCCGCTTGAGGACGTCCTCGGCGCTGGCCGGTGAGGCTTCGGTGGCTGCCATTGGGTCTGCGGCTCCTTTTCGGCGTGGATGTCAGCCCGCACCCTAGACGCCCGGCCGATGCGGCGGCGGCTACTTGATGAACAGCATCTCCGAGTACTTGGGCAGCGGCCAGAGGTCGTCGGCCACGACGCGCTCGAGCCGGTCGGCCACGTCGCGCACCGCCTCCATCGCGGGGAGCGTGGTGTCGCGCATGTACGCCGCGTGCTCGAGCGAGCCCTCCTCGCCCTCGTGCGTCGCGTTGGCCGCCTCCAGCTCGGCGATCGCCGACCACATCTCGTGCACGAGCGACGTGGTCTCGGCGATCGCGGGCTCGACGCCCGCCGCCTGCAGCTCCTGCAGGTGGCGGATCCCCGCGGGGAGCAGCATCGTCCGGGCGATGGTCGCGGCCACCTCGGCCTCGATGTTGACCTTGATCACGTACTGCTCGACGTACACGTCGTAGCGAGACTCCAGCTCGCGCTGGCTGAGAACGCCGTAGTCGGAGAACACCTTCACCGTCTGGTCCTCGACCAGCCAGGGCAGCGCGTCGGGGGTGGAGCGCAGGTTGAACAGGCCGCGCGTTTCCGCCTCGCGGTGCCAGTCCTCGGAGTAGTTGTCGCCCTCGAAGATGATCTGCTTGTTCGCGGCGAAGGACTCCTTCACGATCTTCGGCACGGCCTCCTCCAGGGACGCGCCACCCTCGAGCGCCGCCTCGAGCTTGGCGCCGAGGTCATCGAGCGCCTCCGCGACGGTGGTGTTGAGCACCGTGTTGGGCAGCGACAGCGACTGACTGGAGCCCAGCGCGCGGAACTCGAACTTGTTGCCGGTGAAGGCGAACGGGCTCGTGCGGTTGCGGTCGCCGCCGTGCATGGGGAGCGGCGGCAGCACCTCGGTCCCGAGCCCGAGAAAGCCCTTCTCCGTCGTGGCCTCGCCCTGCCCGGACTCGATCGCCTCGAACGCGCGCAGGAGCTCGGCGCCCAGGAAGATCGAGATGATCGCCGGCGGCGCCTCGTTGGCCCCAAGCCGATGGTCCTGGCCGGCCGATGCGATCGACGCCCGCAGCAGCGCCTGGTGGCGGTTCACCGCCTGGATCACCGCGGTGCAGAAGAACAGGAATTGGAGGTTGTCGGCGGGCGTGTCGCCCGGATCGAGCAGGTTGTGGCCGGTGTCGGTGCCCATGGACCAGTTGTTGTGCTTGCCCGAGCCGTTGACGCCGGCGAAGGGCTTCTCGTGCAGCAGGCACACGAGCCCGTAGCGGCGGGCGACGGTCTCCAGCGTCTGCATGGCCAGCTGCTGGTGGTC
>DASYIJ010000218.1:0-2083 GCA_035997675.1 Solirubrobacteraceae bacterium
ACGATCACGTTCGCGCGCGTGGATCACGAGGTCGACGAAGAGGAGATCCCCGGGGTCGTGGTCTCCCGCGTCAACCTCTCCCCCCGCTTCATGCGCGAGCTGATCGACGCCATGGAGGACAACTACTCCAAGTGGCGCACCAGGGAGGGCATCAAGAACCTCCCGGAGTTCGAGGGAGAGGAAGAGGAGAGCGGCGGTTCGTCGTGACCGGGCGGCTTCGCCGCCCTCCGGGCGTCGATTCTGGCGCGCCGGCCGATGAGACCGGGCAGCGTCGACTTTGCCGCTACGGCTCCGGCTCGTAAACAACGAGCCTTCGCCTGCCCAGGCGCATGAGACCGGGTGGCTTCGCCGCCCTCCGGGCCCCCGCAGCTCCGGGCCCGCAAACAGCGGGCCCTCCGCTGCCGCGGGCAGTTAGTACCGCTTCGCGGTAGTTGTTGGGGTTCGGGCCCAGCTTCTGACAACTGACAACTGACAACTGAGAACTGGTCGTGGCACCGCGTTGGTACGCTGCACGGCCCGATGGCCGTCCCCAAGCAAAAGCAGGCTCGCGCCCGCACTCGCAAGCGCCGGGCGCAGCACAAGATCGTCGCGCCCACGCTGAACGAGTGCCCGCAGTGCCACGCCCCGCGCCGCCCGCACCGGGTGTGCCCGAACTGCGGCACCTACGCCGGGCGTGAGGTGATCGCGCCCACCGCGCACGATCACGACCACGACCACGAGTAGGAGGTCCCGACCATGACGGACCCGGTCACCGTCGCGGTCGACGCCAACGGTGCGGACCTCGGCGCCCGCGAGGTGGCGGCCGGCGCCGCCACGGCCGCGGAGCGCGGAACACGTGTCCTCCTGTTCGGCCCGGCCGCCGAGATCGGGAGCACGCCGAGCGGTGTCGAGGTGGTCGACGCGCCGGTGTCGATCGCCAAGGCCGCCGACCCCGCCCTCGCCGCGCGTTCGACCCCCGACGCGTCGATCGTCCGCGCCGTCCAGGCGGTCGCCGCCGGCGAGGCGGACGCCTTGGTCTCCGGGGGCGCCACGGGCGCCGCGATCGCGGCGGGGGTGTTCAACATCAAGCGCGCGCGCGGGATCTACCGGCCGGCGCTCGCGCTCCCGATGCCCATCCCCGGCGCACCGATCCTGCTGCTCGACGTCGGAGCGAACCTGTCGGCGCGGCCCGAGCACCTCGTGCAGTTCGCCTTCATGGGCGCCGCCATGTCGCGCGCCGTGCTCGGCGTGGCGCGACCGCGGGTCGCGCTGCTCTCCAACGGCGAGGAGGCGACCAAGGGCACCGAGGACGTCGTCGCCGCCCACGAGCAGCTGGCCGCCCGCGCGCCCACCGTCGAGGACCTGGAGTTCGTCGGCAACATCGAGGGGACGCAGGTCACGACCGGAGCCGCCGACGTGATCGTCACCGACGGCTTCACCGGCAACATCGCGCTCAAGCTGCTGGAGGGCACGTCGGGCACGATCCTCGGCGCGGTCCGTGACGCCGCCACCTCGACGCCGCGGGCGAAGCTCGGCGGCATGTTCCTGCGCCCGGCGCTCCGGCGGTTCCGCGACGAGATCGACCCCGAGGGAGCCGGCGGCGCCTACATGCTGGGGCTGCGGCGTGTCGGGATCGTGGCCCACGGACGCTTCACCCGCCACGGCTTCGCGCAGGCCATCGGCGTGGCCGAGCGCGCCGTCCGCGAGGAGGCGGTGCAACGCACGCACGAGCTGCTCGAATCCGCCGGCGCGCTGCGCTCCGCGCCGGTGTCCGAGCCCGCCGCTAGCTTGGGGTCCTCGCGATGAACCGCGAGGAGGTCCTGTCCCTGATACGCAACCACCTCGCAGACGAGTTGGAGGTCGACGCCGCCCGCATCGGCGAGGCGACGCGCTTCAAAGAGGACCTCGAGGCCGACTCGCTGGACCTGTACACGCTCGTCCAGGAGCTGGAGGACACCTACGGCGTGAGGATCCCCGACGACGAGGCGGCGCGGATCCTCACCGTGGGCCAGGCGGTCGACTTCATCCTCGCCCACCAGCCCGAGCCGAGGCCCTGACTCCTGCAGCGCCTCGCAGAGCTTCTCGACGATCTGCCGGAGGACCT
>DASYIJ010000260.1:0-9415 GCA_035997675.1 Solirubrobacteraceae bacterium
CTTGGGCAGCACGTACACACGCTTCTCGTATTCGTCGTTCTTGGCGAACAGCTCGACCTGGGCGATCGTCTGGTTGGCGAACGAGTTGGACATCACGAAGCTCGGGTGCCCGGTTGCGTTGCCCAGGTTCAGCAGCCGGCCCTCGGAGAGCACGATCACCGCGTGACCGTCCGGGAACACGAACTTGTCGACCTGCGGCTTGATGTTGACGCGCTCGATGCCCTCGGTGGCGACCAGGCCGGCCATGTCGATCTCGTTGTCGAAGTGGCCGATGTTGCCGACGATCGCCTGGTGCTTCATGCGGGACATGTCCGCGGCCGTGATGACGTCGCGGTTGCCCGTCGCCGTGACGAAGATGTCCGCCGTCCCGACGACGTCCGCCAGCGTGGCGACCTGGTAGCCGTCCATGGCGGCCTGCAGGGCGCAGATCGGATCGATCTCGGTGATGATCACGCGCGCGCCCTGACCGCGCAGCGACTCCGCGCAGCCCTTGCCCACGTCGCCGTAGCCGCAGATGACGGCGGTCTTCCCGCCGATGAGCACGTCGGTGCCGCGGTTGATGCCGTCGATCAGGGAGTGGCGGCAGCCGTACTTGTTGTCGAACTTCGACTTGGTGACCGAGTCGTTGACGTTGATGGCCGGGAACAGCAGGTCGCCGGTCTCGGCGAGCTGGTAGAGCCGGTGCACGCCGGTGGTGGTCTCCTCGGTCACGCCCCTGATGCCCTCGGCGATGTTGGTCCAGCGCTGCAGATCCTCGCCGAGTGAGCGCTGGAGCACCGAGAGGACGACCTGGAACTCCTCGGACTCGGCGCCGGCCGGGTCCGGCACGGCGCCCGCCCGCTCGAACTCCGCGCCCTTGTGGACGAGCAACGTGGCGTCGCCGCCGTCGTCGAGGATCATGTTGGGACCTCCGTCGGGCCAGATCAGCGCCCGCTCCGTGCACCACCAGTACTCCTCGAGCGTCTCGCCCTTCCACGCGTACACCGGGACGCCCTGCGGCTCCTCGGGCGTCCCGTTCGGGCCGACGACGACGGCCGCGGCGGCGTGGTCCTGGGTCGAGAAGATGTTGCAGGACGCCCAGCGCACCTCGGCGCCGAGGGCGACCAGCGTCTCGATCAGGACGGCGGTCTGGACGGTCATGTGCAGCGAGCCGGTCACACGCGCGCCGCTGAGCGGCTGCGCCGCGCCGAACTCCTCGCGGAGCGCCATCAGGCCGGGCATCTCGTGCTCGGCCAGCGTGATCTCCTTGCGGCCGAAGTCGGCAAGGCCGAGGTCGGCCACCTTGAAGTCGGTGGCGGTCAGGGCGGCGGTGGTCGTCATGCAGCCTCCATGAGTTCGTTCAAGAGCTTGTTGTGCTTGTCCTGCTCCCAGCGCAGCCAGTCGCTGGCCGGGACCTCCTCGGGGCGCGCCGCGGCCGCCTTCAACCACGAGCCGACCGCCTCCTCGAGCTCGCCGTCCTCGCGCATGCGCCGGGCGAACCCGACGTCGGAGAGGGCGATGCCGAAGCGGGCGAGAAGCTCGCGCAGAGTGCGCAGCCGCTGGAGCTCGCCGGCGCCGTAGAGACGGTAGCCGGCGTCCGATCGCCGGGGCACGATCAGCCCCGCGCGCTCGATGTAACGAAGCATCCGCGGCGACCAACCGGTGGTCTCCGCAGCCTCGTTGATGGTCAGCGCCTCCATCGGCCGCGAACCTTACCACTAGCGTGTCAAGGTTGCGGCGAGCGGTTACACCGAAGGGATGCCGCTCAGGCGGCCGGGTCGTCCGGGTCGTCGCCGAGCAGCGCCGCGCGGAACGCGCGCTCCTCGTCCTCGACCAGATGCCCGCGCAGGTGCTCGGCGTCGAGGAGGATCCGCCGCTTGACCTCCCGCAGGGTGTCGTGCGGCTTGGCCGCGATCGCCCGGGCGACCTCGAGCGCGCGGCGGACGACATCCTCGAAGGGCACGACCTCGGAGACCACCCCCGCGGCGCGGGCCTCCGACGCGTCGATCACGCGTCCGGTCAGCACGAGCTCGCGAGCGAGCGGTTCGGGCAGCGCGGCGCGCGCCGCGGCGTAGGACGGCGGGATGCCGCGCGGCAGCTCGGGGAAGCCGAACGTCGCGGTCTCGGACACCACCCGCAGATCGCAATACAGCGCGAGCACGAACCCGCCGGCGATCGCCGGCCCGTTGACCGCGCCGACGAGCGGCTTGGGGAACCGCGCGACCGTGCCGAACGCCGCGATGCTGGACTCGACCAGGCGCTCCTTGTTCTCGCGATCGCCGCCGAACTGCGTCGTGTCCATGCCCGAGCAGAATGCGTTGCCGGCGCCCGTGAGGACCGCGCAGCCGACCTGGTCGTCGTCGGCGAGTCGGCCGAAGGCGTCGGCCAGCTCAAGCCGCAGGTCGATCGACAGCGCGTTGCGCTTCTCCGGCCGGCGCAGGGTGACGAGCGCGACGCCGGCGTCGAGCTCGAGCGACAGCAGGCCGGTCATCGGTCGGGCACGGTGGAGACGTAGACGGAATTGGTCAGCGGGTCGCGGCCGCGGCGGGGCAGGACGTAGGCGGCGATGACCCTCCCGCCGGCGGCCGTGAGGCCGAAGTAGTCGCCGGTGCGCACGCCGGAGCCGGGCAGGTAGCTGCCGGCAGCGTAGGGCCGGCGGGCGAGGATCCTCACGAGCCGGAAGCTGCGCCCGCCGTCGGCGGATCGGTAGAGGCGCACCGTCGTGCCGCGGCGCCCGATCGCGTACATCCCGAGCCAGAAGCGGCCGGCCTCGTCGCCGGCGACGGCGATCATGTCCTGCAGTCCGCCGAGCCGCCGGTCGACCGGTCGCGAGGCTCGCCACGCGTCGCCGAGCGCGCGGGAGCACTGCGCGCGGCCGGCGCTGCCCCAGCACGCCACCGACGCCGATCCGCTCGAGGCGAGCGCGGCGAGGCCGTACGCGTCGCGCCCGATGCCCTTGACGAGGCCGATCCTGCGCGGGGCGCCGAAGGTTGCGCCGCCGTCGTGCGAGGTCGCCACGAGGACGGCGCCCCGATCCCCGTACCGCGGCGACCCCACCCACACGGTCTCCGCCGCGCCGTCGGGGCGAACCGTCAACTGGGGACCGGTCGTGACGCCGCCGGGGGGCGACAGCATGAGCGGCGGCGAGAACGTCGCTCCGCCATCGGTCGAGCGGGCCACCGCGACGCGGCTCGACTGGCCGGCAAAGCGGGTGTGGATGCGGTTCCAGGCCTCATAGACCGTCCCGCGTGCCCGGTCCACCGCCAGCCAGTCCTTGTCGTTCCACGTCACGTCCGGAGGGAAGTTGGCCTCCTCCGGGAGCCCGGGACCCTCGTCGCGCACGGCGAACGCCGGCGCGCCGAAGCTCGCCCCGCCGTCGTCGGAACGCCGGATGCCGACGACGCTGTCGAAGCGGTTTCGCTCCGGGTAGAAGCGGATCGCGAGGGCGCCGAACAGCGCGTGTCCGGCGCCGTCGAATTCCACCACGGGATCGCTGACGAGCGCCGGGACGCCGCCGTAGGACGCATTGGCGATCCGCCGGCGCGGGCCGAACGTGCGCCCGCCGTCGCGCGAGACGAACCGGTCGATGCGCAGGTCGCCCGACCCCTGCGTGTCCTTCACCACGACGACAACCCGATTCGGTGCCGCCGGGTCGACGGCCACGTCGGGCTCCTCGAGGATCCGGCCTCCCGCTCCATCCAACCGCACCGTCCGGGCCGCCGCGGCGGGCGCGGCCGCGAGCCCGATCGCCGCGAGTGCGACCGCCGCCCTACCCCGCGGCAAGCTCCTCCTTGAGCCGCTCGATCACCTCGACCGGCCCCGGGTCGACCCCACGCAGGACCGCCAGGTACAGCGAGGTGAGATCCCCGAGCAGCACGAGCGAGAGCAGGCGCTCGGTCGCGCTCTCGCCCTGCGTCTGCACGACGAAGGTCGAGGCGGCCGCCGGCTCGATCAGCCCGCGCGTGAGCTCGATGCGCTGGCGCGCCCGCGGGTGCAGGTCGGCGTCGTCGAGGAACACGGCTGAGAAGCGCGCGAGGTCGGGCGCCCCCGACCAGCCCACGATCTCGTTGTGGTCGAGCTCGGGCAGCTCGTGGGCGAACGCCGGCAGCTTGCTGTTCTCGTTGATCTGGCACTTCCAGCGGTACGCGACCGTGCTCGTCAGGCCGGCGCCCGCGATCTGGGGCACGGTGTCGTTCAGCCCGCGGGCCAGCGACTTGGGCAGGCTGTCCTCGGGGCCCTCCGGCCCCCATTCCTCCACGAGCCGCTCGAGATGGTTCGCGGTCACGTCGACCTCGGCGCGGACGCTGTCCCCCGCGCCGCACAGCGCGGCGACCTCGAGTGCCGCCACGGTCAGGTAGCCGACGGCGGCCCGGGGCTGGAAACCTCCGGGGAGCGGGATCACCGGCACGCCGTCCTCGCGCGCCAGCTCGGCGAGCCGCCCTCCCGTGGTGACGACGGAGCGCAGGGCGCCCACGGCTCCCGCGGCCTCGTAACAGGCCAGGGTCTCCTCGGTGTCGCCCGAGTAGGACGAGCAGAGCACCATCGTGTCCGCGGTCGTCCAGCCCGGCAGCTCGTAGGACCTCGACACGGCGATGGGCCGGGTCGCGCGGTCCCCCAGTGCGGCGCGGGCCAGCGCCCCGCCGATCGCCGAGCCGCCCATGCCGGCGACGACGAGGCCGCCCGGTGCGTCGTGGGGCTTCAGGCCCGCGCTCTCCACCCGCCACAGCGCATCGCGCAGGTGCTCGGGGAGACCGAGGATGTCCTCGGCCTGGCCGGTGGGGTCGACGGCCTCGACGGCCGCGCGGTCCAGCGTCGTCGTGGCGGCGCCGGTCAAAACCTGATGGCTCCGTCGGGAAGGGACACGCCCGGGAAGATACGCGCGCCGTGGGAAAGGATGTTGTCCGCCCCGATCGTCACGCCTTCGCCGAGCACCGCGCCGGCCTCGATGTGCGTGTTGGCCCCGACCCGGGCGCCGGCGCCGAGGATGCAGTCGCGCAGCAGGCAGTTGGGACCGATGTCGGCGCCGTTGAAGACCACGGCCCGCTCGATCGTCGTCCCCTCACCCACGCGGACGTTGTCCCCGAGCACGGCCAGGCTGCCGACGCGGGCGTCGTCCGCGATCCGGCAGCCGCGGCCGACCCGTGCCGGCGGCACGACCCGGCCGTTGAACGACGCGTCGCCGGCGACCGAGAGGTAATTCTCCCCGAGGTCGTCGCCGACCGCGGTGTGGACGTTGCGCTCGAGGATGTCGAAGGTGGCCTGCAGATAGCGGTCGGGCGTTCCGATGTCGAGCCAGTAGCCGTCGCCGGGGCAGCCGTACAGGCCGTCGCCCACCAGCTCGGGGAAAACGTCGCGTTCGACCGAGGCGTTCGTGTCCGGCGGGATCAGCTCCAGCACGTCGCGCTCGAGCACGTACGCCCCGGCGCTAATCAGATTCGTGTCGATCTGGTCGGGGCTCGGCTTCTCGAGGAACTCCTTGACCGAGCGGTCCTCGTCGAGCCGGACGAGGCCGTAGGCCGACGGGTCGTCGACGCCGATGAGCGCGAGGGTCGCCCGCGCGCCGGTCTCCTCGTGCTGCGCGAGCTGGGCCGAGAGGTCGAGGTCCGACAGCACGTCGCCGTTGAGCATGAAGAAGCGCTCGTCCAGCAGCGACTCGGCGAACTTCACCGCGCCCCCGGTACCCAGCGGGCGCGGCTCCTCGACGTAGCGGAGCTTGACGTCGAATCCCGAGCCGTCGCCGAGCACGTTGCGCACGCCTGACGCGAGGAAGCCGCAGGACATCACCACGTCGTCGACCCCGTGGCCGCGGAGCCACTCCAGCATGTAGGCGATGAACGGACGGTCCACCAGGGGCACGACGGGCTTGGGCACCGTCGAGGTCAGCGGCCGCAGCCGCGTCCCTTCGCCGCCTACGAGGATCAGCGCCTGCATCGCTCCCCCATCATTGCGTCACCGCCGTCCGATTCCTTCGTAGTCGAGCCCGGCCGCGCGGACGGTCTCCGGATCCAGCGCGTTGCGCCCGTCGATCAGCAGCCTACCGTTCATCCCCCGGGCGACGGCGTCCCAGTCGAGCTCGGCGAACTCGTCCCACTCGGTCACGAGGACGACGGCGTCGGCCCCGGCGGCGGCCTCGAGCGGCCCGGGGGCCAGCTCGACGCCGGGCATCAGCTCCGCCGCCCCGGCCTCCGCGACCGGGTCGTACGCGGTGACATTCGCGCCCTCGGCCTGGAGCCGGGCGGCCAGCACGAGCGACGACGCCTCTCGCAGGTCGTCGGTGTTGGGCTTGAAGGCCAGTCCAAGCAGCGTGACCGACCTGCCGACGAGCGAGCCGAGGTGCTTCTGGAGCTTGGCCACGACGCGGCGCTTCTGCAGCTCGTTGACCTCGATCACCGCGCCCAGCAGCTGGAAGTGGTAGCCGCTGTTGCCGGCGAGTTGCTTGAGCGCGTTGACGTCCTTCGGGAAGCACGACCCGCCGAACCCGATCCCCGCCTGGAGGAAGGACGCGCCCACGCGCGGGTCGAGGCCCATGCCCCGCGCCACCTCCTTTACGTCGGCACCGGTCTCCTCGCACACATTGGCGATCTCGTTGATGAACGAGATCTTCGTCGCGAGGAACGCGTTGGAGGCGAGCTTGATCATCTCGGCGCTGGTCACGTCGGTGCGCACGAGCGGCGCGCCGAGGGGCTCGTAGAGCGTCGCCACCGCATCCCCCGCCTCTCCGCCGTCGTCGCCGATGACGACGCGGTCGGGCTTGCGGAAGTCGGCCAGCGCCGAGCCCTCGCGCAGGAACTCCGGGCAGGACACGTACGGGAAGCCCGGGCCGCCGCGCGCCGCGAGGGTGCGCTTGATCGACGCGCCCGTGCCGCTCGGGACGGTGGACTTCATCACGAGCACGTGCCCCCCGCCCTCGGGCAGGGCATCGACCACCGCGTGGACGGCGGAGAGGTCCGCGTCCCCGGAGTAGGTGGGGGGCGTCCCTACGGCGACGAACAGCAGGCGGACGTTTTCCGCCGCCCCCGCCAGATCGGTCGTGAAGTGCAGCCGCTCGCGCTGGGCCTCGAGCACTTCGTCGAGACCGGGCTCGTGGATCGGCACCTCGCCGCTGCGCAGTCGGTCGATGCGCTCCGCGTCGATGTCGACGCACCACACGTCGCTCCCCATCTCGGCGAAACCGGCAGCCGTCACCAGGCCGACATAGCCGACCCCGATGACGGCGAGCGGTTCGCGTTCGGCGGGCATGGTCAGTGGCCGACGAGCCGCAGCGACGCGGCGATCGCGAGCATCTGGCGGTTGGTCAGCCCGAGCACGAGGGTGTTGGACACCCAATACACGGCTCGTGGCGTGGGATAGGCGACGAAGCGCAGCCGGTTGCCGTCCCCGAAGAGCAGCAGGCGGCGGCCGTTGACCGTCTGGTGGCCGGTCGGCTTGCTGAGGACCGGCGGGGTGCGCCAGGTCAGGCCCTGGACGCCGTAGAACTCGCCCAACCGGCCGGTGTCCAGGACCATCCGGTAGGCCCGGTGGCGCAGCCCCTTCGAGTCACGGACGAAGTAGACGCGCGGCTCGCCGGAGTAGGTCGAGCCCTGCAGCCGGAGCCCGGGGTAGTAGAAGGGGAAGCCGGCCTTGGTCGCGGTCGCGATCGCCTGTTCCTCGCCCGCGGCCTTGCCGTCCTCGAGCCCACCCGCGACGAGCTTCCCGCGCGGGCGCTTGCGCTGGGCCGCCTTCTGGGCGGGCGTCGAGCGCGAGGGCGCGCGCTGGCCGCCGCTGGACTCGCCGCTCATGAACTCCGCCACGTTGGCGCGGATGTCCGCTGACGTGGCGTTCACGAAGGACGGCCCGATCTCCGACCGGAAGTGCACCTCGCGGATCGGATGGGATGCCGAGAAGAGCGCGAGCTTGATCAGCTCGAGCACCTGGGTGGTCCCCCGGATGTCGGTCGAGGTGTAGGCGCCGAGGATGTTCGCCAGCGCCTGCCGGTCGTCGAAGATCTTGCTCGCGCTGAGCTGGTCCTTGGCCTGGCGGATGAAGTCCTGCTGGCGCGCGGCCCGCACGAGGTCGGTGTCCTCGTGGCGGAACCGCACGTAGGAGAGCGCGTCGTAGTTGCACAGCTTCTGGTAGCCCGGCTGCAGGTTGATCTGGGCGTAGGGCTCGCCGCCGCCGGAGTTGTCGTTGAAGTAGCGGCGGTCGACGTCGGTGTAGATGCAGCCGACGCGGTCGACGGCGTGACGGAAGCCGCCGAAGTCCATGTCGATGACGTGATTGATCGGGATGCCGAGGACCTGGCGCACGGTGCGTGCGGAGAGCCCGGGGCCGCCCGAGTTGTAGGCCGAGTTGATCTTGGCCATCGTGGTCTGCCCGCGGTAGGTGATCGGCACCTTCAGGTCACGCGGAATCGACATGATCGACGTGGCCGCCTTGTCCGGGTCCAGCCGGATCAGCATCATCGTGTCGGAGTTGCCGCGCACGTTCTTGCCGTAGATCGAGCGGTGGTCGGACCCCAGCACCATGATCGTCTGCGGGCCACCCACCTCGGCCCGGGTCACCGTGTCCTTGCCGAGGTTGAGGTGCGTCCCCTTGTTCAGCGCGTCGGCGATGTTCTTGACCTGGAGCAGCGCCGCGGTCGCGGTGGCGACCGCACTCAGGCCGACGACCACCGCGAAGGCGACCGCGAAGCGCTTCCACATGCCGCGAGCCAGGCGCGGGATCTGCGGGTCCATCAGGCCCCGCCCCCCTCGACGGCCTCGAGGTCGGGTCCCGTACGGGTCAGCGCGACCGGGAGCCCGCGCACGAACTCGGTCAGGGCACGGCGGTAGCGCTCCAGCGAGCCGATCGAGACCCATTCCTCCGGCCCGTGGTGACCCGCGCCGACCGGTCCGAACTCGACGGCCGGCACGCCGGCCTGGAGGAACGACACCGCGTCGGACGCTCCGTCGCGCCCGACGCTCAGGACCTCGCCCCCCTCGGAGCGGCGCACGGCGTCACCGAGGGCGCGCACGTACGGGTGGGTCCGCGAGACCTCGGCGGGCACGCGCGTGAACGTCCGTGCGATGTCCACGTCCCCGAGCGCGCGGATCTGCGCCAGGATCTCGCCAGGGTCCTGACCGGGCAGGTAGCGGATGTCGACGTCCATCGTGCATTCGTCCGGGACCTTGTTGAGCGCGTCGCCGCCGGAGATCCGCCCGAGGTTGATCGACGGGCGGTCGAACAGGTCGGAGGACTCGCGCGAGAACGGCAGCGACTCGATCGCGCGGAAGGTGTCGATCGCCTTGAGCACGGCGTTGTCGCCCAGCCAGGGCGTGGAGCCGTGCGCCGCCTTGCCCTCCACCATCATGCGGATCGCGAGAACCCCCTTCGCCTGCACGCCGATGTGCAGGTCGGTCGGCTCGCCGGTGATCGCGAAGTCTCCACGGTAGCCGCCGCGCACGAGCGCGTCGGTCGA
>DASYIJ010000271.1:0-1769 GCA_035997675.1 Solirubrobacteraceae bacterium
CTCGTGCCGGGACAGATCCCCGCGGCACTCCTCGACCGGTTGCAGGAGCTGCGCAGTCTTCGTCCGGCTTTCGCCCAGGAAGCCGCGGCCGCACGCCGGGAAGCGGCCCGACTGCGCCTGCAGAACACCAAGCCGCAAACCCGCGTCACCCAGCTCGAAGCCCAGCCCAGACAGCACAACCCAACCTCTATCCAACCATGGAGCTAGCACCCATGAGCACCAACATCATGCCCTCGGCCAGCGCCGCCCGTGGCCTTGGCACCGGCACGTGGCACCTGGACCCGCCGCGCTCGAGCGTCGAGTTTCACGTGCGCCTTTTCTATGGCCTGATGACCGTCAAGGGCCGCTTTGAGCGTTACCAGGGCAGCCTGGACCTTGCGGGCCGCCCGGCGGTCGAGCTGACCGTTGACGCCGACAGCGTGAACACCGAAATAAAGAAGCGCGACGAGCACCTGCGCACCGACGACTTCTTCGACGTCGCCAACCACCCGCACGTCCGCTTCGTCTCAGACAGCGCGACGCACCAGGGCGACACGCTGAAGGTCTCCGGGCGTCTGCACGCCGCGGGGAAGCACATCCCCGTCGAGGTCGACGCACAACTGCGCGACGTCGGAATCGACGGCGAGCTCGAGATCGAGGTTGCCGCGTTCGCCGATCCCCGCGAGCTCGGGATGCGCTGGCCCCCGATGGGCATCGCGCGCGCCCCGATCACGCTCATCGTCCACGGCCGTCTCGTCCGCCAGGAGGCCTAGCGATGAGGGCCGTCACCGGGAACGAACTCGGCGCCCCGCCCGCGCGGCGCGACGATCTCCCGGCCCGCACCCGTGGCGCCGGCGAGGTGGTTGTACCCGGGCACGCCCCCTCGGTCAACCCCATCGACGACGGGATCGCGGCCGGGATGGCCAAGGACATGGTTCCGCACGAGTTCCCGGTCACCCTCGCGGATCGCGAGGACGTCGTGAACGTGCCGTCGCGGGTCGAGGAGTCGCAGATCGCGCAGGAGCAGGCGGCGCTGCGTCGCGTGGCGACGCTCGTCGCGCGCGGCGTGTCGCAGGACGAAGTGTTCGCGGCGGTCAATGAGGAGGTCGGCTGGCTCGTGGGCGCCGATCCGACGTCCTTACTCCGGTTCGAGGCCGACGACACGGTGACGCTTGTGGCCGCCTGGAGCAGCGAGGACGCAGGCTTTCCGATCGGCGCTCGACAGCAGGTGGACGACGAGCTGCGCTCGGTACGCGACGACGTGCGCGTCTTGCGGTTCGGGCCGATGGAGCTGCCGCTCGACGGGCCGTTCGTGGAGGAGGCGCGGCAGTTCGGGGTCCGGTCCGGGGTCGTGGTCCCGATCGTGGTCGATGACCGCGTGTGGGGCGCGGCGTTTGCCGGCTGCACCCGGGAGCAGGCGTTCCCGGAGGACGTCACCGCGCGGATCGCCGGCTTCACCGAGCTGGTGGCGACGGCGATCGCCAACACCGAGGCGCGAACGCAGGTGGAGCGGCTCGCTGAGGAGCAAGCGGCGTTGCGGCGCGTGGCGACACTGGTGGCGCGCGGAGCGCCGCCGGAGGAGCTGTTCGCTGCGGTGATTGAGGAGGTCGCGCGGCTGTTTGTCGCCGATCTGGCGACGATGTGCCGGTATGAGTCTGACGGGACGTACACGATCGTCGCCAGTGCGAGGACTCCCTTTCCCGTTGGCAGCCGGTGGCCTGTCGGGGGCAAGAACCTCGCCACGCTGGTGTTCGAGACGGGAGGTCCGAGCCGAATAGAGAACTATGCCG
>DASYIJ010000272.1:0-8607 GCA_035997675.1 Solirubrobacteraceae bacterium
CCGTAGTCGGGCTGGGAGACGAGCAGCTCGTCGATGTCGACCCCGATCTCCTTGGCATAGAGCGGGTCCATCGCGTGCTCGGCGTCGATGAACGCGCACACGCCGCCGAGCTTCTGGGCCTCGGCGATCATGTGGTAGATCAGCGTCGTCTTCCCCGAGGACTCCGGGCCGAAGATCTCGACGATGCGCCCGCGCGGCACGCCGCCGATCCCGAGCGCAAGATCGAGCGAGAGCGCGCCGGTGGGAATCGCGTCCACGCGCACCTGGGCACCCTCGTCGCCCATGCGCATGACGGTGCCCTTGCCGAACTCGCGCTCGATCTGGGTCAGCGCGCCCTGCAGGGCGGCGTCGCGGGCCTGGGCGGCCTTGGTGTCATCGGTCATGCGCGTGGCTCCTTGGAGTCTCTTTGTCGAACGATGGACGGTAGGTCTCGCAGCGGACGGAACGGGAACGTACGTGCGACCGTGTGTCGGGACAACGCGCGGCGGTGACGAGTCTGCCGCGGAGCTGTGCTCATTCCCTCGTTTACCGCCCCCCGGGAGCCGGCGCCGCTTCCGGTGCCGTTCAGCCCAGCTCCGCCCGCGCGAGCGGCTCGTAGTGCGCGCCCGCGGAGGACAGGCGAGAGCGGTACAGCGTCACCGCGGCCCCCCGGAACGGCAGGGCCGCGGGTGGTGCCGGCTCCTCGCGCCCGCCCCCGCGCGCGCCGCGCGGCACCCGCGCCACGGTCACGTGCGGGCGAAACGGCCGCTTCTCGGGCTCGAACGCGGCGCCGGCCACCAGGGCGTCCGACACGCGCGCCTGCAGGTCGGTCGCCGCGCCGTCCTCGTCGGCGAGGTCCACCGCGAGCACGCGCGGGCGCCGCGGCGGCAGCCAGGCGGCCTCGCCCAGCGCCAGCGACGGCGCGGGCGCGCCGTCGGGCACCGCGCCGAGCACCAGCGCGGCGATCTCGTCGGCCTGGCCCTCGTCGCGCCAGCCGAGGAAGCACAGCGTCACGTGCAGGGCGTCGGCCGGGATCAGCCGCAGTCGGCGCTCGGCGCCGTCGGAGGTGGCGACGTCCCTCCCCCAGGCCGCGAGCGCCTCCCGCGGCTCGCCCGGGAGGTCCAGCGCGACGAAGAGCCGCGCCCGCGGCGCGCCGCTCACGCCCGCGCCGGCTCGGCCTCGCCGCTGAGGGTCCCGTCGTGCTCGCCGAGCAGCAGACGGCGGATGAGGTGGAAGCAGACCGTGGTGGAGCGATCGCGGACATCGACCCGGGCGCCCGGAAGCTGCATGTCGCGCGCCAGGCGCCCGACTCCGCGCTCGACCACGCAGAAGCAGACGTAGCCCACGGGCTTGTCCTCCGTCCCCCCGTCCGGGCCGGCCACGCCGGTCAGCCCCACGCCGACGTCCGCGCCGAAGCGCGCGACCGCCCCGTCCGCCAGGGCGCCGGCCACCTCGGGTGAGACCGCCCCGTGAGCCTCGATCAGCCCGGGGTCGACCCCGACCAGGTCGGTCTTCGCCGTGTCGGAGTACGCCGTGACGCCGCCGAGTACGTACGCCGAGGATCCCGGGCGCTCGGTCAGCCGCGCGGTCACGAGCCCGCCGGTGCAGGACTCCGCCACCGCGATCGTGCGCAGCGGCGGCCCGGACAGCAGCGCCGCCACCTGGTCGTCGATCGATGAACCGTCGTCGGAGAACAGCGTGTCGCCGTGGCGCTCGCGGATGAGCGCCTCGAGCTCCCGGTAGGCCTCCTCGGCGCCGGGCTCGTAGCGCGTGACGATCTCGATCTCGCCCCGGCGCAGGCAGGTGGTGACCTCGAGCTCGGACAGAGCGATTTCCCGCTCGTCCTCGGCTGTCCGCAGCGTGGCCGCGATCTCCGACTCGGGGATCCCGAACAGCCGCAGCATCTCCTGGCGGTAGGTCACCGCGCCGCCCGTCGCAGAGCGAAACGCCTCGGTCTCGGTCGCCGTGTGCCACATCGGCTGGAGCTCACGCGGCGGCCCGGGCAGCACGACCACGGTCGGCCCGTCCCCGCTCGCCGGCGGGACGACGAGGCCCGGCGCGGTTCCGACGGGCTCGATCACCGTCGCGCCCTCCGGGATGACCGCCTGCTTGCGGTTGGACGCGCGCACGGCCTCCTCGTCGAGCTGCGGCCAGCGGGCGAGCAGGGGCTTGAGGATCTCGGCGATGCGCCCTTCGAGCGGCTCGTCGAGCACCATCTCGCGCCCGGAGAAGCCGCCCACCACCTCCGCGGTCAGATCGTCGGCCGTGGGCCCGAGTCCGCCGCTGGTGACGATGACGTCCATCCCCTGCGCGGCGAGGAAGCGCAGCGCTTCGAGCATGTCGCCGGGGCGGTCACCGACGATCACGGTCTCGGCGTGGTCGACGCCGATCTCGCGCAGGCGGTCCGACAGCCATGGGCCGTTGCGGTCGCGGACACGGCCGGAGAGCACCTCGGTGCCGGTGACCACGATGCCGGCGCGCGCGGTCACTGGCTGCAGGTCGGCAGGCGGGCCTGCGAGAGCTCGCGCCGGCTGGTCGGAGTGATGTCGAACCCGATCGGGTTGCTGCTGCCGCGGATCTGCACCGTCTTGCCGTTGACCTGCATCTCCTCCGGCCCGTGCCCGAAGAGGACGGAGAAGCGCTTGGCCTTGAAGGTCTGCGTCGGCGAACTGGGATCGAGCGTCTGGCCGTCGATCAGCCGCCGGCCGCTGGAGTCCACCAGGCAGACGTAGACGGCGTCCGTGGGGATGAGCTTGAGCCGGGCGACGGTGGGGCGCGGCGCGGGGGCCGGCGTCGTGCTGGGCTTGGACTTCCGCGTGGTCGCCTGGGTCGCGACCTTGGCCTGGTCGGACTTCCCGCCCCCCACCGAGCCGATCACGATGAGCAGCGCGATGATCGCCACCACCGACAGGCCGACGATCCATCCGCGCGAAGGACGCGGCGGGCTGATCCGCGCGGATCGGCGTTCGGGGCCGAGGTTCGGCGCGATCGGCGCGAGGTCGAGCTCGGAGGGATGCTCGTGGCGGAGGCGGTACTCCTCCACGAGCAGCTTGGAGTCGAGGCCGAGGTAGTCGGCGTACGTGCGCAGGAAGGAGCGCACGAACGTGGGCCCGGGCAACAGCCCCCATTCCTCGTTCTCCAGCGCGCGAAGGTATTTCGCGCGGATCTTCGTCCTGCTCTCGACCTCGGAGACGTCGATCTTCGCGCGCATGCGCGCTTCGCGCAGGGTCTCCCCGATCTCCGGCATTCCGGCTGGAATCTAGCGCGGGGGGATTTTCCGCCTGCGTCCGGCCGCGATCGGACGCGCGGTGCGCGACGGGAATCGCTCATGGCCGTGGTGGTGCGCGCGCGCTCGGTGTGCGTCACCGCGTCGATCGCGCTCGCGGACGCGGCTTGCCGCCCCGGCGCGGACGGGTCGCGACCGGAGAGGCTGCATGGCCGGCTCGCCGTCTCCGGACCAGCCCGATTCAGCCGGGCACCGGGGCGACGGTACCGCCGTTTCGGGCGAGCGACCGCTCGAACGGATGGGTTGACGCCATCCCCGACGCGCAAATCTTGGCTCCTCTGCTGCGGGCGCTGAGGTAGCGCAGCGCAGCCAGCACGCGCCGGTGATCAGCCGAGTTCGACGACGGGCAGAGCTTCGCGAAGATGCTCGTGATGTGACGCTCCACCGCCGGGACCGTCACGACCAGCTCCTCGGCGATGAACCGGTTCGACCGTCCCTCCGCGATGAGCTCCAGGACTTCGAGCTCCCGCGGCGTCAGCTCGTCGAGCGGATCATCTGGTCGGTCGCGCGCGGCGAGACGACCCACCACTATCGGATCCATCGCGGTCCCGCCGCGGGCGACCCGGCGTACGGCGGCCGCGAAATCCTCCAGCTCGCCGATCCGGGGCTTGAGCAGGTATCCAAAGCCGCTCGGGCGATCACCCATGGCTTCCAGAACCTGACCGTCGTCTGCCGACCGGGAGAGGATCAAGATCGCCAGGCCAGACTCGCTCGCTCGCAGCTCGCGAGCGGCCTGGATACACGAAACGCCGTTGCCGCAGGGCGCCATGTCCACGTCAACCACGGCGACCTCCGGGTGATGGGCTCGGGTCTTCCGGGTTAGATCGTCGGCATCGCTCGCCGTCGCCACGACCTCGATCCCGGCCATCTGGAGCACGTAGGTGATTCCGGCCTGATACACGGGCTCGTCGTCCGCGACGACAACCCGGATCGGGAGGCCGGCGGGGCGCAGACGTTCCTCGCCGGGCGGCCGCGGATTCAGCGGGGACGGCCGGGTTTGGAGAACGCTGCTCATCACCGAGCAGTGTCGGTCACGGGGTGCGCGCTCGCGTCCGCCATCTGACCAGTGCGATGGCCAGTCAGTGGCTGGTTCTGGCGCCTGGGGCGCCGCGCTGGCCGGTCGCACTGGCCCCCTGCCGGCCGGCTAGGCGGCGGTCGACTCGCCGGGCAGGGCGTCGTGAAGCTGGTTGCGGGAGCTGATGTCGAGCTTCGCAAACACCTTGCGCAGGTGGTACTGGACGGTGCGCGGACTGATGAACATCCGCGCCCCGATCTCAGGGTTGGAGAGGCCGTCACGGGCCAGCTGGGCGATCTGGGCCTCCTGGGCGGTCAACTCGTCACGTGATTCCGGAGACCGGGCCCGCACGGTCTCTCCGGTGGCCTGCAGCTCACGCCCGGCGCGCTCGGCGAGCGCCTCGGCACCCATCAACGTAAACATCTCGTGCGCTTTTCGCAGTGAGTCGCGGGCATCCACGCGGCGCTGTTCGCGGCGCAGCCATTCGCCGTACCCGAGATGAGCACGGGCCTGCTCGAGCGACAGTCGGCACTTGCCGAGCCGCTCAACCGCCTCGCGGTGGAGCGCCTCCGCGGTCTCCCCGTCGCTCACCAGCGCCCGAACGCGGGATTCGACGCCCAGCGCCAGCTCGGTGCCGGCCGCTCGTGTGCAGACGGCAAGCCGTCCCACCGCCTCGTCCGCCACGTCCCGCTTTCCGGATCGGGCGGCCGCCTCGACGAGTTCCGGAAGCGACCACACCGAGAGCATCAACTCGTCGCGTGAGCTTGCGCTTTGAGCCGGAGCCAGGGCGTCCTCATGCCGGCCGCGCGCGTTGTAGAGACGCGCGCGGGCGTACTCCCCGAAGGTCAGCGCGACTCCCTCGTTGCGAGCGGCCGCCACCGCTTCGCCGCGCTCGATCACCGCCAGACCTCCCGACTCCTCGCCGCGACAGCCTACGAGCACCATCCTCCCGAAGACGATGGGTTCGATTCCGGTCGCCTCGGCGATCTCATCAGCTTCTTCGATCAGCGCCGCCGCGGCAGCAAGCTTTCCCTCGAAGCACCGCAGCAACGACAGCAGGTTGAGGGCGAGCGGAAGCACGGCCAGGGCGCCGCGGGCCCTCGCCATCTGAACGTTGCGCGTGGCGATCGAATGCCAGGTCTCGTCGTCGAACAGGTCGGGTGCGACGCGACGCGCGATCCACGGCCAGCGGATGTCCTGTCCGTCCCGGTCACCCTCGAGACGAACCGCCTCCAGGGCCCGATGGAGCGCGACCGCGCTCGCCGCGTAGCCCTCGATGAACCGGATGGCAAGTCCATCGAGCAGCAGGTCGCTGGCCTGAGGCGGCCCGACCGGGGGCGGCGCGTCGCGGGCCGCCTTTGCCGCGACGAGGGTGCCACTGCCGAGACGGCCGGCAACGCTCGCAGCTCGCAGCGCCTCCAGGTAGGTCCGCCGGGCCAGGTTCGGATCGAGCGCGGTCAGCCGCCGCGCAGCGTCCAGGAGCAGCGGCACGGCGTCTGCAGCTCGTCTCAGGTCGAGCGCGATCTGTCCGTGAAGCCGCTGGAGCATGGCCCGATCGAGGTCGTCGAGCGGCCCCTCCGCTGCGCTGGAGAGAAGCATCAGCGCCTCCTGGGGCGCCCCCGCCAGCTGCTTGGCCTCGGCAGCCCAGAGCGCCCGCTGCGCCCGCCGAACCGGGTCAAGCGTCAGAGCAGCCGCCCGCTGGAGAAAGGCGGCGGCGGCCGCGACTCCCCCGCGCGACTGAGCCCGTCCGGCCGAGCGCTCCAGCTCTTCGGCGACGCCCTCGTCGAACGCCACCACGGCCCGGGCCAGATGCGACGCTCGCCGGTCGGGGTCGGTCGCTGCGTCGGTGGCGGCGCCCAACGCCCGGTGGGTAGCACGCCGAGCCTCAGGCGACGCCGCCCGGTAGATGGCCGAGCGAAGGAGGGGATGGCGAAAGGCCACCCGGGCATCGAGCTCGAGCAGCCCCGCTTCCACGGCCGGCCCCAGGGCGTGGATATCGATCTCAAGCTCGCCCGCCGATCGCGACAGCAGTCCCGGCTCGCCGGTCGGCTCGGCCGCGGCAAGAAGCAGCAGCTGCTGGGTCGCCTCGGGCAGCTGGTCAACCCGCCGCCGGTAGCTCGCCTCGATGCGGGTTTGCAGCGGAAGCTCCGCGGGCGAACCAAAGCCGCCGGGCAGGCCCGCGGGGGACAACTCACGCGGCAGCTCCAGCAAGGCGAGCGGGTTGCCACGGGCCTCGGCGAGGATCCGGCCCCGTATGCGCTCGTCGAGCGGCGCGCCGATGACCGAGGCGAGCAGCTCGCGCGCATCCTCGTCCGAGAGCCCCTCCAGCCGTAGGTTCGGTAGGCGCGCCAAGTCATCGAACTCGGCTGGTTCACGTAAGGCGAACAGCAGGACGACCGCCTCCGCCTGGATGCGCCGAGCCACGAACGCCAGCACCTGGGCCGAGGATTGATCGAGCCATTGGGCGTCGTCGATCAGGCAGATCAGCGGGAGCTCCTCCGCGGCGTCGGACAGCAGGCTGAGCACCGCCAGACCGATGAAGAAGCGGTCGGGCGGATCCCCGCTGCTCAGCCCGAAGGCGGTCGCGAGGGCGTCGCGCTGAGGCGACGGCAGCCGATCGAGGCGGTCCAGCAGCGTCCCGCACAACTGATGCAGGCCCGCGAAGGGAAGCTCCATCTCGGATTCGACCCCGACCACGCGAGCGACGCGATAGCCGTGGGCGCCCGCGGCGGCATAGTCCAGGAGGGCGGTCTTTCCCGTTCCGGCCGCGCCGCGCAGCACGAGGGTCGCGCTCTCGCCCAGCCTTCCTCCGGCCAGCAGCCGGTCGAGTGCTTCGGACTCGGCGGCGCGCCCCACAAGGGCGGCCTTGCCATGGACACTCGACGGGGGGATGTCTGGCATCGCTATGCGACCAAACGTCGCTAGCCGCCGGAGACCATGGCCACAACCCGGATCTCGCGCGCACCCTCGACCGGGCAGGTCAGGCCGCCGTGCTCCCGCACGTCGGTCCCATCCACATAGACGTTCAGATGCCGGTTGAGCTCACCCCGCTCGTTGAACAGCAGGTCGGCGACCGGAAGCGCATGCAGCGCATCTCCAACCGTGTCGGCTTCGACATCGAAACGCTGCCGGCCCTCGGCCTGCGCAGCCAGGATGCTGGGCACCACTACCTGGGCCATTCGGTGACCTCGACGGACAGGATCGGGGGAAGGTGTCGCATCCCCTCGAGCCAGACCTCGCCGGCGGTCAAGGCGAAGAACGAACCGCTCTGAGTGCCGAAATAGAGCGACTCGGTGTCGGAGGCCGAGGCTTCACGAAGGACAGCGGCCCAGGCCTGCTTCGGCAGACCGTCAGCCATGAGCTCCCAGGTCTCTCCGCTGTTCCTCGTTCGGTAGACGGCGAGCTGACCGCCTGAGGAGTGGTGGTACTCGGGGCTCTTCTCGGGGATCACGAACGCCTGCTCTGGATCCGTCGGGTCGATCATGATGGGAAAGCCAAAACCGCTCGGCAGCCCATTTCCGTCCAGTCGCTGCCAGCTGTCGCCGTTGTCGTCAGAAAGGTACACCCCGTAATGGTTCTGCTGCCAAAGCCGATCCCGCTGCGGGTGAAGCAAAAGCTTGTGCGGGCACTGCCCGACCTCCGGATAGGGATCACCCAGGAACTCGGCTAACACGTTCCGGTTGGCCGGTATCCACGTCTCGCCGTTGTCATCGGAGCGAAAGACACCGGCCGCGGTGATGCCAACGTACATACGCCGGTCGTTCTGACGGTCCAGCTGGATGGAGTGGCAGCACATGCCACCGGCACCGGGAAACCACCGCTCGCGTGTCGGGTGCTCCAGGATGCTCTGGTTCACCTCCCAGGTGTCACCGCCGTCGTCGGAGCGAAAGAGCGCTCCCGGAGCGGCCCCGAGATACAGCGTGTTCGGATCCGCCGGCCGGCCGGGCTCGACGTGCCACACGGCATCCAGCGTCAGCCCTGACTCCTCGGGCAGCCCGATCTTCCTTGAGCGCCGCCACGTCCTGCCGCGGTCGGTCGAGCGCTGCACGGACGACCCGTAGACGCGATGGTTGGCCGCCGCGTACAGCGTCCCATCGCGCGGATCGACCACCGCGTGGAAGATCCCCCAGCCGTCGAGCAGGGGTCCCTCCGTTCGCCACCGTTGGCGATCGTCGTCGCCCGACAGCAGGAACAGCCCCTTGGTGGTGCCGACTAGCGCGACAACGCCGATCGCTGAACCTCCATCTCCCGCCGCGGAACCTGGCGGCACCCTACCATCGCGGCCGAGCCGGAGCGAACGACCAGCAACCGAGCCGACGGTGATGCT
>DASYIJ010000282.1:0-49615 GCA_035997675.1 Solirubrobacteraceae bacterium
GATGCAGGCGTCACAAGCCTTCGAACGCATCGTCGCCTGGGCGGCGCGGCGCGCCGTGCTCGTGGTGTCCCTGGTCGCCCTGCTCGCGATCGCCGGCGGCCTGCTGGCGTTGCGCCTGCAGCCGAGCGCCGGGACCGACACCCTGGTGAACCGCTCCTCGGGGTCGTTCCAGGCCACCAGCGCCTACCACCGCGACTTCGGCGAGGACGCGGTGCTGATCCTCGTACGCCAGTACCTGCCCAAGACGGTGCTGACGGCCGACCTCGAGCGCCTGGTCGGGCTGGAGGGCTGCATCGCCGGCAACGTCCCTGCGGGCCAGCAGCCCATCGGCGGCCCGAACGGTCCGTGCGCGCAGTTCGCCAAGCTGCGACCCCGCCCGGTCCAGGTCGTCTACGGCCCCGGTACGTTCCTCAACGAGGCGGTCCGGCAGATCCAGGACGAGTTCTCCGCCCAGCAGACGGCCGAGGTCGCCCGCGAGAAGTCCGCCGCGCGGGCGGCTCGGACGCTGGCGGCCGCCCAGCACCGGACCAAGGCGCAGCAGGACCAGGTCGCGCGCGAGGCGCAGCAGCTGGTCCAGGCCCAGTACCTGCGCACCGCGCTCTCGCTCGCGCAGGCCTACAACCTGCGCTCTCTGCCGCAGCTCAACGACCCGTCGTTCGTCTCGAACGTGGTCTTCGACCCAGCCCGCGGCTCCGACGTCCCCAAGGCGCGCTTCGCCTACCTCTTCCCCAACAGCAACAGCGCGCTGATCCAGGTTCGCCTGCGGCCCGGGATCAGCGACGCCCAGCGGCGGCAGGCGATCTCGCTCATCCAGCAGGCCACGCGCGCGACCTGCCAGAAGAACGGCACGACGGCGCCCTGCTTCACGCTCAAGGGCGGCGGCACCTACGTCGTCACCGGCGCGCCCGTCGTGCTCGCGGCGCTCACCAGCAGCATCACCAACTCGATCGTGCTCCTGCTCGTGGCCGCGCTGCTGGTGATGGCCGCGACGCTGGCGCTCGTCTTCCGGAGCCGTCTGCGCCTGCTGCCGCTGGCCATCGCCCTGGCCGCGGCGGGACTCACCTTCGGGGCGATGGAGCTGGCCGGCGCCTCACTGACGATGGCCTCGATCGCCGTGCTGCCCGTGCTGATCGGGCTCGGCGTCGACTACGCGATCCAGTTCCAATCCCGCTTCAACGAGGAGCGAGCGCGCGCCGGCCCGGGGGTCCCCGCCGCTGCCGCGGCCACCCGGGCCGCGGCCGTGGGCGCACCGACGATCGCGACCGCCGGCGCGGCGACAGCGACGGGGTTCCTCGTGCTGCTGCTTTCGCCCGTGCCCATGGTGCGGGGCTTCGGCCTGCTGCTGGTCATCGGCATCGCGCTGGCCTTCGCCTGCGCGCTGACGGCGGGCTTCGCCGCGATGGTCCTGGGCGAGGAGGGGGCGGGGTGGACGCCGCCGGCGCCGCTGCGTCGCTTCGGCGAGGCGCTCGCCGGGGCCGCGCGCGGCGCGCGCGATCTCGTGTTGGACGCCTGGCTGCTCGCGGTCGGCGACGCGCGCCGCGCGACGCCCGAGACCGCGGTGCTGCGCCGCCGGGCGGTGGCGTGGGCGGTCGACGTCCTCGTGCTCGCCGGCGGTTTCTGGGTCCTCACGGGCCGCGGACTGACGACGGTCGAGGTCGTGCTCGGCGGCCTGGTGGTCGCCGGCGCCTACCTCGTGCTGCTTCAGGGTCTCGCGGGCGCGACCCTCGGCAAACTGGTGGCCGGCGTGCGGACGATCGACCCGGCGCGGCCGGGCGGCCCGACGCCGGGCATCCGCGCGGCCGCCGTCCGCACGGCCGGGCTCGTCCCCGACCTCTTCGGCCTCGTCGCCCTGCCGGTCATGCTCGCCTCGCCCGAGCGCCGCCGGCTCGGCGACCGCTGGGCCGGGACGCTCGTGGTCCGCGACGCGCGGGCGCCGTCCGAGCGACTGGCCGCAGTCGGGCGGGGTTCGCTCGCGGCGATCACCCGCGGCGCGCTGGCGTCGACTCGGCGCCCGACGCGCGTGGTCGGGATCGGCGTCGCGCTCGCCGTGCTGGGCCTGGTCGTGGACACGCAGACCCGGGTCGTCTCGGACGTGACCAAGCTCGTCCCCCAGGACCAGCAGGCCCTGCGCGACCTGAGCACGCTCCAGCGCACGAGCGGGGTGTCCGGTGAGATCGACCTGCTGGTGCAGGCCCGTGACCTCACCGACCCGCGAGTCGTGGGCTGGATGACCTCCTTCCAGCAGAGTCTCCTCAAGCGCTACGGCTACTCGTCGGCGCGCGGCTGTGGCAAGGCGAAGCTGTGCCCGGCGCTGTCGCTGCCGGACCTCTTCCGCGCGAGCAACGCCGGTGGGGACCAGCAGCGGGTGCGCCAGCTTCTCGATGCCGTGCCGCCGTACTTCTCGCAGGCGGTGATCACGCCAGATCGCAGGACGGCCACGCTGGCGTTCGGGATCCGCCTGATGCCGCTCGACGAGCAGCAGGCGCTGATCGACGACATGCGGTCCCGGCTGCATCCGCCGAAGGGCGTGCACGCGCGCCTGGCGGGCCTGCCGGTGCTGGCGGCCGAGGCGAACGCGGACGTGTCCGCCGAGTGGCGCCGCCTGCTGACCCTGGTCGTCGGGCTCGCGGCCGTCGCCCTGGTTCTGCTGGCGGTGTTCCGCCGCGTGGAGCGGGCGCTCGTCCCGCTGGTCCCGATCGCGCTGGCCAGCGGCTGGTCGGCGCTGGTCCTCTTCGTCGTGCGCGTCCCGCTCAACCCCATGTCGGTCACGTTGGGCGCGCTCGTGATCGCGATCTCGACCGAGTTCAGCGTGCTGCTGGCCGAGCGCTACCGGCAGGAGCGGGCCGCGGGCTTGGCGCCGGACGTCGCTCTGGAGCGCACCTACCGCTCGACCGGCGCGGCGGTGCTCGCCTCCGGGCTCACCGCGATCGCCGGGTTCGCCGTGCTGCTGCTGTCGGACATCCGCATGCTCAGCGACTTCGGCTTCGTGACCGTGGTGGACCTCGCCGTCTCGCTGGTCGGCGTCATGCTCGCGCTGCCCGCGGTGCTCGTGCTGGCCGAGCGCGGCGAGCTGACCACGCTGCCCGCACAGGCCTGGCGCGCGCTGCGCCGGGGCCTCGCGCGCCCGCGGCGCGCGCGCGCGACCGCATGAGCGACGAGGGGCCGCTCTCCTTCGACGACGAGGAGGCGCCCCGCCAGCGCCGTGGCGAGGAGGCTGCGGGTCCGGCGGGGGCCGACGTCCCGCCACCCGCGCGGCCTCCGACGCGGCGCTACGGATGGATCGTGGGCGTCATCGGCCTGCTGCTGATCGCCTACGTCACCCTCAACACGATCCGGACTCAGAGCCGCGAGGCCCCGCAGGAGGGAAAGCAGCTGCCGGCCTTCGCGACCCCGCTCGCCCTCAGCTCGCTCAATGGGGACGCGAACGTGGCTCGGCACGCCGGCTCGGGCGCGAGCGGCAAACGACCGGCCTGCGAGGTGCGGGGGGACAACGTGTTCAACGTCTGCGACCTGGCCGCGCGTTCGCCGCTCGTGCTTGCGTTCTTCATCACCCAAGGCGGCGCGGAGTGCCGCCGCCAGCTCGACGTGATCCAGCGCGTGCAGCCGCGCTTTCCCGGCGTGCGCTTCGCGGCCGTAGCGGTCCGCGGTAACCGCTCCGAGCTCAGAACGCTGATTCGCCGGCGCGGCTGGACGTTCCCCATCGGCTACGACCGCGACGGCGCCGTCGCCAACCTGTACGGCGTCGCGGTCTGCCCGACGATCGTGTTCACCTATCCTCGGCGCCTGACGATGGTCACCGACTTCGGGTACCTCGGGGAGGCCAGGCTGGCAGAGCGGGTGCGCGCGCTCGAGGTGGCGTCCGAGCGCCGCGGGTGGAAGCCGCCGCGATGAGCGCGCCCGGGACGGACGCCGAGCCCGCCGTCGGGCTCGTGGCGCCCGACGTCGCCGAGGAGTTCCCGGCCCTGCGGCTGCGCTACCTCGAGCTCGAGGCGCGGCCCGGCCGCAGCTCGCGCGGCGTGAAGGACCGCCTGAAGGACATGTCGAGCCGCTTTCGCGGGCCCCAGGCCGTGGCGATGCGCCAGGAGCCGATCCCCTGGGCCTACCGGGTGTTTTACCGCCACATCGGGTTGGATCCGGACGCGGACCGCACGCCGGTCGAGCAGGCGGCCGTTCAGCGCCTGATCCAGGGCGCCTTCCGCTCTCACAACCGGCTCGACGACGCCCTGCTGGTCGCGCTGGTCGAGACCGGCGTCCCGATCTGGGCGCTCGACGCGGCGACGGTGGAGGGCGCGCTCACGATCAGGCTCACGGGGACGGGCGAGCGACTCGGCCGGGACACCGGGGCGCCCGCGCTCGTCTCGGGCCGGCTCGTCGTCGCCGACGAGCGCTCGCCGCTGGCCGTGCTGTTCGGCGACCTCGCCCCGGCGCACGGCGTCACGTCGGGCACGACCCGCATGACGCTGTTCTCGGTGCAGGTGCAGGGCGTCCCGGAGATTCATGTGGAGGAGGCGCTGTACACGGCGGTGGCGATCCTCACCGAAACGTAGCCTCCAGTTCTCGGTTCTCAGTTCGAGGCTCCGGTTCGAGTGGTGGGCGCGGAGTTGCGTTGGTAGACTCGCCCGGTCGGAGGAGGCATTTCATGGCGCTTCTGGAACAGGACATCGCAGGGCACCAGGAGCAATCGGCCGCGCCGGCCGCGGTCCTGCCGGCCGTTGTAAAGACCGACGAGGCCGCCGCCCGTCGCTCGCTGCGCGACCAGATCGCCAAGATCGAGCGCGAGTTGGCCGGCGCCTTCCTCGCCGCGTATCCCCGCGCCCACGCCGAGTGGTCGGTCCGGGGTCGCGGCGGTCCCCGCCTGCTCGGCCTGGGCGAGCTCGAGCGCCTGCGCGACGATCTCGCCGAGCGACTGCACGGCGCCCGGGCCGCGATCGCCGAGCGGGCGGAGTTCGAGGAGGGCAACCGCGTGCTGCTCGAGCGCATGCGGCTCGAGCCCGGCCGCCACAAGTTCGTGCGCGTGGCCGCCGTCGACGTCGGCGAATACGGCTGCGGTACCTACTCCGTCCGCCCGCGCCTCGGCATCATCGGGATGCTGATGGGCTGGTGGCAGGTCAAGCTGTCCTCCGGCTGTCCGTTAGCCCGGGGGCCGGGGCGCGACGCCGGCGGCTCCACATCTCCCGCCCCGTGACCCCCCGCTGACCCTTGGGCCGTCGCAGCCGCAAGCGCGCATCCGTGCCGCCGTCCGAGCGGCGTCCGACGGCGGCCGCGCCGCGCCGCCCGCCCGCCGGACGCCGCACGCGGCGCGACGAGGCGCCACCGGCGCCGTGGGGACGGTTCCCGCTCGTGGAGCTGTGCGTGCTGCTCGCGCTGGTGCTCGGCGTGCTGGGCTTCGTGGCCGGTGGCCAGCGCGGCTTCGTCCTGCTCGGCTGCGCGATGGCGCTCGGCTCGCTCGCCGGGCTGGAGGTCTCGATCCGCGAGCACTTCGCCGGCTTCCGTTCGCATTCCAGCGTCTTGGCCGGGGCCGTGGCGGTCGCCTCCGGTGCGGCTCTCTGGTTCGCCCAGGTGCCGCAGGTGGCGATCCTTCCGATCGCCGTCGCGATCTTCGCCGCCGCCTTCTTCGCGTTCCGCGAGGTGTTCCGGCGCCGTTCGGGCGGCTACGGATTCCGATGAGCAGCGGGCCGGCACCCGAACCACCCCGGATGCGCCTGCGGGGGCTGCACCACGTCACCCTGATCAGCCGGGACCTCGTGAGGACGACGACGTTCTACCGCGACGTGCTCGGGCTGGCACTCGTCGAGGAGGGCGTGAGCGACGACGACCCGGACGCTCGGCACTTCTGGTTCGGCGATCCCGCGGGGGAGGCGGGCACCATGCTCTCCTTCCTCGAGTACCCGTCGCTTCCGGCGGGCGTGGTGGGAGCCGGCTCGACGCACCATCTCGCATTCGGCGTCTCGTCGACGGAGGAGCTGGACGCGTGGCGCGAGTACCTGCGCGCGCATGGCGTCGAGTGCACCGACGTGTTCGACCGCGGCCGGCTGCGCTCGATCTACCTCCGCGACCCCGACGCCCACATCATCGAGATCGCAACACCGGCTCGACCGTGAGCCGGAGGCCGTGATCGGAGAGGCGCCGCGGCGAGGCGCCCCTCCGCACTCAACGGATCGTTAGACCGCTCCCGCCAGGCGGGCGAACCCGCCCTGGTGGACCAGCACATCCTCGTAGGACCCGGGCCGAATCTTCTTCGCGGTCAGCAGTGCGGCTAGCGTGTTCCGCTGGCGCTCGGTCATGGACCCAATCGTCTTGTTCTCCGAGATCGGAATGGATGCCAGGAACTTCCGGCACCGCGTCCGACCCCAACGACGCTGGCTCATCAGCAGGTCGGCGACCGGCATTGTGGTCGCCTCCCATGGACAGGTGACGATGACCTCGGCGGCACTGTGCTCGCCGGTGGCGATCCGCCGCTTGAGTTCGGCCCGCGCAAGGCGGACCCGGTTGGCGAGCTCAAGCGCCCTCATGTGCTGCGGCGCGGCGGCGGCGATCGTCGCTGTCTCCATCTGTCCCTCCACGTGCTCACAGTCCGTCGCGAGCACCCTCGCTGGGTTTATGGGGCCACCCGGCCATGCACCGCTCCGTGCGACGAGGGACAGTGGGGACGTCGACGCTCGCCGCCCGCACGCAGCGCGCCGGCGCCTTGGGACACACGCCTTATTCCACTGAGACCCCCCTCGCCCGGCGCGACCCGCCGAGCAGTCATGCTGTGGCCACGCTACGCCAGCCGCAGGGTCAGGGTCAACGCTCGCCCATCCAAGCCGAGCGCTCAGAGCGGGGTTTTTCTTCCCGATCCGATTTGTCCGGATGTGGACAAGCTCAGGGGCGCGCCGAGGCCGGCCCCGGCAGCGGTCCGTGCTCGGCTTCGAACACCCTCTTAACCCTCCCGAAGGCATCCAAAGCGCGGTCGAGAACGGGCGTCTCGTGCGTCGCCATCACGCTGGTGCGCAGGAGCGCGCCGCCGGGAGGGACGGCCGGGTGGATCGCCACGTTGACGTAGACGCCGGCGTCGTAGAGGGCGCGCCACAGCAGCGCGGCCTTCCAGTCGTCGCCCACGAGCACGGGGACGATCGGGGTCACAACGGTCTCGCCGCCGGGCAGCGTCGTGGGCTCGACGACGTGGAAGCCGAGCTCCTCCAGGCCCCGGTGCAGGTAGTGGGCGTTCTCGAGCACGCGGGCGAACAGCTGCGGTCCCTCGGAGGATCGACAGATGCGGGCCGCGGCGAGCGCCGCCCCGACGGCCGCCGGAACGGCCGACGCGGTGAACAGGAAGGGGCGGGCGGACACGCGCAGGAACTCGACCACCTCGGCGGGTCCGGCGATGAACCCGCCGCAGGAGGCGAGCGACTTGGAGAACGTGCCCATTCGCAGGTCGATGTCCTCCTCGACGCCCAGCAGCTCGGCCGTGCCGGCGCCGCGGGCGCCGAGGACGCCGACCGCGTGCGCCTCGTCGACCATGAGCCGGGCGCCGAAGCGCCGACACAGATCGATGATCTGCGGCAGTGGCGCGACGTCGCCCTCCATGGAGAACACGCCGTCCACGACCACGAGGATCCCGCCGCCGTCGTCCACCGCGCGCTCGAGGCTGCGCTCGAGCTTGTCCAGACGGTTGTGGCGGAACGCGCGAAGCTTGGCCCGGGACAGGATGCAGCCGTCGAGGATCGATGCGTGATCGCCCGAGTCGGCGATGACGGTGTCCCCGGACGTCAGGATGGTCCCCAGGCATCCGAGGTTCGCCTGATGGCCGGTGGTGAAGACGATGACCGCCTCGGTACCCATCCAGTCGGCCAGCTCCTGCTCGAGCTCGAGGTGCAGGTCGATCGTGCCGTTCATGAACCGCGAGCCGGTGAGGCCCGTGCCGTAGCGGTCCAGCGCATCGCGCGCACCCTGCTTGACCCGCTCGTCGCCGGTGAGGCCGAGGTAGTTGTTGGAGCCGAGCATGACCCGCTCGGCGCCCTCCATGTCCACAATCGGGCCGGCCGGACCGCTCAGCGGCCGCCAGTAGGGGACGACGTCGGCCTCCCGGGCGGCGCGCAGGATCTCGGCGCGCTCGTGGTCGCGGGTCTTGGCGAATACGTCGACGGTGGTCGGCATGTAGGGTGCCGCGGCCATGCCCGTCGAGGTCCGCCCCGTCGCGTCGAAACGCGAGCTGAAGGCGTTCATGAGGCTGCCGTGGCGCCTCTATCGTAACGAGCCGAAGTGGGTCCCCCCGCTGCTGATGGACCTGCGCAAGCGCCTGGACCGCAGGCGCAACCCCTTCTTCGAGCACGCCGAGGCCGAGTACTTCCTCGCCTGGCGGGAGGACCGCCCAGTCGGCCGGATCACCGCTCAGGTGGACCGCAACCTCAACGAGTTCCAGGGCAACGAATGGGGGCTCTTCGGGTTCTTCGAATGCGAGGACGACCCGGAGGCGGCGAAGGCGCTCGTCGACGCCGCCGCCGCGTGGCTGCGCGAGCGCGGGCGCGACCGCATGGTCGGGCCGATGGACTTCACCACCAACGACGAGTGCGGCCTGCTCGTCGAGGGACACGAACGGCCGCCGATCATCTTCACGCCGTGGCAGCACCCCTACTACCAGGGCCTGCTCGAGGGCGCCGGCCTGACCAAGGCGATGGACACGTTCATGTGGGAGCTCTACGTCGACAAGCGCGAGCGGGTGCACCCGGCGATCTGGACGATGGCGGAGAAGGTGAAGTCCGAGCACGGGATCGTCGTCCGCCCGATGCGCAAGCGCGACCTCCAGGCCGAGGTGGGGCGCTTCCTGGAGGTCTACAACGCCGCCTGGGAGCGCAACTGGGGCTTCGTTCCGCTGAGCGAGGAGGAGGTTCGCCACTACGCCAAGGAGCTCAAGCCGGTCCTCGACGAGAACTGGGCGATGATCGCCGAGGCGCGCGACGGCACCGTCGTCGGAGCGGCGCTGACGCTCCCCGACTTCAACCAGGTGCTGGCGCATCTCAACGGCCGCCTGCTGCCCTTCGGCTGGGCCAAGGCGCTGTACTGGCGCCGGAAGATCGACCGTGTGCGCGTCTTCGCGCTCGGCGTCAAGCGCGAGTACCAGCACACCGGAGTGGCCGCGCGCATGTACGAGTTGCATTTCGACTCGGCCGAGCGTACGCCCCAGAAGGGCGGCGAGACGGGCTGGATCCTCGAATCCAACACCGCGATGAACCGCGCGATGGAGGGCATGGGCGGCAAGATCACGCGGCGCTACAGGTTCTATGAAATGCCGCTGGCCGCGGAATAGTGATCCCGTCGCCATGCTCGCACCCGGTTCGACGGCCTCGGAACACCCCCGCTCGGCGTCCTCGGATCTCGCGATACCGGCTGGTTTTGCTTCGATCCTGCGTCCTGGATTGGCGGCGCCCGAGCCGCGCCGAATCGGTCACGAGCACGCCGACGGAACCACTAGACTCCGCGCCGTGAGCGAGCAGACCGCGGCCGAGGAGGAGATCGTCGAGCACGACGCCCTGCCGGTCGTGGCCGACGTACGGGTCATCGAGCCCGAGCGCCCGGCCGGCGCGCTGGCTCCGGCGGCCCAGGCCGCGGCCGTCGCCGGCGCCAGCTTCGTGGCCGGCGTGGCCACGGTGGCGGCGATCAAGCACGCCCGCAACCGGCCGGCGATCTCGCGTCGCCAGCGCCGCAAGGCGGCCAAGCGCGGCGCTCAGGTCGTCGAGGTCGTCTCCACCCGCTCGTTCCTGGTCGACGTCCACCTCCTCAGCCGGGAGTAGCGGCGACAGACCGCGCCCTGGTCGACGTCGTCAGCGAGGTCCGTCCTCGCTGGCCCTTCCGCATGCCGGCGTTCGGCGGCCGCGACGGGATCCTGCGCACCGGCGGCGGGGCGCTGACCCGCCTCCTGCACGTCGACGACGAGCCGGCCGTCGTGCGGGTGCACCAGGTCGCCCGTGACCGCGTCGTTTTCGCGGCCTCGGCGGAGAATCGCGCCGCGGCCGACGAGGCCATCGCGCGGATGCGCTTCGCCCTCTCGGTCGACGACGATCTTCGACCCTTCTACGAGCGGTTCCGCTTCGATCCGCTGCTCGGCCGCCCCGTGCGGGCGCGGCCGCATCTGCGAGTGCGACGGCGCCCGGAGCCGTTCGAGGCGCTGGCATGGGCGATCTGCGAGCAGCTCATCGAGGCCGAGCGGGCGGCCGCGATCCAGCGCCGGATCGTCCGGCGGTGGGGCCGGCGCTGCCCACGAACCGGGCTGCGCGACGCTCCGACTCCGGCGCGCCTGGCCGGTGTGGCGCCGGCCGAGCTGCAGTCGCTCGACCTGTCGGGCGGCCGTGCGCTCGCCCTGCGGCGCGCCGCGCGGGAGGTGGCCGCCGGCCGCGTCGACCTGCGCGCGCCCGATCACGAGCGCGGCTGGCGGACGCTGCGCGCGATCCCCGGGGTCGGCGCCTGGACGCTGGAGTCGCTCGCGCTGCACGGCCAGGGCCGCTACGACCAGCTCCCGGCCGGCGACCTCGCCTACCTCAAGCTCGTCGGCCGCCTGCGCACAGGCAATCCCCGTGCGCGGGCCGACGAGGCCGAGGTGCGGGAGTTCTTTGCGCCCTACGCGCCCTGGTCGGGTCTGGTGGGGGCGCACCTGCTCGCCGGCCACCGGATGCTGCCGATCCGCGTCACAGGCCCTGTCCTGGCAGGAACTCGTTCGTCAGCGCGTCCGCGGCGTTCGGCGGCCGCGTGAGCAGCTGGTTGCGCAGCATCCAGTCGCCGTAGGCCGCCCACAGGCGCGGATCCTGGTAGCCGAACGGGTGTGAGCCGTCCGCCGGGAAGAACGGCGTCACCTTGACCGACGCCAGCTGGAGCTTGGGCTGGAGGTCGTGGTTGGCGGCCACGAGCGCCTTCACCGCCCGTGCGGGATCGCGCCGCGCACTCGCATAGCCGGCGGTGACGGCCCGCATGAAGCGGCGGATCTGGTTGCCCTTCTGGCGTGCGGCCTTGCGCGTGGCCACGAAGACCAGCTCGTCGTACGTCGGAACCCCCGCCCGGTCCACCGGGATGATCGTCGGGTTCCTGCGCTGCTGCTGGAGCTGGATCCCTTCGTAGTTCCAGAACCCGCCGAGGGTCGCGTCGACCTTCTTCGAGAGCATCGCCGGGACGAGGTTGAAGCCGACGTTCGTCTCGTTCACCGAGGCCGGGTCCACGCCGGCGCGGCGCAGGATCGTCTTCAGGTATGCGGACTGGTACGGGATCCCCGCGGTGCCCACGCGCTTGCCCTTGAGTTGGGCGACCGACCGAATGTGCTTGTCGCCGAGCGCGATCACCGAGGTGAGCGGCTTCTGGACGATCGCGCCGACGGCGACGACCTGCAGGCCGCGATCGCGCGCCAGCAGCACCTCCGGCTCATACGAGATCGCCAGGTCGGCGCGCCCCGCCTCCAGCAGCTTGAGCGGAGCGGAGGGGTCCGAGGGCGCGCGCAGCCGGACGTCGAGGCCCTCGCGGCGGAACTGGCCGTCGGCCTGTGCCGCGTAGATGCCGGCGTGGTCGGCGTTGGGGAAGAAGTCCAGCACGAGCTCTAAGGGCTGCGGGTTGGGCGCGGCGGTGGGTTCCTTCTTGCTGCCGCAGCCGGCGGCGACGGCAACCAGGGCGACCAGGACGAGACCGGCGGCGGCGAACCTCTTCACGCGACATCTCCTTCGGATCGATGAGCCCACGGCACCAGCCGGCGCTCGGCGAGCGCGAGTACCCCGAACAGCACGATGGCGAACCCGGCAAGCACGACGACGGCCGCCCACGAGCGCGCCGTCTCGAATTGCGGGATGGATTGCAGGATGAGGTGGCCCAGCCCGTCGCTGGAGCCGGCCTGCTCGGCCAGGACCGCGCCGATCACCGCGACCGTGACGGCGATCTTGGCGCCGGACAGCAGGGCCGGGAGCGCGGCGGGCCCCTCGACGTGCCGCAGGATCTGCAGACGCGAGGCGTCCAGCGTGCGCATCAGCTTGCGCAGGTCGGGATCGACGCCGGCGAGCCCGTCGAGGGTCGTCACCACGACGGGGAAGAAGCAGATCAGGCCGACGATCGCGAGCTTCGGCGCCAGGTCGTAGCCCAGCCAGGCCACGAGCAGCGGCGCCACGATCACGATCGGGATCGTCTGTGAGGCCACGAGCAGCGGATACGTGGCCCGCCGTAGTGTCCTCGAGAGGTGGATGGCGACCGCCAGGGCCACGCCGGCCGCGACCGCCACCGCGATGCCCAGCAGGACCTCACCGGCGGTGACGGTGAAGTTGGCCCACAGCAGGCCGCGGTCGGTCCACAGCGACGCGGCGACGTCGCTGGGCGCCGGGAGCAGGAACTGGTCGACGCCGCCGAGATCGGCGTAGAGCTCCCAGCCGGCGAGCAGCGCGAGGACGAGCAGCGCGGCGCCCATCAGATCGTCCGTCCCTCCAGCGCGCGCATCGCCGACTCCCGCAGCGCCACGACCGCCCCGTCGGTCCGCGAGCGCGGCCGGGGGAGGGGCACCTGCACCTCGGCCACCACGTGGCCCGGGCGCGGCGACAGGACGACCACGCGGTCGGCCAGGACCACCGCCTCCTCGACGTCGTGGGTGACGAAGAGCACGGTGCGCGGTTCGCGCAGCAGGGCCCCCGCCAGCCACGCCTGCATGTCGGCGCGCGTGAGCGCGTCGAGGGAGGCGAACGGCTCGTCGAGCGCGAGCACGGGCTTGCCGGCCAGCAGCGTGCGCAGGAAGGCCACGCGCTGGCGCATGCCGCCCGAGAGCTCGGCCGGCCGAGCGGCCTCGAATCCCGCCAGTCCGAAGGCCGCGAACGCGGGCCGCGCCCGCTCGCGCGCCGATGCCCTGGATGCGCCGTGTATCCGCAGGGGCAGGGCCGCGTTGTCGAGCGCGCTCGCCCACGGCAGCAGCAGGTCGCGCTGGGGCATGTACACGGCCGGCCCCGCCTCAACCCGGCCGGCGTCGGGTTCCTGCAGGTCGCACACCAACTCGAGCAACGTGGACTTCCCGCAGCCGCTCGGCCCCACGACGGCGACGATCTCGTCGGCCTCCACGCGCAGGCTGAGCCCGCTCAACGCGGGCACGGCGCCGCGCCGCGTGCGGTACGTGCGATCGACGGCTTCGATCAGGACGCCGGCCGGAGCCGTTGCCGGCGGCGGCGCGACGGGGACCTCGGCGGTGGTTGTCATCGCTCCCTTCGCGGGCATTACCCCACAGGTTCGAAGGGTCAGCGCCGGGCGGAATGCAACGAAGGCGCTATCTCAGCCGGCTTGCCCGCCAGCCCCCCTGGGTTACGCGTCGAGGGGATGCTACCGCGGCCGGGGATCGCCGTGATCAGGGGCGACGGACCGGCCTTGCGGCAATTGGCACATGATCCGCCGGTGGACTACGATCGGTGCCGGCGACACGAGGAGCCGGGCATGCAGGTACAGAGCGGGATGAGCGACATCGAGGTCACGGTCGGCCCGGATCACACCCTGCGCGAGGCCGCCCGGCGCATGACCGCGCGCAACGTCGGCGCCGCCGTCGTCACCGATCCCGAGCAGCACGGTCCCGGCATCCTCACCGAGCGCGACATCCTGCACTCCAACGGAGCCGGCCAGGACCCCGACGCCGAGTTCGTTCGCGACCACCTGAGCTCGACCGTCGTGTATGCCGAGGCCGAATGGCCCCTCGAGCGGGCCGCCGCGGAAATGGTCGAGCACGCGATTCGGCACGTGATCGTGCTCGAGGGCTCGGAGCCGGTGGGCATCCTCTCGATGCGCGACGTCGTGCGCTGCTGGACCGCCGAGGGGTCCAGCTGCGAAGTGCCCGCCGCGTAGGCACCGGGCGCCGGACCGACCTCGGCCGCCCTTCGCGGCTACAGCAGGCTTCCGCCCGGCGGCACGACCCACAGGCGCTCGGCGAGCTCGGCCGCCGCCTGCTCACCCAGGTCCGCCACCGTCGGCGCTCCCTCGTCGGACATCCGCCGCGCGAGCTCGGACCACGCGCGCGCGACCGACGCCACCTTCACCGTCGGGCCGAAACCGACCGCCGACGCGAGCTCGTCGGCGCGCGACCGGACCTCCTCGCCCGTGAGCTCGCCGAACGGCTTGTCGTGGCCGCCCGCGTACACGCTCTGGAGCAGCACGTCCTTCGCCGGCGCGGCATCGCGGTCGTCTACCACGGCAGTCCCCACCTGGGCATCGCGGAGAACACGCCTCGCTCGATCGCGCGCTCGGTGTCCTCCGAACGGCGCGTGGTCGCGTAGGGCGGCATCTTCCACGGGTGCGGTGCGATGCCGCCGTAGTGCTCGCGCAGGTAGGCGGTGAGATCGCCGCGGTGGTCCCGGCAGGCATAGCGGATCGGGCCCAGGGGGCCGCGGCCCTGCCACACGAGCCATCGCCCCGGGAGGGCGTCCAGGTATTCGCCGAAGACGAGCTCGCGGAGCTGGCGCTCGAGGGTTCGCTGGGTCTGGCGATCAGGGACCGCGTCGCAGAACTGGCAGCGAAAGATCATGCGGACGGGGATGACGCCCTCACCAGCGTCGCTGATAGCCGGTCTCGAGGCGATCCGTGCGCCGCCGCCACTCGGGCTCGACGTCGTACCTGGTCCTCATGGCGCGCCGGCGGAAGCGCTTGAGCACCGGGCCGTAGACGAAACGCGTCGCGCCGGCGGCGATCGTTCCGAGCCGGTCCGGCTCGAGGAACGGCATGAACCGGTCGGGGAAGCCCGGGCTCGTGCAGGCCGTGCAGACACCTCCCACGTTCGGGCAGCCGCCGATCCCGTTCATCCAGCCGCGCAGCGGCACGTTGCACTTCACCATCGGTCCACTGCAGCCCACCTTCACCAGGCAGGTGTGTTCCCCCCCGAGGGTCGTGGCGAACTCGCCCTGCTCGGCGAACCCGGCCCGGTCACAGCTCTCGTGCACCGTGCGCTCGAACAGCCAGCGCGGGCGTCCCTCGTCGTCCAGGTCGATCTCCGGGGTGACGCCGGCCAGCTGCATGATCAGGTACAGCAGCGTCTCGGTGATGTTGTCCGGTTGCGCCGGGCATCCCGGGAGGTTCACGATCGGGATGCCCAGGCGGGACGACCAGTCCCGTCCCAGATAGTCGCGCAGCCCCATCGCGCCGGTCGGGTTGTTCTTCATCGCCGGGATCCCGCCGTAGGCGGCACACGTCCCGACGGCCATCACGGCGGCTGCCCTGGGAGCCAGGCGGTCGATCCACGAGTTCGTCGTGATCGGTTGTCCGGTGTCGCGATTCACGCCGAACGCCGCCCAGTGGCCGTCTCCGTTGATCTCCTCGTTCGGCACCGACCCTTCTAGCACGAGCAGGAACGGATCGAGCTTGCCCGCCTCGGCGTCATACCAGTGCTGGACGAAGTCCTCGCCCGACTCGAAGGAGATCAACGGGTTGTAGATGACGACGCCGGGAGTCCCCGGGAGGGTGCTCGACACCAGGTCCTCGAGCCGCGGGCTCGTGGCGGCCGTCATCGCCACGCTGTCGCCGTCGCAGCCCAGGCCGCTCGTCATCCACACGACGTGGATCAGCTGGCGCTCGGTCTCGTTCTGGCGCGGGCTGAACTCGGGAGGCGGCATCACGGCGCCTATATCGGGAGGGTCCTGAACCAGGTGCAGGCGCGATCCCTCACCCACGACGGGCCGCCGATCGCGGGTTCGCGGCCTCGGACGAGGCGGGGCCCGGCAGTCGCTCGGCCGGGCGATGGAGCCGCGCGAGATGGTCCTCGACGCTGCCATGCAGGTGCCAGTGGCCGGCAGACCCCGTCACGAGCCCCGCGTCCCCGAGCCGCGCGAGCGCATGGGAGACGGAGGGACGCTCGGCACCGGCGAGCCGGCCCAGCAGGGAATGGGTCAGCGGCAGCGCCACGTGAATGCCGCCGGGCTCGACGCGCCCCCAGCGCTCGGCCAGGTGCCAGAAGAGCATGGCCAGCCGTACCTCGAGGCGCGGCTCGCACGAGATCGCCCGCTGCACGTCGAGGTTGCGTGCGCGCCGTCCCGCCCGGCGAAGCAACGCCTGGGTGACCTGGGGCCACGGCCGGACGCGCTCCGCGAACGCGGCGTCGAGCACCGCGATGCGCGTCGGGACCAGGACCCGCCACGCCGGGATGCGGTCGATGAGCTGCTCGTCGCCGTTGCTCCACGGTTGCAGGAGATCGCCGGCGCCGACCAGCTCGGTGGCCGTGCGAGTGCCCACCGAGACGTCGAAGGCGATCACGCCGTCGAGCAGCAGCAGCCCCAGCGACTCGCGGGCGGAGTCGAACCAGCGCCGCACTTCGCACTCGCCGATCGGCGCGTCGAAGACGAGGACGCTCGCGACCCGGCGCACGACGATGCGCATCCGGAGGTCGAATTCGTCGGACAGGTCCTTGTCGACATCCAGCAGGTAGGAGTACGACGCCGGTGGCCGAAACATGGGCGCCTCGACGCGGGTCTCGGCGGGCGTGGACCGAACCGGAACGTGTCGAACGGGCTCTGCGTCGTGGGGCTGCATGGCTGAACGTTCGCGAGCCCGTCCGGCGTCGAACCTCCGCGTGCCGGCAATCATTTCATGGCCGCAAAATGGGTGGTAATCCGGATTACCGCCCCCGTTCGTAACCGTGGTTACCGGCCCGCGGACAGCTGGTCCGCGCACTGATAGACCACTGGAACTGTGGCGACGCCGGTCCCGGTCCGGCCCCTTCGGTGGGCGGCCTGGGACGGTGGGAGAGAGAGGGTTCAGGGTCCATGTGCCTGGCGATTCCGGGGCAGGTGATCGAGATCGTCGACGAGTCCAATCGCCTCGCGAAGGTCGACGTCGCCGGGGTGCGGCGCAACGTCAACGTGGGCCTGCTCGACGAGGACGGCACCGCCGCGGTACCGGGCGACTGGGTCCTCATCCACGTCGGGTTCGCTCTCTCCAAGGTCGACGAGGACGAGGCCCACGCGACGATGGATCTCCTCCAGAAGATGGGCTCGGAGTACGAGCAGGAGCTCGAGGAGCTGAAGGCGAGCGTCATCGAGTGACGTTCTGCGACCCCGATCATCACTGCATCACCTGCGGTGACGACGGGGTTCCGATGCGGGTGCTGCGCGTCGATGCCCGCATGCTCGCGACCTGCCTGGCCGACGACGGTGCTCACCATACGGTCGACGTCGAGCTCGTCGGCGACGTCGGGCCCGGCGACAACGTGCTCGTCCATGCCGGGGTCGCGCTCGCGCGTCTCGCCGAGGGAGCGTTCGCGTGAAGTTCGTCGACGAGTTCCGCGACGCCGAGCTCGGCCGCGCGGTGGCGGGCGAGATCCTGGCCAGCGTCGAGCCGGGTCGCCACTACAAGGTGATGGAGGTGTGCGGCGGCCACACCCACTCGATCTACAAGTACGGCGTCGACGACCTGCTTCCGAGCAACGTCGAGCTCGTCCACGGCCCCGGCTGCCCGGTGTGCGTGATCCCGATGGGCCGCGTCGACGACGGCATCGCGATGGCCCACGAGGACGGCGTGATCTTCACGTGCTTCGGCGACATGCTCCGCGTCCCGGGGTCCGACGGCACGCTGCTCGACGCCAAGGCCCAGGGCGCGGACGTGCGCATGGTCTACTCGCCGCTCGACGCGCTGCGCATCGCGCGCGAGAACCCCGATCGCGACGTCGTGTTCTTCGCGATCGGCTTCGAGACGACGGCGCCCTCGACGGCGCTGACCCTCAAGCGCGCGAAGGCCGACGGCGTCACCAACTTCTTCTGCATGTGCAACCACGTGACGATCGTGCCGCCGCTGCGAGCGCTGCTGGACTCGCCGGACCTGCGCCTGGACGGCTTCATCGGCCCGGGCCACGTCTCGACCGTCGTGGGCGCGCGTCCGTTCGAGTTCATTCCGGCCGACTACGACCGGCCGGTCGTGATCGCCGGCTTCGAGCCGCTCGACCTGCTCCAGGCGATCCAGATGATCCTCGTCCAGCTCGGCGAGGGCCGCTGCGAGGTCGAGAACCAGTACAAGCGCGTCGTGCCGCACGAGGGCAATCTGCGCGCGCTCGAGGTGATGTCCGAGGTGTTCGAGCTGCGTCCCCACTTCGAGTGGCGCGGACTCGGGTTCATCTCCCAAAGCGCGCTGCGCCTGTCGGACGCGTACGCGGAGCTCGACGCCGAGCGGCGCTATTCGGTGCCGGGCGTGCGCGTCGCCGATCCCAAGGCGTGTCAGTGCGGCGAGGTGCTCAAAGGCGTCATCAAGCCGTGGGAGTGCAAGGTGTTCGGAACCGCGTGCACGCCCGAGCACGCGATCGGCACGTGCATGGTGTCCCCCGAGGGAGCGTGCGCCGCCTACTACAACTACGGACGCTTCGCGCGCGACCGCGAGGTGGTGTGACGGTGGCCGACGGCACCGTCGTGTCGGGCCGGGAGGAGCGGATCCTCGGCATCATCGAGACGGCCCGCGCCAAGCGCCCGAAGTTCAAGGACGCGCAGATCACGATGGCGCACGGCGCGGGCGGAAAGGCCACGCAGACGCTGATCGAGGGACTGCTCGTGCCGGCGTTCGGCTCGGGCGCGCTGGAGGCGCTGGCGGACGCGGGCGCGGTCACGGTCGACGGAACGGGCCTCGCCATGACGACGGACAGCTTCGTGGTCAAGCCGATCCGGTTCCCCGGCGGCTCGATCGGCGAGCTCGCGGTCAACGGCACGGTCAACGACCTCGCGATGGCCGGGGCGCGCCCGCTCGCGCTCACGCTGTCGCTCATCCTCGAGGAGGGTCTCGCGTCGGATGAGCTGCGCGCCGAGGTGGGGGCGATCGCCGCGGCGGCCGAGGCGGCGGGAGTGGAGATCGTCGCCGGCGATACGAAGGTAGTCGAGCGCGGCCACGCCGACGCGATGTACATCTGCACCACGGGCGTCGGCCGTGTCGATACACGCGCGAGCCTGTCGCCCGCGGGCCTGCGCCCCGGCGACCGCATCCTGCTCTCGGGCTCGATCGGCGAGCACGGCACGGCGATCATGCTCTCGCGCGGGGAGTTCGAACTGGACGCGCCCATCGAGTCGGACACCCGCTCGCTGTGGCCGGCGGTTGACGCCATGCTGGAGGCCGCCGGGCCGTCGCTGCGGTGCCTGCGCGACGCCACCCGGGGCGGCGTCGCGTCGGTGCTCAACGAGCTGGCGCGGGCATCGAACGTCGCGATGGTGGTCGACGAGGGCAGCGTGCCGGTGCAGCCTGCCGTGGCGGGCGCGGCCGAGATCCTCGGGATCGACCCGATGTACGTGGCCAACGAGGGCAAGCTGGTCGCCTTCGTCGCGCCCGACGCCGTGGACGCCGCTCTCGCGGCGCTGCGGTCGGTCGAGGGCGGCGAGGACGCGGCCGAGATCGGCGAGGTGAAGACGGAGCCGCCGGGGATGGTCCTGGTGGAGACGGCGTTTGGCGGCAAGCGGGTGATGGACCAGCTGGTGGGCGATCCGCTGCCCAGGATCTGTTGAGCAGGCGACCGAGGAGATTTCGATGGCAGCCACCGAGTTCATTCCCGACCAACACAAGACCGAGGAGATCACGGCCCACGTCTTGTGGATGACCACCGGCCTGTCCTGCGAGGGCGACTCGGTCGCGATGACCTCGGCCACCAACCCCAGCCTCGAGGACATCATCCAGGGCGTGATCCCGGGGATGCCCAAGGTCGTGATCCACAACCAGGTGATCTCGTTCGAGCAGGGCGACGAGTACATGCAGGCCTGGTACGACGCCGAGGCGGGCAAGCTCGATCCCTTCGTCCTGATCATCGAGGGCTCGATCGGCAACGAGGACATCAACGGCGAGGGTCACTGGAGCGGTTTCGGCGTCAATCCCGACACCGGTCAGCCGATCACGACGAACGAGTGGGTCGACCGCCTGGCACCGAAGGCGGCGGCGGTCGTCGCCGTGGGCACGTGCGCGACCTACGGCGGCATCCCGGCCATGAAGAACAACCCGACCGGGGCCATGGGCCTGCCCGACTACCTCGGCTGGAAGTGGAAGTCCAAGGCCAACCTGCCGGTCATCTGCATCCCGGGGTGCCCGGCCCAGCCGGACAACATGACCGAGACCCTCATGTACCTCGTGTTCCATCTCGCCGGGATGGCGCCGGTGCCCGACCTCGACGAGCAGCTCCGGCCCAAGTGGCTGTTCGGCCGGACGGTCCGCGAGGGCTGCAACCGCGCCGGCTTCGCCGAGGAGGGCGACTTCGCGACCGAGTACGGCTCCGACCACCGGTGCCTGGTCAAGCTGGGCTGCAAGGGCCCGGTGGTCAAGTGCAACGTCCCCGTGCGCGGGTGGGTCAACGGCATCGGCGGCTGCCCCAACGTCGGCGGGATCTGCATGGCGTGCACGATGCCGGGCTTCCCCGACAAGTACATGCCCTTCATGGACGAGGACCCCTGGGGCTCGGCGGCGTCGAACTTCTCCCGTTTCGCCTACGGGCCGGTCGTTCGCTACTTCCGCAAGCGCAACATCCAGCGGAAGTACGACGTCGAGCCGGAGTGGCGCCGTCCCGGACCCGAGCTCACCACCGGCTACGCCAAGCGCTGGTAGACGACCCTTTTCCACCGAGGAGACCACAGCATGTCGACAGTAGAGACGCCCCGAGAGCAAAAGGTGATGGTCAAGGAGATGTCGTGGGACCCCATCACGCGCATCGTCGGAAGCCTGGGCATCCACACCGAGATCGATTTCACCAATCAGCAGGTCAACAAGTGCTACAGCACGTCGATGGTGTTCCGCGGGTTCGACATCTTCATGAAGGGGATCGATCCGCGCGACGCGCACTTCATCACGAGCCGGATCTGCGGCATCTGCGGTGACAACCACTGCACGTGTTCCTGCCTGAACCAGAACATGGCCTACAGCGTCAAGCCGCCGCCGCTCGGCGACCTGGCGTTCAACCTGGCCGAATCCGCGGACTACATGTTCGACCACGCCATCTTCAACGACTGCATGGCGAACGTGGACTTCTGCGAGCAGATGGTCAAGGACACGAACCCGAGCCTGCTGGCCAAGGCCGAGCAGACGTCGTCCCCGCACGGGGACATCCACGGCTATCGGACGATCGCCGACATCATGCGGGCGTTGAACCCGTTCACGGGCAGCTTCTATCTCGAGACGCTGCAGGTGGCGCGCTACACCCGCGAGATGTACTGCCTGTTCGGCGGGCGCCACACCCACCCGTCGACGATCATGCCCGGCGGCTGCAGCGCCGACATCACGCACCAGACGCTCACGGATTACTACGTGCGGCTGATGCGCTACATGGAGTACGTCAAGCGCACCGTGCCGATGCACGACGACCTCTACGACTTCTTCCTCCAGGAGTTGCCGGGGTACGACATGGTCGGCTACCGGGACACGAACCTGGTGTGCTGGGGCAGCTTCGACGACCCCGACTACGTCGACTACGACTACAAGAGCATGACCGAGTGGGGGCGCAAGCGCTACATCACCCCCGGCATCGCGATCAACGGCGAGCTCGTCACGACGGACCTGGTCGAGATCAACCTGATGATCCGGATCCTGCTCGGCAGCTCGTACTTCGACGGCTGGGAGAACGAGCCGACGTTCGTCACCGAGGACCCGCTCGGCAACCCGGTGGACAAGAACCACCCGTGGAACAAGCAGACGCTGCCCAAGCCGCAGAAGCGCGACTTCGCGGACAAGTACAGCTGGGTCGTGTCGCCGCGCATCTACGACAAGCGCACGGACACGAACGTCTGCTGCGACACCGGCGGCGGACCGTTCGCGCGCCAGTGGTGCACGGCCAAGGCGGGACTGGTCGACATCGGCTACCTCAAGGCGACCGGCCACAGCCTCCAGATGGTGATTCCCAAGACGGCGAACATGCCCGAGATGGAGCTCGAGTGGCACGTGCCCGAGAAGTCGAATGCCATCGAGCGCGACCGGGCCAGGACGTACCACCAGGCGTACTCCGCCCTGGTGGGCCTGCACTGCCTCGAGCGCGCCTTCACGGAGGTTCGTGCCGGCCGGACCAAGAGCTGGAAGGAGTTCAAGGTCCCCAGCGACGCGGTCAGCGTCGGCTTCCACGAGGCCGCCCGGGGGGTGCTCTCCCACCACATGGTCATCCAGAACGGCAAGATCGCCAACTACCAGCCCTACCCGCCGACGCCGTGGAACGCGAGTCCGCGGGATGTTCACGGGACTCCCGGACCCTACGAGGACGCCGTGCAGAACACGCCGATCTTCGAGGAGAACGGGCCCGAGAACTTCAAGGGCATCGACATCATGCGGGCCGTGCGTAGCTTCGACCCGTGCCTGCCGTGCGGCGTCCACATGTACACGGGCGCCGGGAAGGTGCGCAAGGTCATGCACACCCCGACCGGGCTCAGCTGAGCGAGGGAGGGCGACCATAGGAGCGGCGACATGGCGGAATACACGCAGGCCGACCAGCTGGTCGAGCGAGTCGAGGCGCTGAGCGAGCGGGTCGACGCGCTCGACGACGACCGCGCTCGCGCGCTCGCGCAGGAGCTGGTCGGCGCCGTGATGGAGATGTACGGCGACGGGCTCGCGCGCATCGTGCGCGTGCTCGACGGCGCCGGAGACCCCGGGGCGGCGATCCGCGACGAGCTGACGGAGGACGGGTCGGTGGCCAGCCTGCTGCTGATCCACGACCTCTATCCGGTCGACCTGCCGACACGGGTCGGCGAGGCGCTCGACACGGTCCGGCCCTACATGGAGTCCCACGGCGGCAACGTCGAGCTGCTCGGGCTCGACGACGGCGTCGCGCACCTGCGGCTGCAGGGAAGCTGCAGCGGCTGTGCCGCGTCGCAGGCGACGCTGGAGCTCGCCATCAAGCAGGCGCTGGACGAGCACGCGCCCGATCTCGCCGGCCTGGAGGTCGAGGGGGTGGCGGAGCCGCTGACCGGCGGCGTCGAGCTGCCGATGGTGCACTCCGGGGGAGCGGAGCTCCCGGTCGTCAACGGCAACGCCAACGGGGGCGGCTCGAGCAACGGCGGCGGTTCGAGCTGGATCGCGCTCGATGGCGCGAACGGGCTCGAGGCGGGCGGGCTGCGGCGGCTGGACGCCGAGGGCGTCGCGCTGGTGGTGGCCAACGTGGACGGCTCGCTGCTGGCATACCGCAACGCCTGCGCCGCCTGCGGGGCGGCGCTCGACCGCGGCGAGCTGGACGGTCGAATGCTGCGGTGCGCCGAATGCGGCGTCGAGTTCGATCTGCCCCGCGCCGGCCGCGCCGCCGGGAACGAGCCGCTCCAGCTCGCCCCGATCCCGCTGCTCGACGATGGCCAGGTCCGGGTGGCCGTGTGAGCGGGCTCGAGGAGATGAAGGCCGCGCGGCGACGCGCCGGACTCGTCGCGCGGATGCGCGCCATCGCGCAGGCAAACGGCGAGTCGCCGAACGGGGGGCCGCTGTCCGCTCCCGAGGAGCGCTGCGATCTGTGCAACGCGCCGATGCCCGACGACCACCGGCATCTGCTGCATCTCGAGGAGCGGCGGATCCTCTGCTCGTGCGAGCCCTGCTGGGCGCTGCATTCGGGTGACCCCGAGTACCGGCCCGCCGGCATGCGGACGGTCTGGCTGGAGGACTTCGAGTGTCCCGACGAGGTGTGGGCGTCGTTCCAGATCCCCATCGGCCTGGCGTTCTTCATGCGCAGCTCCACGACCGGCGGGGTTGTCGCGTTCTACCCGAGCCCGGCGGGGGCCACCGAGTCCGAGCTGGACCTCGAGGCCTGGGACGCGTTCGTGGAGGCCAACCCGCGCCTGGCCGATCTCGACCCCGACGGTGAGGCGCTGGTCGTCAATCGCCTCGGGGACGCGCCGCAGTACGTGATCGCGCCGATCGACGACTGCTACCGGCTCGTGGGCATGATCAAGTCTCGCTGGGAGGGCATCTCGGGCGGGTCGGCGGTCGAGACCGCCGTGCCCGGGTTCTTCGACGACCTTCGGGCCCGGGCGACCGTGTCCAACGGGACGGCGCGATGAACGTCCAACCCGAGACGGCCGCCACCGCCGTCCCGGCGCCCGAGGTGACGGTCATCAGCGCGGGGCACGAGCGCCATGCCGCGGCACCGACGATGGTCTTCGCGCTCGGCGTCAGCGAGCCCGAGGGCCACGACATCTACACGATCGCCCTGACCGTCCAGATCCAGATCGACCCGGCCAAGCGCGGTTATGACCCGGAGACGCGGCTGCGCCTCCAGGAGCTGTTCGGGCCGCCCGGGCAGGGGGCGGCGAGCACCCAGAGCCTGGTGTGGGCGCGCGTCGACGTCCTCGTGCCGTCGTTCCTCGGCTCGACGACGGTCGAGCTGCGGGTGCCCTGCACGTACGACCTCGAGGTCGCCACGGCGAAGTACTTCGAGGCGCTCGCCGGCGGCGACGTGCCGCTGAGCTTTCACTTCACCGGCACGGTGTTCTACCGCGGGCCGGACGGGACGCTCCAGGTGGTGCTGATCCCCTGGGACACCGACGCCCGGTTTCGGATGCCGGTGGCGACGTGGCGGGCGATGATCGACGAGCACTATCCGTCCGGCGGCTGGATCCGCCTGCACGAGACGACGCTCGCCCGACTGCACGAGCGCCGGGCCGAGCGCGGCCTGCCGAGCTTCGACGCCTGCGTGACCGAACTGCTGGAGGGTCGCGATGGTGGATGAGCTGGTTCGCTCGCTCCTCTACGAGGGCTATGCGCTCTACCCCTACACCCCGGGCGCGACGAAGAACGCGACGCCGACGCCGTTCGGGATCGTGTACCCGCCGGCCTACGCCGAGCAGAGCCCGTCGACGTTCGACCGAGCCCGACTCCAGTGCGTCGCGGAGCCGGCCGGTCCCGACGCCCGGCTCAGCGCGTCCCTCTGGTTCCTGCAGCCGAGCGGCGAGCGCCACGAGGCCGCCGAGCGCCACGTCGAGATCGAACCGCTCGAGCTCGGCGAGAAGGTCGGCGTGCCGTTCGCCGAGGGCCGCTTCACGCTGCGGTCCGAGCGGCTCCCGGACGGACGCTGGCGGGTCTCCTCGTGCGTGCACAACACGACGGCCGTGGACGGCGGGCTCGATCGCGCCGCGGCGCTTCTGCGCTCCCTGATCTCGACCCACATCGTCGTACGCATCTCGGCGGGGCGCTTCGTCTCCCCGCTCGAGAGCAGCGACTGCGAGAGCGTCAACACCTTCCCCGTGCTCGCCACGGCGGACGACGACGCGGTCCTCGGCGCCACGATCGTGCTGCCGGACCACCCGCAGATCGCGCCGGAGAGCCGCGGGAACCTGTTCGACAACACCGAGATCGAAGAGGCCCTGCTGCTCCACGTCCAGGTGCTGAGCGACGAGGAGCGCGCGTCCATCGCCGACCAGGACCCGGCCGTGCGCGAGATGCTCGCCCGCGCCGAGGCGGCCACCCCCGAGGACCTGCTGCGCCTGCACGGACGCGTCGAGCTCTCGGACCCCGAGACGAAGACGCCCCCGCAGGCACCGCCGGATCTCGCGGACCTGCCGAGCGAGGACGAGGCCGTCGTGGACGGGCGCACCGTCCGGCGCGGCGACCGGGTCGTACTGCGCCCCTCGCGCGACGATGTCTACGACCGGATGCTGGAGGGCCGCCCCGCGCAGGTCAAGCGGATCCTCGTCGACTACGACGGCCGCACGCACTTCTGCGTCGCGGTCGAGGGCGACCCGATGCACGAGCTGCTCGGGGACACCGGCCGCTATCTGTTCTTCTTCGCCAACGAGCTGGAGGTGCTGGGCGCATGACGACCGACCGCCTTGGACGGATCCTGATCGCGGGCGTGGGCAACGCGTGGATGCGCGACGACGGCTTCGGCGGCGAGGTCGCCAAGCGGCTCGAGGCCCGCGAGCTGCCGCCCGACGTCGCGGTGTTCGACTTCGGGACCGGCGGCCTGGACCTCGCCTACGAGGTGATGCGCGGCTACGACGCCCTCGTGCTGGTGGACGTCAGCCGTCAGGGCAGCGAGCCCGGGACGCTGTACGTGATGGAGCCCGACGAGGCCGACGTCGAGGGCGGCATCGCGGACGGCCAGGTGATCGACCCCCACGGCATGGACCCCCAGACCGTGCTGCGCTTCGTGAAGGCCGTCGGCGGGTGGCCCGGACGGGTCGTCGTGATCGCCTGCGAGCCGACGTCGGTGGAGGCCATGGGCTTCGGCCTCTCCGAGGACGTCGAGGCCGCCGTCGACGGCGCGGTGGCGCTGGTGCTCGAGACGGTCGAGGAGCTGCGCGGCGGGGTCGCCCAGCGGCCATAGCCATGCACGAGCTCTCGCTCTCCAGCGCAATCGTCGACACGGTGATCCGCCACGCGGAGGGCCGGCGGGTGACCGCCGTGCACATGCGCATCGGCGCGCTGCGGCAGGTCGTCCCCGACTCGCTGGCGTTCTACTTCGACATCGTCGCTCGCGACTCGGTGTGCGACGGCGCGCGTCTGGAGCAGGAGCTCCTCCCGGCTCGGCTTCGCTGCGACGCCTGCGCACGTGAGTGGGAGATCGACTTCCCCATCTTCCTGTGCACGTCGTGCGGGACCGGGGGCGACGTGCGGATCGTGGCCGGCGAGGAATTCGAGGTCGAATCGATAGACGTGGAGGAGGTGGCGGAGTGCATCGCACCAAGGTGAAGGTCGTCGAGGACGCGCTGGACGCGAACACGACGATCGCCCAGGCCAACCGGGCGGACTTCGACCGCGCTGCGCTGCGCGTGGTCAACCTCATGAGCGCGCCCGGAGCGGGCAAGACCACGCTGCTCGAGGCCGTGCTCCCCCGGCTCGACGGCGTGCGCGCCGGCGTCCTCGAGGGAGACGTACAGGGCAGCATGGACGCCGACCGGCTGGCGGCGCTGCACGTGCCCGTGACCCAGCTCAACACCGATCCGGGCTTCGGCGGCGAGTGCCACCTCGACGCCAACATGGTGCGCTCGGCGCTGCCGGGGCTGGCGCTCGACGAACTCGACCTGCTGGTGATCGAGAACGTGGGCAACCTCGTGTGCCCCGCCGAGTTCCGGGTCGGCGAGGACGTGCGAGTGATGGTCTCCTCGGTCACCGAGGGGGAGGACAAGCCACTGAAGTACCCGCTCATGTTCCGCACCTGCGAACTGGTCGTCGTCAACAAGCTCGACCTCCTCGAGCATCTCGACTTCGATCTCGATCGGTTCCTCTACAACCTCGACGCCGTGCATCCCGGCGTGGAACGGATGCTCGTCAGCGCACGAACCGGCGAGGGCGTGGACGAGCTGCGCGACTGGCTCGCGCGGCTGGCGGCCGCCGAGCGGGAGCGGGCACCGGTATGACCTCCTCGCTGCGCGCCACGCGTTTGAGCGACCGGCTCGACGGCCTGGTCGAGGCGCGCAGCGAAGCCAACCGGCGCTTCTTCGCCGACGAGGCGGACCGCATCGCGCGGCTGTGCCACCGAATGGCCGAGCGCTTCGGGCGGGGCGGGCGGCTGGTCGCGCTCGGGCGTTCCCCGGCCGCCCGCTCGGACGTGCGCCATGTCGCCGTGGAGTTCGTGCATCCCGTGATCGTGGGCAAGCGCGCGCTGCCCGCGATCGGGTTGGCGGGCGAGGGCGGTCCACTCCCGCTCCAGGCGGCGCTCGTGACCGAGCCCGACGACATCGTGCTCGCGTTCGAGGACGACCCCGGCGGCGAGGTCGCGACCGCGCTCGCGACGGCCGTCGAGCGGGGGTGCCTCACGGTCGCCTTCGCAAGGCTGGACGCGGAGTGGCGCTTCGACGCGCCGAGCGACGATCCGTTCGTGGCCCAGGAGCTGGTGGAGACGCTCTACCACGTGCTGTGGGAGCTGGTCCACGTGTTCTTCGAGCACCGCGGCCTGCTGGAGGGCCGCACGGACCGCCGCGAGCACGACCCCGGCGCGTCGAGCTTCCTGTACCCGTTCCTGTCGGAGGGCGAGAGCGACCTCGAGGCCGTGATCGGCGACGTGCGCGCGTCGGTGCTGATGAAGGCCGAGGAGATCGGCACGCTGCGCGAGCAGACGCTCGTCGAGGGTCGCGAGACCCTGTTCGCCGCGGCCGCCGCGGTGCGCGACGCGCTCGACGCCGGCGGCAAGATCCTCGCGCTCGGCAACGGCGGCTCGGCCACCGACGCCATGGACGCCGTCGCCGACTTCCGCGCGGCGCCGCAGGGCTGGCCGGCGCGCCGCTCGCTCGACCTCACCGAGGATCCGTCCATCCTCACGGCGATCGCCAACGACATCGGCCCGGCGGCCATCTTCTCCCGCCAGATCATCGCCTACGGCCGCGCGGGCGACGTGCTGCTGGCGCTGTCCACCAGCGGCAACTCCGAGAACGTGATCGCGGCGCTGGCCGAGGCGCGGGCCCGGGGCATGACCACCGTGGCGATGGTCGGCTACGACGGCGGACAGGTGGCATCGGATGCGCTGGCCGACCACGTGGTGGTGACGCGCTCGCAGCACATCCCCCGCATTCAGGAGGCTCAGGCCGGGGCGTACCACGCCCTGCGCGAGTTGGTCGAGCTGGTCGCGCCGGGGGAGCGACCGTGAACACCAGCGGGGTCGCTCGGGCCCCCATCCCGAGCACGGCCCCCCGACGGCGCGTGCGGGCCCGCGTCGAGGGCACGGTGCAGGGCGTCGGCTTCCGCCCGTACGTGTACCGGCTCGTGCACGAGCTCGAGCTCGGCGGATGGGTGCTCAACGACACTCGGGGCGTTCTGCTCGAGGTGGAGGGCGAGGCGCCCGCGGTCGAGGCGTTCCTCGCGCGGCTCGGGCCGGAGGCTCCGCCGCTCGCCGTCGTCGAGCGCGTCCTGGCGGAGGAGCGCCCGACGACCGGCGAGCGCGACTTCGCGATCCGCCCGAGCCCCGAGGCCGGGGAGCCGCTGGCGCTCGTCTCGCCGGACACGGCGACCTGCCCGGACTGCCTGGCCGAGCTCTTCGATCCCGCGGACCGCCGCTTCCGCTACCCGTTCGTGAACTGCACGAACTGCGGGCCGCGCTTCACGATCGTCCGGGGCGTGCCCTACGACCGGCCGCTGACGACCATGGCCGGGTTCGAGATGTGCGAGGCGTGCCGTGCGGAATACGAGGACCCCGCGGACCGGCGCTTCCACGCCCAGCCGAACGCGTGCCCCGCCTGCGGCCCGTCCGTCCGGCTGATGGATGCGGCCGGCGCCGCCGCTGCGCTCGACGGCGCGCCCGACGCCGTGGCGGCGACCGCCGCGGCGCTGCGGGCCGGAGCGATCGTGGCCGTCAAGGGCCTCGGCGGCTACCACCTCGCCTGCCGGGCGGACGACGAGGCCGCCGTGGCGTCGCTGCGCGCCCGCAAGCACCGCGAGGACAAGCCGTTCGCCCTCATGGCGGGGGATGTAGCCGGGGCCGGCGAGCTGGTCGCGCTCGCGCCCGAGGACGTGGCGTTGCTGGCCGCGCCGGCCCGCCCGATCGTGCTCGCTCCCCGGCGGCCCGGCGCGCCGGTGGCCTCCGCGGTCGCGCCGCGGTCCTCCGACCTGGGCGTGATGCTGCCCTACTCGCCGCTGCACCACGTGCTGCTCGCCGACGCCGGTACGGCGCTCGTGATGACGAGCGGCAACGTCTCCGACGAGCCCATCGCCTACCGCGACGACGACGCGCGGGAGCGGGTGGGCGGGATCGCGGATCTGTTCCTCGTGCACGACCGGCCGATCCACATGCGCACCGACGACTCCGTGGCGCGCACCGTTGCCGTCGGCACCCGCCGGCGTCCGTTCCTGCTGCGCCGCTCGCGCGGCCACGTGCCCGCGAGCCTCGACCTGCCATTGCCGGCCTCCGCCCACATCCTCGCCTGCGGCGCCGAGCTGAAGAGCACGTTCTGCGTGGCCAAGGGCCGGCGGGCGTGGGTCGGCCACCACATCGGCGACCTGCGCACCTGGGAGACCCTGCGCTCGTTCACCGAGGGCGTCGAGCACTTCCAGCGCCTGTTCGCCGTCGCGCCCGCGGTCGTCGCCCACGACCTCCATCCCGAGTACCTCTCGAGCAAGTACGCGCACGATCGCCCTGACGTGCGCCTCGAGGGAGTCCAGCACCACCACGCCCACCTGGCCGCCTGCCTGGCCGAGCACGGCGAGTGCGGCCCGGCGGTCGGCGCGATCTACGACGGCACGGGCTACGGGACCGACGGGACCGTATGGGGGGGAGAGCTCATGCTGGGGGACCTGGCGAGCTTCGAGCGCATCGGCCATCTCGAAACGGTTCGCATGCCCGGGGGCGATCAGGCGATCCGGGAGCCGTGGCGGATGGCGTGCGCCTGGCTCGTCGCCATCGGCGAGGAGGACCCAGCGCTGCCGGCGCCGCTGACGGCAGGAGTGGCGCCGGCGCGCTGGCGCGCGATCGCCGAGATGGCCCGCAGCGGCCTCTCGGCGCCCATGACGTCGAGCATGGGACGCCTGTTCGATGCGGTCGCGGCCCTGTGCGGGGTGCGGGCGCGGGCCAACTACGAGGGCCAGGCCGCGGTCGAGCTGGAGGCGCTCGCCGAGCCCGGTTCGGCCGAGGCCTACCCGATGTCGGTGGGGCCCGACGGGGTGCTCGACGGGCGCGCCACAGTGCGGGCGGTGGTCGACGACATCTCCCGCGGGACGCCGGTACCGGTGGTGTCCGCGCGCTTCCATGCCGGTGTGGCGGAGGCCACGGCGGTGGCCTGCGCGCGCGCCGCCGCCGAGCACGGGGTCGCGACCGTCGTGCTGTCGGGGGGCGTGTTCCAGAACCGGCGGCTGCTCGAGCGCACGTCCGCGATGCTGGTCGAGGCGGGCCTGCGCGTGCTCGTGCCCGAGAAGGTGCCACCGAACGATGGGGGCGTGGCCTACGGCCAGGCCGCGGTCGCCGCCGCGCGCGGCGGCTGATCAGGCGGTGACGGCCGGGCGCGTGAGCGCCTTGACGAAGTCCTCGAGCTGGCCGACGGTCCAGCACTCGAACGCCTGGCAGTACTGCTCGTAGGCCGCGATGACCGAGTCGCCGTAGTTCCAGTACAGGCGCGGCTCGGGGTTGAGCCAAAGCGTGCGCCCGGCCTTCTCGGTGACGGCGGCGAACACGTCGGCACGCGGGTCGCGCCCGTTCGTCCGCGCGTCGCCGAGGACGATCACGGTCGCGCGAGGGTGCAGGTCGTCCTCCACGAGCGTGAGGAACTCCTCCCACACCCGGCCGTAGTCGGTGTAGCCCGACACGTCGGCCACCCCGGCGTCGCGGCCGATCGCCTCGCTGACGGCCTTGAAGTTGCGCTCGCGCTCGAAGATCTCGGTGACCTCGGACACGCGCTCGATGAACACGAACGACCGCAGCTTGCGGAACGAATCGTGCAGCGCGTGCAGCACCGACAGGAAGAACACCGACGCCGACGTGACGCTGGTGGACACGTCGCACAGCACGTAGATCTCCGGCCGCCGCGGCCGCCGCGGCCGGTACTTGAGCACGATGGGGACGCCGCCGGTCTGCAGCGATGCCCGCATCGTTCGGCGGAAGTCGACGTGCGCGTGGCGCCGGTGCCCGCGCACCTCGTGGCCCTGCGTGGCCAGCCGGCGCTTGAGCTGGGCGACGATGCGATGGACGGCGGCCAGGTCCTGGAGCGGGCCGCTCGGCAGTGCGCGGTCGAGCTCGTTCAACGGGCGCGCCGAGGGCAGGCGCCGGGTGCGCTCGATCAGCGCCCGCTCCAGCTCCCGGCGCAGGTGGGCCTCGAAGGCGCGCAGCGCGTCGCGCGGGAGGCCCTCGCGCCGCGGATCGTCCTCGGGGAGATCGCGCTGGGGCTCCGAGCGCAGGCCGAGCGCCCGGCGGATCCGCTGCACGTCGACGCCGATCACGCCGGAGCCCTCGCCCTGGCGCCCGAACGCGGCGATGGCGAGCCGGGCGAGGTCGCGCATCGCGCTCTCCGACCCGTCGCGCAGCGCCTGCGCGATCTGTTCGCGCAGGGCGTCGAGGTCGATCTGCGCCGCCGCCTCCTCGCCTCCCTCCGCGCCACCCACGCCCCCGTCCTCGCGCACCTCGCGGTCCAGGGCCTCGGACTCCGCCGCCCGGAAGAAGAAGCGCTCGAACACGAGCTCGAACACGCGCCGGTCCTCCTGCGACTTGGCGAGCGTCGCGGCGAGCGCCTCGCGCACGTCCTCGCGGTCCGTCCACGGGACCTCGCCGAGGGCGGCGAAGGCGTCCAGCAGCTCGGCCGTCCCGATCGCGAGGCCCTCGTCCCGCAGCTCCTCGGCGAAGCCGAGCAGCCGGCCGGGCAGCCCGCCGGACTCAGAGGGGGGCATTGACGTCGGAGAGCTTGACCCCGACGCGCTCGGCGACCGTGTCGAGATCCGTGCGGTGCTTGACGATGATGCTCATCGTGTCGCGGAACGTGTCGGCGTCGATGTCGTCGGCGCCGAGCAGCAGCAGCGCACGGGCCCAGTCGATGGATTCGGCGATGGACGGAGGCTTCTTGAGGTCCAGGCCGCGCACCTGCTGGACGAGCTCGATGAGCTTGCGCGCCACGGTGTCGGACAGCTCGGGGGTGTGCAGCCGCACGATCGCCAGCTCGTGCTCGGCCTCGGGGTAGTCGAGCCACAGGTACAGGCAGCGGCGCTTGAGCGCCTCGGTGAGCTCGCGCGAGTTGTTGGACGTCAGCACGACGACCGGTTGGGTGCGCGCGTCGATGCGTCCGAGCTCGGGAATCGAGATCTGGAAGTCGGAGAGGAGCTCGAGCAGCATCGCCTCGAACTCCTGGTCGGTCTTGTCGATCTCGTCGATCAGCAGCACGACCGGCTCGTCGGAAGCGATCGCCGTCATCAGCGGCCGGGCGAGCAGGAAGTCCTCGGAGAAGATGTCCTCCTGGACGGACTCCCATCCCGCGCCGCGCTCCTCGGCCTGGATCCGCAGGAGCTGCTTGCGGTAGTTCCACTCGTACAGCGCCTTGGCCTCGTCGAGGCCCTCGTAGCACTGCAGGCGCACGAGCGCCCGGTCCAGGTAGCGGCTCAGCGCCTTGGCGAGCTCGGTCTTGCCCACACCGGCCGGGCCCTCGACGAGCACGGGCTTGCCCAGCTTCGCCGCCAGATAGGAGACCAGCGCCGTCGACTCCCCGGGCAGGTATCCGACCTCGCGCAGTCCGTCGGCGACATCGGTGACGGAGGTCGGCTCGACTGCCATGCGACGCCGAATGCTAGTCCGTCCGCGATACTCGGCCGCGCATGCTGCTGGCGGACATCATCGACCAGTACTACCGCGCAGGCCCGGAGCCGGGCTCGTTCATCGCGCTGATGGTGCTGGGCTTCATCGTCGGCATCTTCGGCCACCTGGTGCGCTCGCGGCTGGTGGTGGGCGTGGGCGTGCTGATGATCTTCGCGGCCACGGTGATCCTCCCGTTCCAATTCGCGGGCCAGTTCCAGTAGACGAGCCTCAGCGCGCCCTCTCCGAGGGCGAGCGGGCTTAGCGCTCGTCCCCGCGCCGCGGCAGCGCAGTCGTCGGGTCGTCCGGCGCGGGCTCGCCGCGATGGACGCGGGTCGCGGCGGTGGCGTCCTCCGGCGGGCGCAGGGCCACGTCGTCCAGCGGCCGCGTGGCCACGGTCCCGGGGGCGCCCGCCGCGGGCCGGGGCTCGGCCGCCCGCTCGAGCGGCGGCTCGGGGCGCTGGGAGTGGCGCACCCGCGTCCCGGCGTAGGCCAGCACGGCGCCCGCCGCGAGGGTGACGAAGATGCCCCACTGCAGGCCCACGGCCACGCCCGTGCCAAAGCTGGGCCGGTCGAAGAACCGCCACAGGACGAGGAAGATCACCCACGCCCCGGCGGCGGTGATCACGCCGCCGTCACCGCCCGGGAGATGGAAGGCGCGGCGCTCGGCGCGCGCGAACAGGAGGAACAGCACGGCGACCGCCACGAGCAGCACCGCCGCCTCGACCCAACCGAAGGTGGATAGACCGCTGTGCGACAGCGACGCCGCCTGCTTGTGCGCGGGCACGACCGTCGGGCTGGTCGAGTACCAGGGCAGGAACAGGCACACGAAGAGCGCCACCGAGGCGCCGGCGGCAAGTCGCTGGTCGCCGCCGAGCGTGCGCCAGGCGCCCCCGATCCTCCGCGCCACACCTGGGCGGTTCGGGTCGGCGGCACGCTTGGGCGGCTGCCGGTCGGGATCGTTGACGTCAAGCTGCGGGGTGGTCATGCGCTTACGCTCGCCGCCGCGCGCAGGTGCTCGAGCAGCGCGTCACCGTCCGGCTCGGAGACGGCACGGATCTGGCCCTGGAAGGCAAGCTTCCAATGCTCGCGCGGCCACTTGCGGATGTGCTCGAGCTCGTCCACCAGCTCCACGGCCGGTACCCACTCGTCCTCCTCGAGCACCAGCTCGGGCTCGGTGGGGAAGCGCCACGGGTAGGGGTCGACCTTGCCCGGCTTCCCGGGCCAGACCTTCGTGCGGTCCTCGAACAGCTCGCCGGTCACGCGTATCGACGCGCCGAAGGCCATGACCTTCGTGACGTAGAGGACGATGCGATCGCCCGGGACGATCTGCTCGGCGAAGGCCCGCCGGCGCTCCTTCAGGCCGATCACCTCAAAACCGTGGTCCCGGGTGGCCGCGAAGTTCTCCCGCGAACCGGTCAGCACCCAGGTCTGTGGGGCCGTGTCGGGCAAGGGCGCCATTGTAGGTGGCGTCCGCGGCCTAGGAGATCGGGATGTCCTCGACCTCGACCTGGGGCCGGCGGCGCAGCTCCAGGCGCTCGAGGTACCAGTCGATCAGGGCGCGAACGAGCAGGAGCAGCTCGCGCACGAGGTCCGTCAGCTGGTCCGCCAGCTCGCGCGGGATCAACCCCCGCACGACGTCGAGCAGCCCCACCAGCGCCTGCAGCTCGCGCGTCGACTGGTCGGTGGCGCCCCCGCCCGGCACCGCGTAGCCGTTGCGCGGGGGACGGCCCGGGTTGCCTTCGCCGGGCGGCCCCTCGGGCCCGGCCGCCGAGGCCTCGCGCGCGGCGTTGGCCGCCTCGTCGGCCAGTCGCTCGACGGCGTCCTGCGTCGAGCGGAGTCGGTCGCGCAGCGTGTCGAGCGGGTCGTCCCCCGGCTCGGAACCGCCGGCGCCGCCCTCGGGCGGCTGGCCCGACGGGTCACCCGATGTCTGCGGTGGAGGATCGTTCGGCTTCATCGAGGGTCACCACGAGCGCGCCGTCGGCGAGACGGGCCTCGGTCGGCCGCCACGCCGCCAGCGCGGCGGGCAGCATGATAGTGCGCTTCTGGCCGTCGACCCGGACCACAAGCTCGGGGCCGATCTTCTTCAGGGAGATGTCCCCACGGTCCGCGAACGGCATCTGCAGGCGAACCTGCGCGCGGGTCTCGTTGACGGTCAGCTCAGTCGACAACGACTCGTGCAGGACCGCGGCGGCCGCCTGATCGTCCGAGTACAGCGCGTCGGCGAGGCGGTCGAGCATCACCGGCCCCGCGACCTCGGCTTCGAAGTAGGGGGCGAGCAGCACCGGGACCGGCGCGAAGGCGGAGTACACGAGCTCCAGGTGCTCGCGCTGTCGGTCGCGCCAGGCGCCGAAGTAGGTGCCCGCGACCGCATCCGGGAAGACGCGGTTCACCACCACGGCGTCGGTCAGGTACCCGTACAGGTTCAGATAGGTGAACGTCCGCATCGCCTCGCCGATCACCATCTTGTCGGGGTTCATGACGAGCCGGATCGTGGCCCGCTGCCCGTCACGGAGGATCTCGTTCATCGCGATCAGGTTCCCCACCAGACCACGCACCTCCTCGACCACGGCCGAGCCGGGCATGGGCATGTCGAGCACGCTGCGGACGATCGGGCGCGCCGCGGCCATGATCTGGCGTTCGAAGGGAAACACCTTGTCGAGCCACCAGCGGGCGACGTCCGGGAACGAAAGCAGCCGCAGGGTCTCGCCGGTGGGTGCGCAGTCCACGACGAGCACGTCGAACTCACCCGCCTCGTGGTGGCGCTTGAGCGCGAGCAGCGAGAACAGCTCGTCGGCACCCGGCGGAACCGTGAGCTCCTCGGCGCTGATGCGGTCCACGCCCTGGTCCACGAGCAGCTCGCCGAGCCATCCCTGCATCGCGGACCAGTTGCGCTCCATCTCCTCCTGGGACTGGACCTCCTGGCCCCACAGGCGATCGCTCACCTGGGCCGGCTCGGCGCCCAGCTCGGCCTCGAGCGCCTCCGACAGGGAGTGCGCGGGGTCGGTCGAGAGCACGAGCGTGCGCAGCCCATCCTGGGCACAGCGCCGGGCGGTGGCCGCGGCGACCGACGTCTTGCCGACGCCTCCTTTGCCGGTGTAGAGGATGGTTCGTGGCGTCACCGCGCCAGTCTACGGCGGCTACCGCAGAGCGGTACTGACTGCCCTCTCGGGCGGAGGGCCTGCGGCGGCTACCGCGAAGCGGTACCAACTGCCCTCCCGGGCGGAGGGTCTGCTGTTTGCAGACCCGGAGCCCGAAGGGCGGGAGGGCGGCGAAGCCGCCCGGTCACATCCGCCGAGGCAGGCGAAGGCTCGTCGTCTACGAGCCGGAGCCGGCGCGGCCGATGTAAGCGGAGCTCAGCCGCCCAGGTACCGGGTGAAGCGCGCCGCGTACGTGCAGTACGGCGAAGGTCCGACCCTCTGGCACAGGCCGCGCAGGAAGTCGCGCAGGAGCACCATGTAGCTGGTGTCGGAGATCTCGCCCGACAGCGAGTAGCGCGCCCAGTGGCCGGTGTCGAACTTCGGCAGCTCGCGGCGCGCCTCGCGGTCGCCGATCGCGAAGAGGGTCCGGGCCTTGGCGCTCTTGCCGAGCTTGGGGCTGCCCATGTCGTACAGCCCGTTGAGCGCCTGGATGAACGCGTTGAGCACGAAGTAGCGCGGCGCGAAGGAGTAGATGACGTAGGAGGCGCGGCCGGGACCGGTGCGTGTGCGCACTCCCCGCGGCGGTGAGAGCTGGAACTGGCGCAGGCTCCTGTTCGCGAGCGAGGCGTAGGACCGGTTGCGCAGCAGGGCGGACGCGTGGATGAGGGCCTGGATCGCGGTGCCCTGTGACAGCGAGCTGGTCCACGGCGGGCTGCCCCCGCCGAAGTGGAAGTAGTACTCCCACGCCACGCCCCCGTCGCGGTTGACGGCGAGCGGGACCAGCTCGTCGAGCCGGTAGGTCGCGAGGCTCTTCGACCCCGCGTTGACCGCGGCGTTGACCTTGCCCCAGGTCGCGAGCTGCTGCAGCTGCATGCCCTCGCCCGGGTAGTACTGGAAGATCAGCTGGCTGCCGTAGAACTGGACGCGGTCGCCCGACGCCGGGATCGGCGAGTCGCGCCAGAACTCCGTGTTCTTCGCCAGCACGAGGAAGACGGGCTCGAGACGCGCGGTCGTCAGCGCGCCCTTCTGGGCGATCTCGTCGGTATTCCCGATCACCCATCCAAGCTCGTTGCGGCGCTTGCCGCTCAGCCCGTTGCGGGTGGACACGGCCTGGTTGTAGACCTTCAGGCGGTCCTGGTACTCGACCTGGTCGATCTGGCCGGAGGTCATCAGCCCTCGCAGGACGGTGCGGGTCACCCCGGCGCGGGCGGCCGCGCGGGCCCGGGCGGCGCGCGCCGCGCGAACCCCGCCCGGGGGAGGCGGCATGTCGGTGGCCGGCACCGCCGGATCGTTGACGGCCCGCTCGTGGTGGCCGCTCTTATCGAGCTGGAGGACGCGCCCGGCGAACGCCGGCGCGGGCACTACAAGCAGGGCGAGGACGGCAAGAAACCCGCGCATCGCAGAGTGATTCAGGCGCATCGCGGGGATGCTACGCTCGCGCACCGCTCGCTTCGTTGATTGCAATCCTCCCTGCAAGACAGCCAAAGGAACACATCCGTGCGCTCACCGATTCGGTCGTCTCTGCTTCTTGTCGCCCTCCTGGCCCTTCCGGTCATGCTCGTCGCCGGCTGCGGCGGCGGTGGGGGCGAGGATCCGCAGAAGGTGCTGCAGCAGACGTTCAGCAGCGCCAAGAAGGTCACCAGCGGCAAGCTCGACCTGTCGCTCACGGTCAACGCGGACGGCGCGAAGAACGTCAACGGCCCCATCAGCGTGAGCCTCACCGGCCCGTTCCAGAGCCGGGGGACCAACCAGATCCCGAAGTTCGACTTCGACCTCAAGATCGGCGCCCAGGGCCAGAACTTCACCGCCGGCGCGATCTCGACCGGCGACAAGGGCTTCATCAAGCTCCAGGGCAACACGTACGCGGTGTCCGACCAGGTGTTCAACTCGTTCAAGCAGGGCTTCCAGCGGTCCCAGGCGCAGCAGAACGGCACGAAGCAGAACCCGTCGTTCTCCTCTCTCGGGGTGAACCCCAAGGACTGGCTCCAGAGCCCGCAGAACAAGGGCGACGCGGACGTCTCGGGAACGACCACGATCCACATCGCGTCCGGTGTCGACGTCTCCAAGCTGCTCGACGGCATCAGCCAGCTGCTTACCAAGGCCGGCTCGCTCGGCGTCACGCAGACCCAACGGCTTCCGACCACGCTGACCGCGGCGCAGAAGAAGAAGGTTCAGGACGCGATCCAGGATCCGAAGCTCGACGTCTACACGGGCAAGAGCGACAAGACCCTGCGCCGGATCACGATCGACCTCAAGTTCAAGGTGCCGCAGTCCTCGCAGCAGCGGGCCAACGGGATCAAGGGCGGCCAGATCACGCTCGACGTCAAGATCGCCAACCTCAACCAGCCCCAGACGATCACCGCCCCGGCCAACGCCAAGCCGTTCTCCCAGCTGTCCAGCGCGCTGAGCGGCCTCGGAGCGCTCGGGGCCCTGAGCGGCGGTGCCGGCGCCACCGGCTCCACCGGGGGCACCGGCTCCACCGGGTCGACCGGCGGCACCGGCGCGACGAGCGGCTCCAGCGCGAAGATCCAGGCCTATGCCCAGTGCGTGCAGCAGGCGGGCAGTGACGTGGCCAAGGCGCAGGGCTGCGCCAAGCTCCTCACGCCCGGCGGCTAGATAGCATCGCGCGGTGAGCACCACCGCGCCGTCGCGGGGCCTGGGGCCCTTCCTGCGCAGCGGGGAGGGCTGGCCCTACCTGCTCGCGCCGTTCATCGTGATCGCGGCCGTGCTCGAGGTGGCCGGCGCCCAGCCCGCGTTCGTGTTCTTCGCGTCGGCCTTGGGGGTCATCCCGACGGCTGCGCTCATGGGCCGCGCGACCGAGGAGCTGGCCGACCGCTCCGGACCGGGGATCGGCGGCCTGCTCAACGTCACGTTCGGCAACGCGCCCGAGCTGATCATCGCGCTGTTCGCGCTGGGCGAGGGGCTCCACGAGGTGGTCAAGGCGTCCCTGATCGGGTCGATCCTGGGCAACACGCTGCTCGTGCTCGGCGCCTCGATGTTCGTCGGGGGCCTCAAGGTGAGCCGCTCCGGGCGCCAGAAGTTCAACCGCACCGCCGCGAGCGCGCAGTCCTCGATGCTCCTGCTCGCGGTCACCGCGATGGTCATGCCGGCGATCTTCGTGCTGATCCGCGGCCCCGGCCTGCCATGGCCGGGCTCGGAGCGGGTCGACTACGGCTCCACCGTCGAGCAGCTCTCGCTGGCGGTCGCCATCGTGCTGATGATCTCCTACGTCGCCGGTCTGATCTTCTCGCTGCGGACGCACCGCGAGCTGTTCAACCCGCCGCAGGCCCTGGATGAGGGCGGTGATCCCTGGTCCGTTCGCCGCTCGGTCGGGGCGCTCGCCTTCGCGGGCGTCCTCGTGGGGGTCATGTCCGAGCTCCTGGTCGGCTCGATCTCGGCCACGGCGAAGGACATCGGGCTGAGCGAATTCTTCATCGGCGCGATCGTGATCGCGATCGTCGGCAACGCCGCCGAGCACTGGGTCGCGGTGCTCGTGGCCACCAAGGACAAGATGGACCTGGCGGTCAACATCGCGATCGGTTCGAGCGCCCAGATCGCACTGTTCGTCGCCCCCCTGCTCGTGCTCCTGTCGTTCGTGATCGGCCCCAACCCGATGCCCCTGGTATTCAACGGATTCGAGCTCGGAGCGCTCATCCTCGCGGTGATCATCGCCAACCAGGTCACGAACGAGGGCGAATCGACCTGGTACGAGGGCTTACAGCTGCTGGCCGTCTACCTCGTGCTCGCGCTGGCGTTCTTCTTCGCCACGCAGTAGCGGTGCGGCACGCAGTAACGGCACGGCCGGGGCCGACCGGGCCGCGGTGACCGGGCGGCTTCGCCGCCCTCTTGGCTTCGACTTTGCCGCGCTGGCTCCGGCTCGTAGACAACGAGCCTTCGCCTGCCTCGGCCGGGTGACCGGGCGGCTTCGCCGCCCTCCCGCCCGCACAGCTCCGGGCCTGCAAACAGCAGGCCCTCCGCTGTTTCGGGCCGTTAGCACCGCTTCGCGGTAGCCGTGCGGGGCGCGGTTCTTCGCGCGCCCGCGGGGCTAGTCCTCGCGGCCGACCTCCTGGTGGTCCTCTTCGAGCTCGTCGTCGGGCTCGTCGCCGTTCTCGGTGATCGACTCGGCGCCGCCGGGGTGGTAGTGGACCTGGAACCGCTCGAGCATCTCGTCGCGCCGGTTCTCGTCCAACGGGGCGTCGTCGGAGATCAGGACCCACTCGGCCCCCTCGAACTCCTCCATGTTGAACACCTCGGCACCCATCTCCGGCGAGTCGTCGACGACGATCAGCACCTCGGTCTGCGGGTTGAAGTACGTGCCCGGCCGGACCAGGAGATCCTCCAGCTCGAACTTGCGCGGGTCCGCCATGCGCCCAGCCTACCCGCTCAGCTCGCGTACCTGACGCTCGACTTCGGCATCCACGTCCAATGGCTCCTTGCCGGCCCGGGCTCGCCGCTCGTTGCGGGCCACGACGAGCTGGCGGATCTCGTCCCGCAGGGCGGGATCGATGTCGACCGCCGGGGCGGTCAGGCGCTTGAGCTCCGCCTCCACGTCGACGGGCGCCTCGCCGCGCCTGACGCGGCGCTCGTTGCGCGCGTTGAGGAGCTGGCGGATCTCGTCGTCGCGCTCGCCGGCGGCGACCGCGGCACTGGGCGGCCCGCCACCGATCGTGCCCCCGCGCCCGTCGTCGTCCTCCCGCAGCGACAACCCGCCGCGGCCGATCTGCTCGTAGAGCTTTCCGGTGCCCACGAAGGTGAACACCGCCACGACGGCGGCACCGATCACCACCACGAGCAGAACCGTCCAGAACGAGTCCTGCACGGAGGAGGCGAAGATCGCGGCCACGACTACGATTGTGCCGTATGTGGCGACGCTTCCGTCGGAGATCGCTTGCGCCGCGCCGGCCCGTGCTGTTCGAGGAGCAGTACGCCCTCGCCCTCGTGACGGCGATCGTCCTGATCGGCTCGATCGTCGCTGTCGTGCTGATTCTCGCTCGTTCGTGACGTCTGTTACGACATAGCGGTCAGCTTGGTGGTTGTCCCCCTGCGATGGCTCCGCTACGCTTGTATTCAGAAAGTTGACTGACTAGTCAATCTGCTTGCTGCGCGGGCCGTCGACTCTCTGTCCGCGCCCCTCAGAAGGAGACATCCACAGTGGTCGATTTCACGCTGACCGATGAGCAGAAGGCGCTGCGGGAGATGGCGCACGACTTCGCCGAGAAGGAGATGCGGCCCGTCGCCTGGGAGTACGACAAGGACGGAACGTGGCCCGAGGAAGTGTTGCGCAAGGCCTGGGAGCTCGGGCTGATGAACAGCCACATCGAGGAGCAGTACGGCGGCCCGGGCGCGTCGTTCCTCGACGGCACGCTGATCGAGGAGGAGCTGGGCTGGGGCTGTAGCGGCATCGGCACCTCGATCGCCTGCAACGGCCTGGCCTCCGCGCCGGTCCAGCTCGGCGGGTCCGACGAGGTGAAGAAGAAGTACCTCGGGATGCTGGCCGAGGACTTCAAGCTCGCCTCGTTCTGTCTCACCGAGCCCGATGCCGGGTCCGACGTATCCGGCATGCGCACGACCGCCGTCAAGCAGGGTGACAAGTACATCCTCAACGGCTCGAAGTGCTTCATCACCAACGGCGGCTACGCCGACTGGTACACGGTCTACGCCAAGACCGACAAGGACGCCGGCCACCGCGGCATCTCCGCCTTCGTGGTCGAGCGCGACTGGGGCGTGACCGTCGACAAGAAGGAAGACAAGATGGGTCAGCGGGCCTCGAACACCGCGACCGTCAGCTTCAACGACATCGAGGTGCCCGAGGACAACCTGCTGGGCGAGGAGAACCACGGGTTCAAGCTCGCCATGCAGACGCTGGACCGCACGCGCCCCGGTGTGGCCGCGATGGCCGTCGGCATCGCGCGCGCGGCCTTCGAGTTCGCCACCGAATACTCCAAGGAGCGCGTCCAGTTCGGCGTGCCGATCGCGATGCACCAGGCGATCCAGTTCATGATCGCCGACATGGCGACCAAGGTGCATCTGGGCCGCCTCGGCGTCTGGAACTCGGCGGTGCTGCTCGACGAGGGCAAGCGCAACACGCTCGAGTCCTCCCACGCGAAGCGGTTCGCCGCGGACACCGCGATGGAGGTCGCAACCGACGCCGTGCAGGTCTACGGCGGGTACGGCTTCATCAAGGAGTACCCGGTCGAGAAGCTCATGCGCGACGCGAAGATCATGCAGCTCTACGAGGGCACCTCGCAGATTCAGCGGCTGGTCATCGCGCGCGAGACGCTGCTCCCCCGCCGTGCGGAGGAGCCGCAGAAGGAGCCGGCCGCCGCGTAGGGTTGGCGCCGACAGGCGAGTGTTGATGAGGGCCGCCCGGCGAGGCGGCCCTCGTCGTTGTCACCGGCCTCGCGATAATGCCGCGCGATGGGCCGCGCGCGAGCCGCGATCGAAGTTGCCGGGAGCGTCGAGGACGCCGAGGCGCTGTGGTACGACCTCCAGCGCTGGCCCACGTTCGTCGACGGCTTTGCCCGCGTGGTGCGCGTCGAGGAATGGCCGGCCGCCGGTGGGACGTTGGTCTGGGACTCGACGCCGGCGGGGCGCGGTCGCGTCGTCGAACACGTCACGGCCCAGATCTCCGGTGACGGCCAGACCGCCGAGGTCGAGGACCCCCGCGTGCGCGGCACCCAGGTCGTGGCGTTCACGGCGCTCGAGGGCGGCGTGGGCGTGACGCTCTCGCTGGACTACACGCTCAAGCAGGGTGGCCCGCTGCGGGCGCTCGCCGACCTGTTCTTCATCGGACGCGCCATGCGCGACTCGCTGCGCCGGACGCTGGTCCGCTTCGCGCGCGAGCTCGAGGCCGCCGCCGAGCTGCGGTAGCCGCCCCGCCGCCGCGGCGATCGCGATAGCCTTCCGCGCCCGGGCGGGGCGGGTCCCCGCCTTCTCGAGTCAAAGGATCCCCAGACACCCATGTTCGTGTTCAAAGCCGCCGTCGTCGGCGCCGGCACGATGGGAGGCGAGATCGCGCAGGTGATCGCGGCAGCCGACATCCCCGTCGTGCTCAAGGACGTCGACCAGAAGTTCGTCGACCAGGGCCTGGACAAGGCCCGCGAGGTCACCCAGGGCCAGATGGGCCGCCTGGTCAAGAAGGAGAAGCTCACCCAGGAGCAGGCCGACGAGCAGACCGAGGCGCTGCTCGGCCGCATCCACGGCACCACGGAATACGGCGAGCAATTCGGCGACGTGGACTTCGTCGTCGAGGCCGTGCCCGAGAAGATGGAGGTCAAGCAGGCGGTGTTCGCCGAGCTCGACGCCGTCACGCCGGGCCACGCGATCCTCGCGTCCAACACCTCGTCGCTGTCGATCTCGGAGATGGGCGACGCCACCAGTCGTCCCGAGCAGGTCGTCGGCTTTCACTTCTTCTATCCCGCGTCGATGATGCGCCTGATCGAGGTGATCGAGGGCGACGACACCTCGCCCGAGACCATGCAGGCGACGGCCAACTTCGCCCAGGCGATCCGCAAGATGCCGATCCGCTGCGGCGAGGTGCCGGGCTTCGTCGGGAACCGGATCGCCAACTCCGCCATCTCGGAGATCTGGCGCGTCCAGGAGGAGGAGGGCCTGACGACCGAGGAGGTCGACAAGCTCGTGCAGGAGTCGGGCGCCCTACCCATGGGCCCGTTCTTCCTCACCGACATGCTCGGCCTCGACACGGTGCTGAAGGTCGCCCAGCACTTGCGCGACTCCTACGGCGACCGGTTCTACGTGCACAAGGGCATGGAGGAGCTGGTGGCCGCCGGCGACCTCGGCCAGAAGACCGGGAAGGGGTTCTATGAGCACGGCAGCTGACACCCAGACCGACGCCGCCACGCTGGTCGAGCGGTTCGGCCTCAAGGCCTTCGTCGAGTCCTGTCTCGTCCTCGAGGAGGGCGTCGCCACGATCCGCGACATCGACCTGGCGATGATGACCGGGTTCGGGATCCTGCCGGGGCCGTTCGCCCGCGCCGACGACCAGGGCCTGGACGATGTCCTGTCCGCGCTGGATCGGGCCGAGGCCGAATGGGGCGAGCACTACGCGCCGCCGCTGATCCTCCGGCGCCTGGTCGCCCAGGGCCGCCTGGGCAAGAAGACCGGGCAGGGCTTCTTTCCCTATCCCCGACCCGACTCGGGTTGGGACGAGGGGCCCGTGAAGCTCGAGACGCGCGACGGAATCGCGATCGCGTGGCTCGACAACCCTCCGGCCAACTCGATCTCGCCGGACGTGATCGGCGCGCTGGCGAAGATCTGGGAGCACGTGGACGGCGCGGAGAATCTCCACGCGCTCGTCATCGCCTCGGCGAACCCGATGCTCTACTGCGCCGGCGCGGACATTAAGGCGTTCACGAAGATGGACGAGGCCGGCGGGCGGGAGCTGCTCGACACCGGCCACGCGCTCCTGCGCTCGTTCGGCTTGTCCGGCACCGCCACGATCGCCGCCATCAACGGGCTGGCGTTCGGCGGCGGCTGCGAGCTGGCGATGGCCTGCGACGTGCGGATCGCGGCGGAGTCGGCCACCTTCGGCCAGCCGGAGATCAACCTCGGGATCATCCCGGGCTTCGGCGGCACGCAGCGACTGCCGCGCCTGGTCGGTCCGGCGAAGGCGCTGGAGATGAACCTCGTCGGCGACGCGATCTCGGCCGACGAGGCCTACGAATTCGGCCTGGCGAATCGCGTGGTGGCGGACCACGAGCTGTTCGACACCGCACTGCAGTGGGCCCGCAAGCTCGGCGGCCAGGCCCCGCTGGCGGTCGAGCAGATCAAGCGCGTATCGCACGATGGCGACCTCGACGAGGGCATCGAGGCGGAGAAGGTGGGCTTCGCCAAGGTCTTCGGCTCCGAGGACGCCCGCGAGGGCATCGGCGCCTTCCTGCAGAAGCGCAGTCCCAAGTGGCAGGGTCGGTAGCGCAGCGGCAGGACGTGACGGAGCTGGCCGAGCTCGTCCGCTCGGCCGGTTCGGTCGTCGCCCTGACCGGCGCTGGGATCTCCGTGCCGTCGGGCATCCCCGACTTCCGCTCGCCCGGAACCGGGATCTGGGAGAACGTCGACCCGATGGAGGTCGCCCACATCGACGCGTTCCGCTCCGACCCGGCGCGCTTCTGGAGCTTCTACGGCCGGCGCTTCGCGTCTCTGCGCGACAAGCGGCCGAACGGCGCGCACGCGGCGCTCGTCGAGCTCGAGCGCCGCGGCCTGCTCGACGCCGTCATCACGCAGAACATCGACCAGCTGCACCGGCGGGCGGGCACCGAGGAGCTCATCGAGGTGCACGGGACGATCGCGACCTCCTCATGTCTGGACTGCCGCGCCCGGTTCGAGCTCGACGACGTCCGCGAGCGCCTGGACGCGGACGCCGACGGCGTTCCGCGCTGCGAGTGCGGCCGGCCGCTCAAGCCCGATGTGGTGCTCTTCGGCGAGATGCTTCCCGAGGACGCGATGCAGCGCGCGCAGCGCCTGACCGTCGACGCCGACCTGCTCCTGTGCGTCGGCTCCTCGCTCGAGGTCTACCCGGTGGCGCAGCTCCCCTCGATCGCGCTGCAGACCGGCGCGAGCGTGGCGATCGTGACGCAGGGCCCGACGCCGTACGACTCCGACGCCGCGGTGAAGCTCGACGGCGACGTCGAGGCGGAGCTGCAGGCGCTCATCGCCGCGCTGTAGGCCCCGGCGCTCGGCTCCGCCACGCCTAGAATTGAAGGGCGATGGCGAAGATCTGGGTACTCGACACGGAGACGAAGGGCACCGGGGCCAACATGGTCCCGCTGGAGAAGGTGCTGGAGAAGCCGGCACCCCCGGAGCGGCGCATGCTGCGCATCCCGCGTCCGAAGGCCGACGCGCCTGAGCCCGAGCCGCCGGAGCCGCGCGAGCCCTACCGCTTCCGGATCGTCGACATCATGACTCGCCAGGTGCTGGCCGAAGACGCCGATGCCCGCACCGCCGTCGCAACGCTCGAGGACGTCCGCAGCGTCGTCGACGTGACCATCGACGTCTGGGATCCCGAGGCCGGCGATTGGCACCGCCTCACGCTGAGCGAGGCGAAGACGCTCTGGGGATACCGCGGCGCGGCTGCGGCCGCGGCCGCCTAGGGCCGCGCGCGTCGAGGTGGGCGCCGGGGCTCAGGTCCTCGTCGCGCTGTCGCGCTCGGGCACGCTCCGCGCCAGCCACGAGGTGGGGAGCACTCGCAGCAGCGGCGTGATCAGGGTCCACGGGAGGCGCGGGACCGTCGCGTGCCCCACACCGCGCTCGATCAGGTCGGCCGTGATCCGCGCGCCCTTGTCGACGTCGATCAGGAATGGCCGGCTCTTCATGTCCTGGTTGAGCGGCGTGTCGATGTAGCCCGGCGCGATGGTGGTGACCGTGATCGGTTCCCCATGGGTTTCCGCGCGAACGGAATCGAGGTACACGGCGACCGCGGCCTTGGACGCGCTGTAGGAGCCCGAGCCGGGTAATCCCCGCACACCCGCCACGGACGACACGCCGACGATCTGGCCGCCGCCCTGGCGTCGGAAGAGGGCCACCGCGGCGTCGACGGTCGCCATCAAACCGATCACGTTGGTCTCGACGATCGAGCGGTTTCGCTCCAGGTTCCCCTCGCCGATCCGCCCGGAATTCCCCAGGCCGGCATTGGCGACCACGATGTCGCAGCGCCCCAGCTTCTCCGCCGCCTCGCCGAGGGCGGTCGCGACATCGGCATCGTCGGTCACGTCCAATGCACGCACCTCGACCCTCCGTGACGAACTCTCGGCCGCGATTTCGGCCCGGACCTCCTCCAGCTGGTCCAGGCGCCTGGCGGTCAGGAAAAGGTCGTATCCCCGGCGGGCGAGCTCGAGTGCCAGCGCTCTCCCGATCCCCGAGCTGGCACCCGTGATGAAGACGGTCTTGGCCACGGGCGCGCGATCTTAGCCACCCGCGGCGCTCACCGCCGCAGCCCCCTCACCGGGGGGCGTCGAGCGCGGCCAGCGCGCGCGCTCGCAATGCGCCCTCGAGCCGGCCGAGGGCGTGCGCGACCGCCTCGCGTTCGCCGTCGTCGAGCGGCCCCCGGAGGGCGGCGTTGGCGGCGGCGCCCACCGCATCGCGCTGCTCGCGCAGTTCGCCGAGGCGCTTCTCGAGCTCGCCGCCGGAGGCCGCGTCCTCGAGCTCGGCGATGCCCGCCTCCAGCGCCACGCGGAGCTGCAGCGCCGCCTCGCGGTCGCGGCCGTGGTCGAGGTCGAGGCGGGCGCGCAGGGCAAGCGACTCGGCGGCCAGCGGGCGGTCGCGTCCCCCGAGCAGCGCGGCGAGGCGCTCCTGGGGGCGCAGCGCGTCGGCGCGGCGGCGCTTGGGCGGCCGGAACGGGATCTCGACGGCCTCCGCCCAGCGGCCGTCCGCGACCTGTTCGCCGCGGCCCCAGCCCAGCCGCGCCACCAGCGCATGCTCGCGGCGGACCTCGACGGACAGCGGGTCCGCGCTGGCCACCGCATGGGCGTGGAGCGCGCGATTGAGCACGCCCAGGGCCCCGGCGACCACGGGGTCGGGCTCGCGCCGCGCGCCGGCAAGCCAGCCGTCGGCCGAGGCCTCGTCTTCGTGCGCCAGGGCGACGATGACGGTCGCACGCGCCGTCGGCACCGGTTCGGGCTCGGGCTCGGGCTCGGCCGGCCGCGGGCGGCGACGGGCGAGCCGGCGGCGCTCGGGGGCTCCGACCGTCCGCAGCACCAGCACGTGGCTGGCCTCGGTGCCCGTCTCCTCGCGCACCACGTAGCGGCCGTCCGCCGGCCCGAGCTCGCGCGGGAACTCGAACTGGACGAAGGAGAAGAGGCGCTCGGGATCGCTCACCGCAGGGTGAGCCTAGACGGCCGGAGGGTCTAGCCCCCGAGGGCGTACTTCGACGGCTTGGTGGGGACGACTGGGTTGTTGATCTGGTTGAGCCGGTCGATGAGCTTGACCCACTGGTCCGGCTTGAGCACCGAGTTGTAGTGCTGTTGGAGCTTGGCGCTGTCGCCGAAGAGCGGTTGGAAGCCGACGTGGATGTGGTCGGCATGGTCGCCCTGGGCCCAGGCGTACGGCACGCCCGGGTAGTTCATCAGCGTGATGATCTGGTTGGGCTGCATCGTGCCCTGAAGCGTCAGCAGCCGCCGCACGGTGATGTCGGTGATGGAGCCCGAGCCCTGGTGGCCGACGATCGGGATGCCGTTGATCTTCGCGATGTCGGCCGCGTCGCCGTAGGTGTGCTCGGACACCATGCCGCCGCCGGCGATGTAGTAGCTGTGGCCGCACTTCAGCGTGGAGACGTAGGGCTTCAGCCCGGAGCCGGCGAGGAACTCGAGCATCGCCAGGACCCGCCGGTCGATGATGTGCGACTGGACGTCCCGGCGTCCGCAGTCGTAGATCTCCACGCGCGGGTCGTTGAGCACCCGCTGCTCGAGCTGAGTCTTCGACATCAGCAGGATCTGGCCGATCGAGGGGTTCTTCGCGTCGCGGCCCCAGAAGGGGTTCTTGCCCGATGCGCGGTAGATGGCCGTGGCCTCGAGCAGCTTCCAGCCGTCGAGGATTGGCTTGGGGTCGATCTGCGGGGCACCGCGGCCCGCGGGCTTGATCGAGAAGGTGACGTGGGGCGCGAGCGTGGCGTCGGTCTTGTCGACGCGCCCGATGATCGTGCCGGCGATCACCTGGGCGCCCGGCTTCAGCGCGCGGAACTCGACTTGCGAGCGGCTCAGGCCGAGGACCTTCGACGCGTAGTCGTCGAAGGTGGTGTAGCCGGCCACCGGGGAGCCGGTGCCGAGCAGCTGCTGGTTGCCGCCCGCCTGGTAGGCGTTGCTGCGGCCGGGATTCGCGAACAGCCGCTCCTTGCTCGGGAGGACCGTCGCGCGCGCCGGGCCGGCGGCCTTGCCGCGGGAGGCGGACGTCGTCGTGGCGCGCTGCTGCTGGCCGGCGCTGGCCGCATTCGTCGGGGCGGGGTCGCGCGGGGGCATCTCGAGCTCGGCCTTGAGCTGCTGCGCGGTGGGCTGCTGCTGCGCGGCCTTCGGGGATGGGTAGGAGGGCGCGATCTTGCCGAGGTGCGCGTAGGTGTACTGGTTGCCGTAGGCGTCCTCGAGCACGACGTAGTTGCCGAGCGCGCTGCTGCGCCCGACCTTGCGGATCACGCCGTCGTTGACGGCGATCACGGGCGCCCCGGCGCGCGAGAAGATGTTGATGGCGCGACGGTTGGCGTTCGAGTTCACCGGAACCGCCGCGTTGCCGCTGTGGACCCGGCGCGTCGCGGTCGCCTCGTTGAGGTCGTCGGCGTAGGTGGCGCGGGCGGCGACGGGGAAGTGGCCTTCGGTGAGGCCGGTGAGTGAGCCGACGAGGTCGGCGGGCATGCCGCCGATGAGCTTGGCGCGGAGGATGACCGATTGGACGTACCAGTCGGCGTGGTTGTAGGC
>DASYIJ010000289.1:0-8758 GCA_035997675.1 Solirubrobacteraceae bacterium
TCTCGAGCGCGTTCTGCGCCCACTCGGGGAGCTCGTCGATGGCGTCCCGCACCAGCTCCTCGAACTCGGCGTCGTCGTAGGGGTCCAGCTCCAGGAACTCCGACTCGTCGGGCTCCACGGCCAAATCGTCGCGGGCGAGGCGCTCGGAGCGCAGGACGAGGCGCTCGAACTCGTGCTCGGACTCGGGGTCGTTCCAGTTGGCCAGCTTGAGCGCCAGCCAGACGGTCGGGGCACCGATCACGAAGGCCGCGGTCGCGAACACCGCGATGCCTTCGACCAGGCGCAGCGGGAACGAGGCGCTGAAGCCCTGCGCGAGGGCGATGAGCGACAGGCCGAGCGAGAGCGCGATCGCGGCGGCCCACATGACCCGGCGAAGTTGCGGCGTCACGGGCGGGGGAAGTCCGGCGTCGACGGCTTCATCCGGTTCAGGATCCCACAGGTGTCAGCGCCGGGGCGCTCGATCGGGTGCAGGGGAATCGGGACGGCTAGAGCGAGCGAGCGATCACGACGCGCTGGATCTCGTTCGTGCCCTCGTAGATCTGCGTGATCTTGGCATCGCGCAGGAATCGCTCCACCGGGTACTCCTTGACGTAGCCGTAGCCGCCGAGCACCTGGATGGCCTCGACCGTCACCGCCATCGCCGTGTCCGAGCAGAACAACTTGGCCATCGACGAGTACTTGCCCATGTCGCGGTCGCCGCGGTCCACCTTCGCGCACGCCTGGTAGAGCAGCTCGCGTCCGGCCGCGCACTGGGTCTCCATGTCGGCGAGCTTGAACTGGATCGCCTGGAAGGCGGCGATCGGCTTGCCGAACTGTCTGCGCTCCTTGGCATAGGCGGCCGCGTAGTCGGTCGCGCCCTGCGCGATTCCCAGGCCCTGCGCGGCGACGCCCAGCCGCGAGTGGTCCAGCGTGCTCATCGCGACCTTGAAACCCTCGCCCTCGTTCGCCAGCAGATTGACCGCGGGCACGCGGACGTCCTCGAAGATCGGCTGGCCGGTGGGCGAGCCGCGAATGCCGAGCTTGTGCTCGAGCTTGCCGACCGAGAATCCGGGGCGGTCGGCCTCCACCACGAAGGCGCTGATGCCGCGGGCGTGGCCGGCATCCTTGTCGGTGACGGCGAACACGACGTAGAAGTCGGCGATGCCGAGGTTCGTGATCCAGTTCTTGGTGCCGTTGATCACCCACTCGTCGCCGTCGCGCTCGGCGCGCGTGATCATCCCGCCGGGGTCCGAGCCCGCCTCCGGCTCGGACAGCGCGAACGCGGGCGTCCACTCGCCCGTCGCGCACCTTGGCAACCAGCGCTGCTTCTGCTCCTCGGTCCCGAACAGACGGATGGGGAGCGTGCCCAACTCCTGCACCATGAGCATCAGCGCGCTGGAGGCGCACACCTTGGCGATCTCCTCGATCGCCATGTTGAGCATCAGCGCGCCGGTGCCCGTGCCGCCGTACTCCGTCTCGAACGGCAGGCCGAAGAGGTCGTGCTCCGCGAAGAGCTCCCGAATGTCCTGCGGGTACTCCGCCTTCTCGTCGATCTCCGCCGCGCGGGGGGCGACTCGCTCCTGCGCGATCTGGCGGATCGTGTCGCGCAAGTCCAGATGCTCCTGCGGGATCGTGTAGACGTCGGCGAGGGCCTCCATCGACCGCATCCTACTTGCGCTCTACACTGCGTCGCCCATGAGCCTCGGAGCCTCGCTTGCCCTGATCGCCGTCGGCGCGATCCTGCGCTACGCCGTCACGTGGCGCTCGTCGGACATCGACATTCCCGTGGTCGGGCTGATCCTGATGATCGTCGGGATCATCGGCCTCATCGTCTCGGTCGCCTACATGATCATGGCCGCGGACCGCCGCCGTGACGCCGTGGCCCCCCCGCCGCGGGACCGCGACCCGTACCGCTAGACGCTGCCGCCGAGAACCGGCCTAGGCGGCCTGGCCGCCGGTGCCGGTCCCGGGCTGCGGCGAGGTCGGCTGGGGCCCCTGCGAACCCCCGCCCTGCGGGTGGTCCGGGATGCGAACCCACGCGCGGATCTTGCCGGCACGGACGCCGAACGCCGTCCGCGCCTGGTTGCCGGTGCCGTCGCAGCGCTGCCCCGGCCGGTCGACCAGGCGGAACGTGGCCACGGTGAACCCCGGCTGGGTGGCCGCGGAGGTGCGCAGGAGGACGGCGCCGCAGGGCAGGGCGGCGTTGAAGGCGCGCACGGCGGCGCGGGTCGGCAGCTGCTCGGGCGCCGTCCCGTTCTCCACCAGGGCGGGCAGGGCGAAGTAGGACGTCGCGCGGTCGACGTTCGAGGCGCGCTGGGCTTCCGTCCAGCCCCGGATCACCCGCACGGCGGCGGGGTCGGCCGGGCGGCGGGTCTCCTCGAGGACCGGCCCCGAGGGCTGCGCCGGGCTGGTCCGAGCACCACCCGTGGTGCCGGCCGAGGTCGACTTGGCTCCGCTGCCACCGCACCCGGCGACGAGCGCGATCGCTGCACCACCAAGCAACGCGAGGCGCGCATGCACGGTTCCAATCATCGCACCGCGCTATGGTCGGCTCGATGGCGACGGTCACGCCAACGCGTCCGGCTGCGGCCGCCTCGGCAGACGAGTACGAGCGCCTCGAGCGCGCAACCGTCGGTCTGGACCCGCCGTTCGCGCTGGTGGACCTCGACGCGTTCTGGGCCAACGCCGCCGACATGCTGCGCCGTGCCGGCGGAACGCCGATCCGCGTGGCCTCGAAGTCCGTGCGCTGCCGGGCGCTGCTGCGCGCCGTCCACGAGCGCGATCCGGGCTTCCGGGGCACGCTCGCCTTCACGCTTCCCGAAGCGCTGTGGCTGGCGGACCACGGCGTGCGCGACCTCGTCGTCGCCTACCCGACCGTCGACCGCGCCGCGCTGCGCGCGCTGTCCGAGCTGACCGCCCGCGCCCCTGAGGCCCGCGTGTCGATCATGGTCGACTCGACGGCGCAGCTCGACGTGATCGACGCAGCCGTGGGGGCCGATCGCCCGCCGCTGCGCGTCTGCCTCGACCTCGACGCCGGGTGGTGGCCACTCGGTGGTCGGATGAAGATCGGCGCGAAGCGCTCGCCGGTGCACACGCCGGAGCAGGCGGCGGCCCTGGCCCGTCAGATCGCCGGGCGACCGGGCTTCGCGCTCGTCGGGGTCATGGCCTACGAGTCGCAGATCGCCGGGGTCGGCGATCGCCCGCCCGGTCAGCGCCTGCGCGCCGCGGCGATCCGCTTCGCGCAGCGCCGCTCGGCGCGCGAGCTGGCCGCGCGCCGCGCCGCGGCGGTGGCGGCGGTGCGCGAGGTGTCCGAGCTCGAGTTCGTCAACGGCGGCGGGACCGGGAGCATCGAGGGCACGACCGCGGAGGACGCCGTCACCGAGGTGGCCGCCGGGTCGGGCCTGTACGGGCCGACGCTGTTCGACGCCTACACCCGTTTCAGCCCCCGTCCCGCCGCGCTGTTCGCCCTCCCCGTCGTCCGCAAGCCGGCCCCGTCGATCGCGACGCTGCTCGGGGGCGGCTACCTCGCGTCCGGGCCGGGCGACGCCGCGCGGCTGCCGCGCCCGCACCTCCCCCCCGGCCTGCGGCTCGACGCCCAGGAGGGCGCGGGCGAGGTCCAGACACCGGTGCTCGGCGCCCCGGCCCGCGACCTCGGGGTGGGCGACCGCGTGTACCTGCGCCACGCGAAGGCGGGCGAGCTGTGCGAGCGCTTCGAGACGCTCCACCTCCTCGACGGCGAGCGCATCGTGGACGAGGTGCCGACCTACCGCGGCGAGGGCCGCTGCTTCCTCTGACCGCTCGGAGGGACCGCCGCGGCGCCGCGGCGCCGCGGCGGTCTCCGTCGCGGAGTGCGCGACCGGGGCCCTACCCCCCGAACCCGCTGGCGGCGATGTACACCGCCCCATTGCCGTTGGGGTGAATCAGCACGACAGGCGCGAGGCACTTCGCCGGCAGAGTGAACTGGCCCGCCATGCGGGCGTCACCGCTGCGCGAGATGGGCGCCGAGGGTGTCGTGCCCACCGCCGTCGTGTCGGTTCCGCAGTACAGCGAGGCGCTGACCATCGTGACCGGCCCCGGCGTCCCGTTGCCCGGCGCCGTGGGAATCACCAGGCCGCGTACCCGCGCGGTCAGGTGGCCGTTTCGGCGCAGGCGCGCCTCGCCTCGGCGCAGCACCCACGGTGCGCCACCCGCCGCCGCTCCGTGCAGGGCCGGATCGCCGGGGACACTCGGCGCCAACGTCGTCTCCAGCAGTGTCGCCCCGCCCCGGTCTCGGTGCTCGCCCCGGCCACCGCCGTTGTCGTGTCCGAGCGCGCCCACCGCGGTCGCGCCGGAACCCGCCAGTGCCGCGGTCGCCAACAGCGCGACGGCGGTCCGCTTCGATACTCGCATTGCACGCCTCCCTGGTCGATCGTCTGGACCCTTGTCGAGCGGCGGCGATCGCTACGTCACGCCGCCGGCGGGCCCCCTGTGACATGCGACGCCCCGAGCGGCGCGATTCTTCCTCGCGGTCGAGGCGTTGGTCAGACCGGGCGAGCGAACGCGTGTGCCGCGCGGACCAACCGCTCGATGACGTCGAGCTCCTCCTCATCGCGCGGGGCGTAGAGCATCACCGCGGTGGGAGGTATCAGTCCGCGAAGAGCGACCGGGTGGGGCTCGGCCCAGCCGGCGGCAATCGCCTCGGAGACCGTCTCGGTCGGGAGCATCGCGTGGAGGCTGTGGTCCGGATCGGGGTGAATGTGGGCGAATTCCCGCTCGATCAGGAACGCCTCCGGCGGACCGGCCGGTTCGCCTGGCGCCAGGACCAGCGCGCGAGCGCCCGGCACGGAGATGCGGCTGGGCTCCTCGACGACGCCGGGCAGCGCGAAGGCACGACGGGCCAGCTCCTCGGTCAGGCGCGGCTCGCCCGGCTGCTGATCGAGTTGGGTGTGAGGGTTTGTCCGCGTCGTGCGGGGGCGAGCGCCGGCACGCCGCGGAAGCGGAGACGACGACATCGACCGGAGTCTAGGCCGAGGCCGCCTCGGTCCCTGCGCCGACCGGCGCGCCCACCGGGCCGAGCACGCGCTCGAGGTGGGCGTTGGCGAAGCGGCCGGCCGGATCGAGGCGGGCCCGGACCGCGGCGAAGCGGTCCCACTCGGGGTAGCGCTCGCGCAGCGTCGCCGCCGTCTGGAAGTGGCGCTTGCCCCAGTGCGGGCGCCCGCCAAGACCGTCCATCAGCTCTTCCACGGCCCGGAAGTAGGGCTCGAACGCCATGCCCTCGAACGTGTGCACCGCGACGTAGGCCGTGTCGCGGCCGTGCGCGGGGCTGAGCAGCGCGTCGTCGCCGGCGACGAAGCGCAGCTCGATCGGGAAGTTGACGTGGAAGCCGTGCGTGTCGATCAGGGCGCGCACGCCGCGCACGGCGACGGCGGCCGCCTCGCGCGGCACGGCGTACTCCATCTCCGTGAACCGCACGAGGCGCGGGCTCGCGAACACGCGATCGGACCGATCGAGGCGGGTCTGCGAGCCGGCGACGCGCGACACGAGCCGGTTGAGGCGCGGGATCTGGCCGGGGAAGCGACGGCCGACTCGGCACAGGGCGCCGAAGACATGGTTGGCGAGCAGGATGTCCTCCGCCCATTCCCGCGCGCGGCCCGGCGGCGCGGGCGACACGTCCTCGCGGTTGTTCGTGCGCGTGAGCGCCAACGGCGAGTGCGGGAACGTGAAGAACTCGAAGTGCTCGTTGCCGTCGACCAGCTCGTCGAGCGCGTCGAGGGTTTCCTCGAGCGGGGCGGGGCGGTCGACGCCGCGCAGGGTGAACGCGGGTACGCACCGCAACGTGACGGCGGTGAGCACCCCGAGCGACCCGAGGCTCACACGCGCCGCGCGCCACGCGTCGGGATCGTGTTCGGCCGAGCACCGCACCACCTCCCCTTCCCCCGTCACGAGCTCTACCTCGACCACCTGCGACGGGATGTTCGACAGGCGGCCGCCGGTGCCGTGGGTGGCGGTGGCCATCGCGCCCGCGATCGATTGCACGTCGATGTCGCCGACGTTCTCGAGGGCGAGGCCGTGCCCCGCGAGGCGCCCGCTCAGCTCGTGGATCGTGATCCCGGCCTCGACGCGCACGAGACCGCTGTCGCGGTCAACGTCCAGCACGCGATCCATTTGGTCCAGGACGAGAAGCGTCCCGTCGGTGGGCACGAGCTCGGTGAAGGAGTGCCCGGCGCCGGCGACCCGCACGACGCGCCCGGCGTCGGCGGCGCGCCGCACCGCCGCGATGACGTCCTCGCGCGACCCCGGATGCTCGATCGCCGCCGGGACGCAACTGCACTCGCGCGACCAGTTCTGCCACACGCCATGAGCGTACCTGCGCGGCGCGGTACGCCACGAACGCACGCGCGTAGGCTTGAGGCCATGGTCCCGACCCCTGACGAGAGCACTGAGCTCGAACCCGAGCGCGTGGCCGAAGCGCTGGCCGAGGGCTGGCAGGTCGTCGACGTGCGCGAGCCATACGAGCGCGAGGCCGGCCACATCGCCGGCACTCGGCACATCGAGCTTGGCCGGCTGACGGCCGAGGCGGACACGCTCGACCGCGAGCGTCCGGTGATCTTCTACTGCCGCGTGGGCAGTCGCTCCGCGATGGCCGCCGATGCGTTTCGCGCCTCGGGCCTGACCGCCTACAACCTGGCCGGCGGCATCACGGAGTGGGTGCGCCGCGGGCTGCCGATCGACCCCGCCGACGGCCACGTCGCCGCGCACTAGCTTTTCGGCCCGTCCGCCCCGGGTACGACCTGGTCACCCCGACCCAGGAGGCGACCCATGGAACGCGAGGAAGAGCGTGTCGAGAAGGCCGTCGACGAGATGCGCTCCGACGTCGAGGAGATGGAGCATCGGCGTGACGAGCTCGAGCAGCGCACCGAGGACGCCCGACGCGAGGCGGAACGGGTGAAGGAGGCCAGTCCGGCCACCAAGGCGCTCGAGGACGACGAGGATGGGCAGGAAGATTCGGACGCCGCCGAAGGGGCGTCACCGAAGGAGGGCTAGAACAGGCCCTCGGTGCTGCCGGTCGGGCGCGACCGGCGCGGCACTCCCGCGGCTTCGGCCAGGGCGGCCTCGACGTCGGCCAGGATGGCGCGCTCGGACCGCGAGGCGACCAACGGCTCGCCGAGGCCGTCCACGTGGACGTACGTGCGCCGGCCGTCGCCGCGCTCCTCCCCCTGGAGCGGGACCACGGCGTACACGCGATCGGCACGGACCCATCGACCGTAGCCCAGGTGCACCATGCGGGGATCGCGCTTCGCCATCGCGTATGAATTGTCGCCGATGGCCAGGACGGTTTCCACCCGGGTCGCTCTCGGGGTGATCGGAGTCGGGCTCGTGCTCGCCGCGGCGGGGTGCGGCGGGGGCCGCGCGGGAGCCTCGCGAACGGCCACGACCGCCGCCGCCGCGGGGCCCGCGTCGGTGCCGTCCACGATCAGCCTCACGAGCCCGGTGATGACCCCGGGGCGCCCGGTGCCGAGCCGCTTCACCTGCGACGGCCTGGACGACCCCCCTCCCCTGCGCTGGTCCGGTGTGCCGGCCGGCACCGCGGAGCTCGCCCTCCTGCTCGAGGACCAGAGCGCGCGCGGCGAATCTGGCGCGCCCTTCGTGCACTGGAGCCTGTTCGGCATTCCTCCCTCCACCACACAGGTCGGGCGCGGCGGCAAGCGGGGCACCACCGACTTCCACCAGCTGTCCTACGGTGGCCCGTGCCCGCCGGACAACGAGCCGGCCCATCACTACGTGTTCACGATCTACGCGCTGCGCGCGCCGCTGGACCTTCCCGACGGCGCGCCACCGCCCGACGTGCGCGCCGCGATCGGCCGCGCCGCCCTGGCGCAGGGGCGGCTGGCGGTCACCTACACCCGCGGTTCGGGCTAGCCCGCCGCCGCGGCGGGCGGACGACCGCGGCGGCCGGGGCGCGGCAGTGGATCGGGTGCCGGACCAGCGTGTAGGCTCGCGCCGACCACAACGGGAGGATCGGGAATGCGACGTGTCATGGGATCGGTGCTGGTGCTGGTCGTCTGCGGATTGGTGGCCGCCGGCTGCGGAAGCAGCAGCTCGAGCTCGAGCAGTGCGGTGTCCCAGTGCAAGGACGCGGCCAAGAAGATCTCGGACTCCAACGCGCGCTCCGTCGCCGAGCAGGCGTGCTCGTCGGCGAGCAACGCCGAGAAGAGCATCTCGAGCGCCGTCTCGAGCGCGGGTCAGGGCGCCACGAACGCCGTCTCGACGGCCGCCCAGAGCGTGAAGAGCGCGGCCAAGCAGGCGTGTCTCGCGGGGGCCCAGAACGCGCCCGCGGGCACCGCTCGCGATCAGGCCGTCGCCGGCTGCAACCAGATCAAGTAGCGCTCAGGCGTCTTCAGCCGCCGCGAGGGCCGCCTGGCGGTCCGGGTAGAGGAACAGCCGCGTGACGACGCCGCCGCGGACGGTCACGAGATAGGCCAGGCCACGCTGCGTGACCTCGAGCCCGCTGCCGGCGCCGCGGCCGTGCTGGTCGACGTCCACCAGGACGTGCTGGTCGTCGACGGCGCGGATGTCGATCACCTCGATGCGGAACTCCCCCCACGCCTCGAGCCATTGGGCGATCCACGTGACGAAGCCCTCCTGGCCACGGTAGGGCCCGGCATTCGGCAGCTCCGGCGCCCCGCCCACCTCGACGTCATCCGAGGCGATCGCCCACACCGCGTCCATGTCGCGTCGTTCGAAGGCGTCGAACGCCGCACGCGCAAGCTCGACGTTGGCGTCGCGCTCGGTCAGGGTC
>DASYIJ010000323.1:0-2307 GCA_035997675.1 Solirubrobacteraceae bacterium
GGCGACCCCGACGAGCTGTCGGGAGGCGCCCGCGGGGTTCGTGAGCGGGCCGAGGAAGTTGAAGATGGTGCGGACCGCGAGCTCCTTGCGCACGGGCACGACGAACCTGGTCGCCTGGTGATGGACGGGCGCGAACATGAAGCCGAAGCCGACGTCGCGGATACAGCCGGCCACGGCGTCGGGGGACAGGTCGATGCGCGCGCCGAGCGCCTCGAGCACGTCGGCGGAGCCGCATCGGCTGGTGGCCGAGCGGTTGCCGTGCTTGGCCACGGCGCAGCCGGCGCCGGCCGCGATCAGCGCCGCCGTCGTGGACACGTTGAAGGTCGAGCGCCCGCCGCCGGTCCCGGCCGTGTCGAGCAGGTCGTCGCGGCCCGCGTCGACGCGGGTGGCGAGCGCGCGCATGGTGCGGGCCAGCCCGGCGACCTCGTCCACGGTCTCCCCCTTGGCCCGCAGCGCCATGAGGAAGCCCGCGATCTCGATCTCGCTGGCCTCGTCGGCCATGATCTCGCCGAGCACGTCGGCCGCCTCGTCGGCGCTGAGATCCGAGCCGGCGGCGATCTTGTCGATCGCCGCGGTGAGCGTCGCGTTTGGCATCAGGCCAGCCCGGCCGCCGCGCGGGCCTGTGCCTCGTCGTCGTAGCCGTCCTGGCGCAGCAACTTGCCGTCGCGGGTCGTGAACACGTACTGCCAGACGCGATCGACCTCGATGCCGCTCCGGCGTCCGCGCAGCACGAGCCGAGCGGGCATCCACACCCTCTCGCCATTCACCACCAGCTCATGCGGCTGCCAGTTGCCCTCCGACCAGTGCGTCTCGAAGCCCAGGAAGTACCGGCGCGCTTCGGCCATTCCCGAGGTCGTCACGGCGCCCGGAAGCGAGTCGGACTCTGTCATCGCGAAGTCCTCGTGCAGCAGCTCGAACACGCCCTCCCAGTCGCGGGTGTTGCACGCGTCGACGTATGCGCGCACCAGGGCGGCCGGGTCGGGCTCGGCCCCGGCCGTCTCGGCGGCTCGCCCGAGGAAGTTGGCGAGCAGCGCCGCGCCCGATTCCGTCAGGACCGACTCGGGATGGAACTGGACGCCCTCGGCGGGGAGCTCCCGGTGTCGGATCCCCATCACCACGCCGCCGCCCTGCGCCGTCTGCTCGAAGCAGTCGGGCATGTCGGGGTCCACCACGAGCGAGTGGTAGCGACCCACGGTCAGCGGCGTGTCCAGCCCGGTGAAGATCGTGCGCCCGTCGTGCTCGATCGTGGTCGTCTTGCCGTGGACCGGGTCGTGCTGGACGACCGTGCCCCCGAAGGTCTGCGCGAGGGACTGGTGGCCCAGGCAGACACCGAGCGTGGGAACGCCGGCCTCGGGGAAGCGCCGCATGACCTCGAGCGAGATGCCCGCCTCGTTCGGGGTGCAGGGCCCCGGAGAGACCACCACGCGATCCGGCTCGCGCCCCAAGAGCTCGTCGACGGTCGCGCGGTCGTTCCGGACGACGTCGATGTCGGCTCCCAGCTCGCCCAGATACTGGACGAGGTTGTAGGTGAAGCTGTCGTAGTTGTCGATGATGAGGGTGCGCATTTCAGTTCTCAGTTCTCAGTTCTCAGTTCTCAGTCGTTAGTCGCTAGTCGCTAGTCGCGAGAGCTCACTGCCAGTCGGGCTGGTCGACGGCCAGTTCGATCGCCTTCAGCACTCCCCTGGCCTTGGCGACGGACTCCTCGAACTCGTAGTCCGGCTTGGCGTCGGCGACGGTGCCGCCTCCCGCCTGGATGTGGGCGACGCCGTCCTTGACCACCACCGTGCGGATATGGATGCAGGTGTCCAGGTCGCCCGTGTAGGAGAGCCAGCCGATGGCCCCGCCGTAGCCGCCGCGCTTGACGGGTTCGAGCTCGTCGATGATCTGCATCGCGCGCACCTTGGGCGCCCCCGACAGCGTGCCGGCCGGGAGGACCGAGCGCAGCGCGTCGATCGCTCCGACGCCCTCGCGCAACTGCCCCGTGACCGACGACACGATGTGCATGACGTGGCTGTATGTCTCGACGGCCATGAAGTCCTCGACCGCGACGGTCCCGTACTCGCACACGCGCCCGAGGTCGTTGCGTCCGAGGTCCACGAGCATCACGTGCTCGGCGCGCTCCTTCTCGTCCTCGAGCAGCTCGCGGGCGATGCGGACGTCCTCGTCGGCGTCGGCCCCGCGTGGGCGCGTGCCCGCGATCGGGCGCGTGGAGACGCCGCGCCCGGACACGGTCAGCAGCGGCTCGGGGCTCGCGCCCGCGACCTCGAAGTCGCCGAAGTCCAGGAAGTACATGTACGGGCTCGGGTT
>DASYIJ010000049.1:0-38547 GCA_035997675.1 Solirubrobacteraceae bacterium
ATCGTCGCGCAGGAGGCGAGCCGCGACCAGACCGTCGCCTCCGTTGTTGCCCTTGCCGCACACGACCGCCACCGTTCCCTCGGGCGCGAGGTCGGCGGTCAACCGCGCGAGGCCCGCGCCCGCGCGCTCCATCAGGTCGAGCGACGGGATGCCCTGCTGCTCGATCGCCCAGGCGTCGGTGGCCCGCATGCGATCGGCGTCGGGCAGGGGCTCGAGCCAGTCGGGCAGAGCGGCGGTCATCCCGCGCCGATGCTAACCGGGTCCGCGGCTACTCGACGGTTACGGTCTTCGCGAGGTTGCGCGGCTGGTCGACGTTGAGGCCGCGCGTGCGGGCGATGCGATAGGCGAGCAGCTGAAGCGGGATCACCGCGAGCATGGGCTCGAGCATCCAGTCCGTCCGCGGGACGTAGACGACCTGCGCGGCGTGCTCGGCGATCGCGTCGTTGCCCTCCGTGGCGATGGCGATCACGTATGCGCCGCGGGCGCTGACCTCCTGCATGTTCGACACGACCTTCTCCAGCACCGGCGAGTCGGTGGCGACGACGACGACGGGCGTCGACTCGTCGAGCAGCGCGATCGGGCCGTGCTTCATCTCGCCGGCGGCGTAAGCATCACAGGCGATGTAGGAGATCTCCTTGAGCTTCAGTGCCCCCTCGAGCGCCACGGGCAAGCCGACGTGCCGCCCGAGATACAGGAAGAACTCGCGCTCGTGGAGGTCGTGGGCGATGTCGTTCATCTGCTCCTCGCACGCGAGGATCAGCTCGTCGATGCAGTGCGGCATGCGCTTGAGCTGTTTGACCAGCTCGCTGATGCGCTCGGGCGCGAGCGTGCCGCGCAGCTCGGCGACGCGCAGGCCGAGCAGGTACATCGCGGCCACCTGACAGACGAAGGTCTTCGTCGCCGCCACCGATGTCTCCGGGCCGGCGCGGGTGAACAGCGTGCCGTCGGAGTGGCGCGTGGCCTGCGATCCCATCACGTTGCTGATCGCCAGGACCCGCGCGCCGCGCTCGCGCGCCAGGCGCATGGCCGCGAGCGTGTCGGCGGTCTCACCGGACTGGGAGATGCCCACGACCAGGTCGTCGGGGCCGACCACGGGGTTGCGGTAGCGGTACTCGGAGGCGATGTCCATCTCGACGGGCACGCGGGCCCATTCCTCGATCGCGTAGCGGCCGACGAGTCCGGCGTGGTAGGAGGTCCCGCAGGCGACCACCACGATCCGCCGCGCGGTCCGCAGGAACTCGTCGTCGACCGCGCCGAGGTCGCCGAGGTCCACGCCGTCGAGGCGCACGGTGCGATCGGCGATCGTCTCGGCGACGGCGTCCGCCTGCTCGTGGATCTCCTTGCTCATGAAGGTGGCGTGGCCGCCCTTCTCGGCCGTGTCGGCGTCCCACGTGACCTCGTCGATCTCCCGCTCGATCGGCGTGCCGTCGGAGGTGAAGAAGCGCGCGGCCTCGGGTGTGATCGCAACGATCTCGTCATCCTCGATCTGCTGGACCTGACGCGTCTCCTTGAGGAACGCGGGGATGGCGGACGCGAGGAACTGCTCGCCCTCGCCGCGTCCGACGATCAGGGGGCATTCCTTGCGCGCGCCGACGAGGAGTTCGGGCTCGTCGCCGGCCATCGCCACGAACGCGTAGTGGCCCTCGAGCTCCGCGTAGGCGTCGCGCACCGCGGCGATCAGGTCGCCGTCGTAGTGCGACGCGATCAGGTGGGCCACCACCTCGGCGTCGGTCTCCGACGTGAAGTGCGCGCCCTCGTTCCTCAGGCGGTCGCGCAGGGTCGTGAAGTTCTCGACGATGCCGTTGAGCACGATGTGGATGCGCTCCTCGGTGTCGAAGTGCGGGTGCGCGTTCTCCTCCGACACGCGCCCGTGGGTGGCCCACCGCGTGTGGCCGATGCCGGTCGTCGCCGGCTTCGGCGCGACGGCCACGCCGCCGCCCCCACCGGCGACGGCGACCGCGTCGCGCAGCGCACTGAGGTTCCCGACCGCGCGCACCGACTCGACGTGGCCGTCGACCAGCATCGAGATGCCGGCGCTGTCATAGCCGCGGTATTCGAGTTTCTCCAGGCCCGCGAGAAGCAGATCCTGCACGGGGCGCTGCCCGACGTAGCCGACGATGCCGCACATGGAAACCTCCGAACGAATGAGAGCCGCGGCGAGCGGCTCCCCCGGCCCCTAACGCGGGCGGAGCGCCGCATTCTAGTCCGCGGCCCGCATCACCGCCAGCCGCGCACGCGAAGTTCCTTCAGGTCGTGACGGGCTCAGCCGATCTCGGACTCGACGACCGCCACCAGGCGATCGCAGACCTCGCCCGCCTCGGCGTCGGTGGGGGCCTCCACCATGACGCGCACGAGCGGCTCCGTGCCGCTCGGGCGTACGAGAACGCGTCCGCGGCCTTCGAGCGCCGCGCTCTCGCGCTCGACGGCGTCGTCGACCGTGGTGGCGCCGGCCAGCGCGCGGCGGTCGCGCACGCGCACGTTCACGAGGCGCTGCGGCAGCTTTTCCATCCCGTGGCGATCGGCCAGGTCCTCGCCGTCGAGGGCCTCGAGCGCCAGGAGGGCGCCGGCGATCCCGTCGCCGGTGGGGGCGAAGCCCAGGTCGATGATGTGGCCGGACTGCTCGCCGCCCAGGGCCCAGCCGCGGGCGCGCAGCTCCTCGAGCACGTAGCGGTCGCCGACCTGCGTCGTGGACACCTCGACACCGGCCTCGGCCATCGCCGCGTGGAACCCGTAGTTGGTCATGACCGTCACCGCCACCCCACCGCCCGGGAGCCGGCCGGTCGCGTGCAGGTGCCTGGCGGCCAGCGCCATCAGCTCGTCACCGTCGACGACGGCGCCGGCGCGATCGGCCGCGAGCACGCGGTCCCCGTCGCCGTCGAAGGCGAAGCCGACGTCGTGGCCGCCGGCGACGACCGCCTCGGCCAGCCGATCGACGTGCGTCGAGCCGCAGCCGGCGTTGATGTTCCGCCCGTCGGGCTGGACCGCGGTCGCGGTCACGCGCGCGCCGAGGCGCTCGAAGATCGCCGGCGCGGCCCTGTACGTGGCGCCGTTGGCGCAGTCGAGCAGGACGTCGAGGTCGGAGAGGTCGAGGCCGGCGAAACGCTCCTGCAGCGCGCGCAGGTAGTCGTCGAGGGCGCCGTGCAGCGTCCGTACCCGCCCGAAGCGCTCCGTGGCCGCCGGCTCGCGCTGCAGGGCGGCCTCGATCTCCGCCTCCACGGCGTCGGACAGCTTGTCGCCGTCGGCGCCGAAGAACTTGATCCCGTTGTCGGCGTAGGGGTTGTGGGAGGCCGACAGGACCACCCCGAGATCGAGGTTGTAGCGCTCGACCAGCAGCGGCGCGGCCGGTGTGGGCAGGACGCCGCCGAGCAGGACGTCGCCGCCGCCCGCCGTGACGCCCGCGGCGATGCCCGCCTCCAGCATCTCGCCGGACTCGCGCGTGTCCCGGATGACGAGCACCTGGGGACGCTCGGCCTCGACTCGCTCCGTCGCCGCGCGTCCCAGCGCGAGGGCCAACTCCGCCGTCACGACCTCGCCGGCCGGTCCGCGGACGCCGTCCGTGCCAAACAGGTGTCGTGCCACGGCCGGGGCCGTCAGCGCTTCGAGAACTGCGGCCGCTTGCGGGCCTTCTTGAGGCCGGCCTTCTTGCGCTCCTTGACCCGCGCGTCTCGGGTCAGGAAGCCACGGCGCTTGAGCTCGATGCGGAGGTTCGGATCGGCCTCGAGCAGCGCGCGCGAGATGCCGTGGCGCAGCGCTCCGGCCTGCGCGGAAACTCCGCCGCCCTGCAGCGACGCGACCACGTCCATGCGGGCCTCGTAGCCGACCGTCTCGAGCGGCTCGCGGATGTTCCGCTGCGCCGTGGCGCGCGGGAAGTACTCCTCGAGCGTGTGGCCATTGACCGCGTAGGCGCCGCTTCCCGGCTTGAGGATGACGCGTGCGATCGCCGTCTTGCGCTTGCCCGTGGCGGTGTAGCGCGCATCGGCGCCGAGGTCGATGGCGGCCTGCGGGGCCGCCTCGGACTCGGCCTCGGGGGCGCCCTCGCCCGGCTCCGGCTCGGCGGCGAGCTCAGCGCCCTCGGCGAGCGCCGCCTCCGCGGCCGCGGCCTGGGCGAGCGGGTCCGAGCCCTCGGGCACGATGTCGACCTCGAGGTCGGCACCCGGGATCTCGGGCCTCTTGCGGGGCTCATCCGGAGCCTCCTCGGCCGCGGGAGCGGGCTCAGCCGGCGTCTCTTCGGCAGCGGGCGCCGGCTCGGCGGCCGGCGGCTCCTCGGCTGCGGGAGCGGGCTCGGCGGCGGGCGGCTCCTCGGCCGCGGGCGCCTCCTCGGCCGCGGGCTGCTCGGCGGCCGGTGGCTCCTCCGCCGCGGGCGGCGCCGGCTCCTCCGCCGGGGCGGCCGCCTCCGGCTCGGGCGGTGTCTGGGCCGGCTCGTCGGCGGTGGGCTCGCTCTGGCCGGACTGGTCCTCGGGGCGCTCGTCGTCGCTCATCACGTGTTGATCTCCAGCGGTTCGGGCTTCTGCGCCGCGTGCGGATGGTCCGGTCCGGCGTACACCTTCAGCTTCGTGATCTGCCGGCGGGCGAGCCGGTTGCGCGGCAGCATGCCGCGGACCGCGCGCCGGATGACCTCCTCCGGATGCCGCTCGAGTTGGTCGCCGAGCGTTCGGGACCGCAGGCCGCCGGGGTATCCGGAGTGGCGGTAGTAGCGCTTCTGCTCGCGCTTGTTCCCGGTCACCGCGATCTTGCCGGCATTGACGACGACGACGAAGTCGCCCACGTCGATGTGCGGGGTGTACTCCGGCTTGCGCTTTCCGCGCAGGATGTCCGCAATCTGCGTCGCCAACCGGCCCAGGGTCTTGCCCGAGGCGTCGACGAGCACCCAGGAGCGCTCGCGATCGGTTGGTGTGGCGACGTAGGTCTTCACGGCATGAAAAGCGCCACGCGGACCCCGCGCGGCGGGCGCCCATGATAGGGCAACCGAGCGGGGCGCGACAGGCGGCGCCACGCGGGGCGGCAGGAATGCGCCGGCACGTGCCGAAAGCGCGCGCAGAGCGAGAAAAAGGGGTCTACCGGGTAACCGCGACCGTGGGCCTGTTTATACTGCCGCGACTTTATGACGCCTGCCGAGTCCGCTTGGCCCTGTCGCAGGGGCCAGACGGAGCGGGGGAACCAGCGGGGGCCGCAAGGCGCCCGTGGGGCGAATCCGGGCACTGCCGCCCGGTAGCGCAGCCGCTTTCAGCGCGAGCCCGTCAGCTAACCCCGTAGGCGCTTGAAAGTGGAGGCACGAACTGTGACGTTCGCTGGGCGCCCTGCCCTGCATGGGAAGCGGGGCATGATCAAGCTGGTTGCAGTGGCCGGGCTCGGGATGAGCTTCTCGGTCGCGTCGATCGCTGCCGCCTCGACCGGGGGCATCGTCGCGGGCTCCCCCGCCCGCATCACCGGCATGAGCTGCGTGAAGTCGTGCGTCAGCGCCGACGAGGCGCAGCCCGGCAGCATCCTCCGCGTCCGGGGCCGCGAGCTGCAGGACACGGGCCGCGTGGTCTTCCTCGGCCGGACCGGGACCGCCGACGACGTGTCGACCGCCGTGCGCCGCCGCGACGCGAAGGCCACCTCGGTCGACGTCCGGGTCCCGGCCGCTGCACGCAGCGGGCCGGTGCTCGTGGTCGATCGCGGCGATGGCAGCACCTCGCGTCAGAGCTCCACCGGCATCACGATCGACCACGGGGTCGATCCGCGCGGAGCGGGCTCGGTGCGCGGCAACGGCGTCGTGGCCAAGCTGGAGAGCCGCGTCGTGTACTTCGCCGGCAAGCGCGGCCAGCGGCTCGCCTATTCGATCACGAGCTCCCAGCCCACGCCGGTGCGCGTCGACCTGGTGAAGGTCGCGGACGGCTCGGTCGTGCAGTCCTGGGGCCCGTCCAGCGTGGCGCCCGGCACCACGCAGACGATCGAGTGGAAGGGCAGCTCGACGGTCGGCGACTCGCGCTTCCAGTTCCAGGTCTTCACCGGGAGCGCAGCGAGCTCTCCCACCGCGCCGCCCAACGCGACGGCCGGGGCCCGCACGGCTGCGAGCGGCGCGCCGAGCGTCGCCGACTCCTTCATGTACCTGCAGCACATCTTCCCGATCCGCGGCCCCCACAACTACGGCACGGCCGAGAACCGCTACGGCGCGCCCCGGTCCGGCCACAGCCACGCCGGGCAGGACGTGCTGGCCCCATGCGGGACACCGCTCGTCGCCGCCCGCGGCGGCAAGGTCGTCGAAGCCGGTTACGAGGGCGCCGGTGGCAACGCGGTCGTCATCCACGGGACCGGGAGCAACTTCGACAACGTCTACATGCACCTGCGCAACACGCCGCTCGTGCGCACCGGGCAGCGCGTGTACACGGGCCAGCTCATCGGCTTCGTCGGCGAGACCGGCGACGCGAGCGTCTGCCACCTGCACTTCGAGGTGTGGCAGGGCGCATGGTGGAACGGCGGCCACACGATCGACCCGCTGCCCACGCTGAAGGCGTGGGACGCGCTGTCCTAGGCGACCTGGACCAACTGGCAGTTCCGGCGGGGTAGGACTCGACCGCAGGGCCATTGGGCCCGTGCGCCCGCGCGCTAGGCTCGGGGCATGGTCGCCACCGCGTCGCCATCTGCGGCGGCCGGCGCCTACGTTCCGGCACCGGACGCCTACGACGAGGCCTTCGCCACACGCGGCACCCCGCGGCCGCACTACGCCGGGGTTCTCGCCTGGCTCGCCGGCACCGATCTTGCAGCGTTGAGCGCCGCAATCGGCGGCGACCTCGACCGGCGCGGCGTGCGGTTCGGGGGGCCGGAGGGCTTCACCGCGTTCCACGTGGACGCGGTCCCCAGGATCCTTCCCGCGGAGGAGTGGCGCTCGCTGGCATCGGCGGTGGCGCAGCGCGCGCGCACCCTCAACGCGTTCGTCGCCGACGTGTACGGGGCGCGGGAGGTCGTCGCCGCCGGCGTCGTGCCGGAGCACGTGATCGACACCGCGGACCACCTCGAGCCGCTGGCCGCCGAGCTCCCGCCGTCGCCCGCCGCGCCGGTGCTGGTGGCGGGCCTCGACGTCGTGCGGGAGCCTGGAGGCGATTTCCTCGTGCTCGAGGACAACGTGCGCACGCCGTCGGGGCTCGCCTTCGCCGCCGCCACGCGGAGCGTCGTCGCCGCCGCGCACCGGCCACCCGAGCTCGAGGCCTCGGCGTCTCCGGACGCCGCGATCACCGCGCTGGCCCGGGCCCTCGACGCATCCGCCCCGGCCGGCGAGGACCCCGCGCCGGTGCTGCTCTCCGATGGCGAGGACGATCCGGCCTTCTTCGAGCACCACGCGCTGGCCGCCGCCCTCGGCGTGGCACTCGTGACGCGGCGCGACCTGCGCGCCCGCGGCGATCGCCTGTGGGCCCGGCCACCGGGCGAGCGGCGCGCCCGTCCGGTCAACGTCGTCTATCGCCGCACCAGCGAGTCGCGGTTGACCCGTCCCGACGGAGCGCTGACGCCGCTCGCCGAGGTCCTCCTGGGCCCGCTGCGGGCGGGTAGCGCCGTCTGCGCGAACGCCTTCGGGGCCGGCGTCGCCGACGACAAGCTCGTCCACGCCTACGTCGACGACATGGTGCGGCACTACCTGGGCGAGGAGCCGCTGATGCGCGGAGTCCGAACGTACGACCTCACGGACCCGGATGCACGCGCGCGCGCCCTGAGCCGGATCGACGAGCTGGTGATCAAGCCGCGCGGCGGCTTCGGCGGCCACGGGGTGGTGATATGCGCACATGCGACCGACGCCGATCGCGGGCGTGCCGCGGCCCTCGTGCGGAGCGAGCCCAAGCAGTACGTGGCGCAGCAGACCGTCGTCCTGTCCTGCCACCCGACGATCGTCGGCCGGGCCCTCGTCCCGCGCCACGTCGACCTGCGGCCGTTCGTGATCTCCGGCCCGGACCAGGACGCCGCGGTCTGCGCCGGTCTCACGCGCGTGGCGCTCGACGAGGGCTCGCTCGTCGTCAACTCGTCGCAGCGCGGCGGCGCCAAGGACACCTGGGTGCTGCGATGACCCGGCGGCCGCTGATCGGGATCTCCACCTCCGAGGAGCGCCCCACGGCACGGTCGGACCCGGCGCCGGAGGGCGAGCCGCCGCGCCGGGAGATGGTTCTCGGCATGAGCTACGTCCGCGCGATCGACGCCGCGGGCGGGCTGCCGATCGTGCTGCCGCCGGTGCACCACGCCGGCGCCGAGGAGCTGATGGGCGACCTCGACGGCCTCTGCCTGCCCGGCGGACCGGACATCCACCCCACGCTCTACGGCGCCGAGCCCAATCCGCGCCTCGGCCCCACCTGGCCGCAGCTCGACAGCTTCGAGCTCGCGCTGGCCCGCCGCGCCGACCGCACCGGCCTCCCCATCCTTGCGGTGTGCCGCGGCGCGCAGGTCCTCAACGTCGCGCGGGGCGGCACGCTGCACCAGCACCTTCCCGACGTCACCGACGGCTCGATCGAGCACCGCCAGCGCGATTCGGGCTCGCACCCGACCCACGCCGCGCGCATCGAGCGCGGCTCCCGCATCGGCGAGGTGCTGGCGACGACCGACACCCGCGTCAACTCGTTCCACCACCAGGGCATGGACGAGCTCGGCGAGGGCCTGCGCGCGGTGGCGTGGGCGCCCGACGGGGTGATCGAGGCCATCGAGGCTCGCTCGCCCCGATACGTAGTGGGCGTCCAGTGGCACGCCGAGGGACTGGTCGACCTGGAGGGCGGCCACGCGCGCCTCTTCCCGTCGTTCGTGGCGGCGGCTCGCGACTACGCGACCGTGCGTGGGCGCCAGACGGCATGAGCGCGACCCCGACAACGCTTCCGCAGTGGGCGGAGTGGAACGGAGATCCGGCCCACCCGTACACCGTCGGGATCGAGGAGGAGGTGATGCTGCTCGAGTCGCACGGGTGGTCGCTGACGCATCCGGTGGAGCCGCTGCTCGCATCGCTCGCGCCCGGCCTGCGCGCGCACGTCAGCGCCGAGACCCACGGGTCGGCGCTCGAGCTGGCGACGGGAATACACAATCGCGTCGGCGACGCGTCCGCCGAGCTGCGCGAGTTGCGCGCCCAGCTGGCCGACGCGCTCGCACGCTGGGGCCTGCGCGTCGCCAGCGCTGGCACCCACCCCTTCGCCACCTGGCACGACACGCTGGTGTCGACGGGCGAGCGCTACCAGCTGGTGTACGGGTCGATGCGCGAGCTGGCTCGCCGCGAGCCGACCTTCGCGCTGCACGTGCACGTGGGGATTCCCGACCCCGAGGACGCGATCCGGGCCGCCAACCGGCTGCGCTCCCACCTCCCACTGTTTCTCGCGCTCTCGGCCGACTCCCCGTTCTGGCAGGGGCGCGACACCGGCCTGGCGTCCGCGCGCACGCCCCTCTTCCAGGCCTTTCCGCGCGTCGGGATCCCGCGCCACTTCGACGACTACGCCGACTACGCGGAGGCTGTCGACCTGCTGATCCGGTGCGACGCGTTCCCCGAGGCGACGTTCCTGTGGTGGGACGTGCGTCCGCAACCGCGCTTCGGGACCGTCGAGGTCCGCGTCATGGATGCGCAGATCGGCGTCGACGACAGCGCGGCACTGGCGGCGCTGGTCCAGTGCCTGGCGCGGCTCGAGGTCGAGGGCGGAAGCGGTGCGGGCCAGGCGGTCGAGCCGCCCGAGCTACTCGAGGAGAACCGCTTCCTCGCCGCCCGCGACGGGACGCACGCGGCCCTGATCGACCCGTGGAAGGGCCAGCGGGTCCCGATCGCCGACCGCGTCGAGGTCCTCGTGGCGGCGTGCGCCCCGCACGCCGCGGCGCTGGACTGCGAGGAGGAGCTCGCGGGGGTGCGGCGCCTCGCCGCGGAGGGCGGCGCGGAGCGTCAGCGCACGCTCGCGGCCGGGTCGGATCGCCTGCCGGGCCTGGTGAAGGCGCTGGCGGAGTTGTTCCTCGTCTGACTATCCTGGGTCGGGTGCCGGACGAGGGTGCGCCGATCAGCTACGAGGTACTGGAGCGTGACACGCCCGTGTACTCCGCCGACGGCATGACGGTCGGCAAGGTCGAGGTCGTCCGGGCGGACCTCGAGGCCGACATCTTCGACGGGCTGGAGATCGACACCCGCCACGGCCGCCGGTTCGTGGACGCCGACCAGGTGGCGGCGATTCGCGAGCGCGGCGTCGACCTCAAGCTGAACGCCGCCGACGTGGAGAACCTGCCTCCGCCCGACCCGGTCCCGCCGGCCTACCGCGCCGACCCGGCCGCCGACCGGGTCAGGACCGTGACCGAGCTACTGGGCCGGATCGCCGAGCGCTTCGGCACGCGCGACGGCTGGAAGCGCTCGCCGTAGTCGCCTCGGCGAGCCGGCGAGCGACTCCGGCCGGCCGGAAGCGCGGCCAGGGCTATTCCCATTCGATGGTGCCGGGAGGCTTCGACGTGATGTCGAGCACGACCCGGTTGACCTCGCGCAGCTCGTTGATCATGCGCGAGGCGACCTGCTCGAGCAGGTCGTAGGGCAGCCGCGCCCAGTCCGCCGTCATGGCGTCGTCGGAGGTGACCGCGCGGATCACGACGACGTGGCCGTAGGTGCGCTCGTCGCCCTGCACGCCGACCGTCCGCACGTCGGGGAGGACGCAGAAGGACTGCCACAGCTCGCGGTAGAGCCCGGCGCGGCGGATCTCGTCCTGGAGGATCGCGTCGGCGTCGCGCAGGACGTTCAGGCGCTCCTTCGTCGCCTCGCCGCCGACGATGCGGATCGCGAGGCCGGGACCCGGGAAGGGCTGGCGCCACACCAGGCGCTCGGGGAGGCCCAGCTCGGCGCCGACGGCCCGGACCTCGTCCTTGAACAGCGTGCGCAGCGGCTCGACGAGCTCGAACTGCAGGTCCTCCGGCAGGCCGCCGACGTTGTGGTGGGACTTGATCGTGGCGGCGCCCGTCCCCCCGCCGGACTCGATCACGTCTGAGTACAGCGTCCCCTGCACGAGGTACTGGGGGCTCTCGAGCTTTGCCGCCTCCTCCTCGAACACGCGGATGAACTCGGCGCCGATGGCCTTGCGCTTGGCCTCGGGATCGCTCACGCCGCTCAGCCTCGCGAGGAAGCGATCCTCGGCGTCCACGGCCACGAGCGGGATGTGGAAGCGGTCGCGGAACGCCGCGATCACCTGCTCGCCCTCGTTCTTGCGCATGAGGCCGTGGTCGACGAACACGCAGGTGAGCTGGTCCCCGACCGCGCGGTGCACGAGCACCGCGGCCACGGACGAGTCCACGCCGCCCGAGAGCCCGCAGATCACGCGCCCGTCGCCGACCTGCGCACGGATGCGCTCGATCTGGTCGTCGACGATCGAGGCCGGCGACCAGGTGGGGTCGCACGAGCAGATGTCGACGAGGAAGCGCTCGAGGATCTGCTGGCCGTAGGGCGTGTGCACGACCTCGGGGTGGAACTGGATGCCGTAGATGCCGCGCTCGACCGATTCGAGCGCCGCCACCGGGGAGGCGGTCGAGGACGCGAGCGCGGTGAACCCGGGCGGCGGCTCGAACACCGTGTCGCGGTGCGACATCCAGCAGGTCTGCTCGGCCGGCAGCCCGGCAAGCAGGCGCCCGGGCTCGCGCACGGTGAGGTCGGACCGACCGAATTCGCCAACCTCGGCGCCCTCCACCCGCCCGCCGAGCTCGCGCGTGATCAGCTGCATCCCGTAACAGATGCCCAACACCGGGATGCCGAGCTCGAGCAGCGCGGGGTCGAGGCTCGGCGCCCCGTCGGCGTAGACCGAAGCCGGGCCGCCCGAGAGGATCAGGCCCCTGGGCCGGCGCTGCGCCACGGCCTCCGCGCCGACGTGGTGGGGCAGCAGTTCGGAGAAGACGCCCAGCTCGCGCACGCGCCGCGCGATCAGCTGGGAGTACTGCCCGCCGTAGTCGAGGACAACAACTTCCTCGGTGGCGACGGGCGACTCCGGGCGTTCTTCGACGGGGGCGGAGGCCGGACTGGCCGCGGACCCGTCAGTCATTTACGAGAATCGCCGCCTTGCCGTTGGAACCCATGCCGACGGACTGCTCGCGCTGGAGCTGCTTGCCCTCGGTCTGCAGCGCGGGCGCCACCATGAGCTCGGCGCGGTTGAACTCCGCGATGTCCTTGTAGCCGGTCGTGGCCATCGAGGTGCGCAGCCCGCCCATCAGGTTGAAGGTGCCGTCGTTCTCGCGGGCCGGTCCGATGAGGATCTCCTCGAGCGTCCCGTTCTGCGTCGTGGCCACGCGGGTGCCGCGCGGAAGCGTGGGATGGAACGTCGCCATGCCCCAGTGGAACCCCCGGCCGGGCGCCTCGTGGGCGCGCGCGAGCGGCGAGCCGATCATGACCGCGTCGGCGCCGCAGGCGATCGCCTTGGCCACGTCGCCGCCGTTGCGCATGCCGCCGTCGGCGATCACCTTCACGTACTCCCCGGTCTCGAGCATGTGCTGGGAGCGGGCGGCCGCGGCGTCGGCGATCGCCGTCGCCTGCGGCACGCCGATCCCCAGCACGCCGCGCGTGGTACACGCCGCGCCGGGGCCGACGCCGACGAGCACGCCGGCCGCGCCGGTGCGCATGAGGTGCAGGGCCGTGTGGTAGGAGGCACAGCCGCCCACCACCACGGGCACGTCGAGCGACGGGATGAACTCCTTGAGGTTCAGCGGCTCGGTCGACTCCGAGACGTGCTCGCCGGACACGACCGTGCCCTGGATGACGAGGATGTCGAGCCCGGCCTCCAGGGCGAGCTCGTAATGGCGCAGCACGCGCTGCGGGGTCAACGACGCGGCGGCGACGACGCCCTCGGCCTTGATCTCCTCGATGCGCTGGGTGATCAGCTCCGGCTTGACCGGCTCCTGGTAGATCTCCTGCATCTCGCGCGTCGCCTGCGCCTTGGGCAGCTTGGCGATGCGCTCGAGCTGCTCGGCGGCGTCCTCGTAGCGGGTGAAGATCCCCTCGAGGTTGAGCACGGCGAGGCCGCCGAGCCGGCCGATCACACCGGCCGTCGCGGGCGAGACGACACCGTCCATGGCCGAGGCCAGCAGGGGCAGGTCGAAGCGGTAGTCGCCGAGCTTCCAGGAGATGTCGACGTCGTCCGGATCGCGCGTGCGCCGCGAGGGCACGATGGCGATGTCGTCGAAGCCGTAGGCGCGCCGCGCCTTCTTGCCGCGGCCAATTTCAACTTCCATCTAGTGATCCTAGGACTCGAGGCGGACGGGGTAGCGAGGGTAGCAGCGCACCCACCAGCGGCGGGCCTCCAACTTGCCGCAACGTGCGAGTTGTCAGTTGTCAGTTGTCAGTACCGAGATCTGACAACTGACCACTGAGAACTGACAACTATCCGACCTCCGCCGGCTGCTCGAGCCGCTCCACGCTGATCTCGTCCGCCAGCCGCTCCACGGCGCGCGGGTCCAGCACTCCGGCGCCCAGGTGCTGCGTGGACTCGGCGCCGCAGGCGGTGCCGAAGCGCAGGCAGTCACCGGGGCTACCGCCCCCGTAGCGCGCCGCCACGTATCCGGCCAGGAAGGCGTCGCCCGAGCCGACGGTCGCCCGTGGCTCCAGTGGCTCCATGCGGGCGCGGTAGAGCTGCGGTCGACCGTCCTCGACGACCTGCGCGAAGCAGCCGTCGGCGGTGGTCATGATCGCCTCGCTCGCTCCGAGCTCCACCATCTCGCGCACGGCGATCACGCGATCCTCGTCGTCGTTGAACTCGTGACCGACGAGCTCCTCGGCCTCGAGCACGTTCGGCGTCACCACCGTGGGCTCGGCGCGCACGGCCTGGCGCAGCGGCTCGCCCTCGGTGTCGAGCACCGTGGTCACGTTGAGGCGTTGCAGGTCCCGGATCAGCCGCGCGTAGATCTCGTGGTCGACGTCGCGCGGGACCGAACCCGCGAACACGCACATCTGCGCGCCCTGAGCCAGGTACAGGAGCTTGTCGCAGAACAGGTCGACCTCGGCGGCCGTGACGGCGGGTCCGCGCTCGTTGATCTCGGTCTGCTCACCGCTCGTGGGGTCCAGCACGGCGGTGTTGGTGCGCGACTCCTCGCGGATGCGCACGAAGTCCGACAGGATCGACTCCTCGGTCAGCAGCTCGACCACGCGCGTGCCCGTCGCGCCTCCCGTGAAGCCCGTCGCGACGACCGGGCGGCCCAGCCGCTTGATTGCGCGGGCGACGTTGACGCCCTTGCCCCCCGGCATCGTCGTCTGGGCGACGCTACGGTGCCGGCGGCCGAGCCTGAAGTTCGGAACCTCCAGGGTCTTGTCGATCGCGGCGTTGAGTGTGACGGTGATGATCACGCGATCCGGCCCTCCCGCCACCGCCCCAGCGCCGGACGATCAGGAGGATCGCGAGCGCGAGCAGAAGCGCGACCGCGAGGGTACCCGGTCTGGAGATGAAGGTCACGGCCCGCTGGATCGGCCCCACCTCGGGGACCTTCGATCGGGTCAGCAGCGGCACCCGGGCGATCACGCGGCCGCGGTAGACGACACCCACGTAACCGACCTTGCGACCGGCCGGCAGCGGGCCCGTGAGCTCCTTGGGAGCGTGCACCGCGAGCTGCGGCCGGCGCTCCCCGCGGCGCACCACGGTCGAGAACGCACGCGCGGGCGAGAGCCCGACCCTGTCGGATTCGCGGTAACGAACCTTGGCGGTGGCCAGGACGTCCGCGGTGCCGAAGGCCGTGTAGGAGCGGTAGCGCCCCAGACCGAACCGCAGCAGCGCCAGCGTGTCCGCGTTGCGCGAATAGGCGCTCGGATCCCCGAGCACGGCGCTGACCATGGTGACCCCGTTGCGCGTGGCCGAGCCGACCAGGCAGTAGCCGGCGCTCGGCGTGTGCCCCGTCTTGACGCCGTTGACGAAGCCGACGCGCCGGACCAGGTCGTTGAGGTTCGCGATGCGATGCGTCCCGTAGTTGCTGTGCAGGGCGGCACTGCCCAGATCGACGGTGCGCGCGAACCACGGCCGCGTGCGGAGGACCGCCGCGAGGCGAGCCAGATCCAACGCGCTCGAGTAGTTGGTCGCCGAGTCCAGGCCGATCGGGTTGGAGTAGTGCGTCTGGCGCAAGCCGAGCTGGCGGGCCGCCCGGTTCATCTCCGCCACGAAGCCACCAACCGATCCCGCGGTGTTCACGGCGAGGTCGACGGCGGCATCGTTGCCGCTCGCCAGGAGCATCCCGCGCAGCAGGTCGCCGACGGTCATGCGCTCGCCCGCGCGGAGGTGGATGAGCGACTCGTCCGAGAACGACGGGGAGTAGCCGGGAGAGGTGAACACCCGGTTGAGCGGCACCCGGTTGAGCACCACGTAGGCCGTCATGAGCTTGGTCGTGCTGGCGATCGCCCGCCGGCCGGCGGCGTGATACGCGAACACGAGATCGCCGGTGACCGGCTCGTACACCGCCGCGGCCGAGGCGTCGATCAGGGGTGGGCGTCGGGCGGCGATCGCATCCGGGGCGGCGGAGGCGCCGGAAGGCACGGCGCCGGTCGTGGATTCGGCCGTCTGCGCCCCCGCGGACGGCGCCGCCACGGCGAGCGCGCCGGCCGCGAGGCCGACGATCAAGGCGAGCCGTGGCGTCACCGCAGCCTGATCCGCTGGCCGGGAACCAGGGTCTGCGGGTCCAGGGTCGGGTTGAGCTCGAGCAGCCGCGACGTCGGCACGCCGGTCGTACCGGCAATCGAATCGAGTGAGGTATCGCTGGACTTCACGACGTAGGTCCGTGGCTTGGCTGGGGGTCGGGCCCGGGCGGTGGTGGTGGTTCGGGTGGCCTTGGTGGTCGACGATGACTTCGATCCGCCCCCGCCGGTGGAGGAGATGAGCACCACCAGGACGAGGGCGAAGGCGACGAGCGCGAGCGGCGCAAGGAAGCGCGCGGAGCGGCGATCGGGCATCGCGCGGGCGATGATACCCACGGTCCCTGCGCGACCCGCTAGCTGGAGGCCGCCAGCCGCCAGACGTCGTCGCGCAAACGCTCGGCCGCCTCGCGCGCGGCGCGCGCGGGCTCGCCCCCGTGCTCCTCGTAGGCCATGGCGATCGAGCGCGAGGACGTCACGAGGGCCGCCGCCGGGCCTGGGGCGAATGCCGGCCCGAGAGCGTCGACGCGCCCGCCCTGTGCTCCGACGCCGGGCAGCAGGAAGGTCGCGCGGGGCATCAGCTCACGCATCCGGGGCAGGTGCTCCGGCGCGGTGGCGCCGGTGACGGCGTCGACACCGAGCGCGTCGACCCGCTCGGCGAGGCGCTCCCACAGCGGCACGGTGGATCCGTCGTCCGAGACCGTGGGAATGTCCTCGACGTCGGACGCGCCCGGATTCGACGTGCGCACGAGCACGAACACGCCCGCCGCCGTGTCGCGCGCGGCGGCGATGAGCGGCTCCAGCGCGTCGTCGCCGAGGAGCGGGTTGGCGGTGACCGCGTCGGCGCCGAGGCCGGGTACCTCGCCCCACGGCGTCGGCGTGGACGAGAGCAGGGCCTGGGCGTAGGCGGCCGCCGTGACGGGGACGTCGCCGCGCTTGCCGTCGGCGATCACGAGCAGGCCGGCGTCGCGGGCCGCGGTCACGGATCGCACGAGTGCCGTCCACCCGGGCGCCCCCAACCGCTCGAAGCACGCGAGCTGGAGCTTTACGGCCACGCACGACGGCCCGGCGGCGTCGATCAGCGCAGCGCAATGGATCGCCACGGCGTCCGCTGCCGCCTCCGCCGGATCATCGGCGGGCGCGGCAGCGGAGGCCTGGGGCCACAGGCGCACAGGGTCGGGATCGAGCCCGAGGACGAGCTGCGATCGCCGGTCGGCGACGCGGCTCGCGAGCCGCTCGCCAAAGCCCGTCAGGGCTGGTTCAGCCGTTGACGGCCTGCTTGAGCTTCGCCCCGGCGCTGAAGCGCGGGACCCTCGAGGCGGGGATGTGGATCGGCTGGCCGGTACGCGGGTGCTTGCCCTGGCGGGCGCCGCGCTGGGCCACGTGGAACTTGCCGAATCCGGTGAAGGCAACCTCGCCCCCGTTGCCGAGCGTCCTCTGGATCGCCTGCAGGACGGTGTCGACGGCCTGCTCGGCGTCCTTCTTGGAGAGACTGGCGTCCTGCGCGACCTGGTCGACGAATTCAGACTTCGTCACTTGCTCCTCCTTCGGGCTCGTAGGGAGGGTTCGAAGCTAACAATGCGCGCGGACGCACGTGGGCGCTCGGGTCATCGCCACAACACTTCAGTTCGCTATTTGCGGGATTCGGAGCGCGCCGCCGTGGCGTCGACCAGCGCCTCGGCGGCGTCCAGCAGGGCCTCGGCCTCGGGGCTGTCCAGCGGCAGCGCGCGCACGCCCCCGTCCTCGACGTGCACTCGCACGTGGGGCTCGCGGCCCTCGCGGCGCCGCCGCAGCGCGCCCGCGAGGTCGCCGACGGCGGCGTTGAGGCTGTCCATGCGGCCGCGCGGCTTCATCGCCCGCCGTCCATCTCGGCCAGGAGCATGCGCAGGTCGTAGAGCATCAGCGCCGGCAGGGCGCCCCGTCCGCTCACCACCGCTATCGCATGCCGGGGCGAGCGCGCGGCGTAGACGATGCCGCGCGCCGTGGCCACCTCGAGCTCGGCGGCGTCGGGCGCGGCGGCCAGCAGAGCGCGCGCCGGCTCGGCCAGCGCGGCGGGGCCGGCGACCCGGCGACCGCGCGCGTCGAGCACGATGGCCTCGCGTACGTGACCGCTCATCTCGCTCAGTCTTTCCAGCGCCGATGGAGGTGAGAGCGCGCTCGTCATCCCGTGTCGCGAGAATACGCGACGTGCCGCTGTCCAAGATCGCCTGGCTGACGACCGTCGTCGTCTGCCTGATCGTCGCTGTCCTCGTGTTCGTCGCGGGCTACGACGGCTACGCCGGCGTCGCGCTCGCGGTGGGAGCGGCCGCCGCGATCAACCTGCGCTAGGACGCGGCCCGATCTCGGTTCCCGGCCGGACGCGATCCTCCGGCTCGAGGTGGATGAGCACGTCGGCGCCGCGCACCCGCGATCGGATCTCGTCCTGCAGCTCGTGGGCGATGGCGTGGGCCTCCTCCAGCGTCGTGCCGTCGCGGAACTGCACGTGCAGGTCGACGTAGCGCCGCGCGCCGGCCCGTCGGGTGCGCAGCCGGTGGTACCCGACCACCCCGCGCGGCCCGAACGCCCGGACCGCCTCTTCGATCGCGCGCTGCTCCTCGTCGGGCAGCGCCTCATCGACGAGCACGCGGGACGAGCGGGTGAGGATGCGGACGCCGGAGACGACGATCGCCACGGCGACGGAGAGCGCCACGATCGGGTCGATCCATTCGGCACCCGTGATCTGGACGAGCGCGAGGCCGACGAGCACGCCGAGCGAGGTCAGTGCGTCGGTGCGCAGGTGGGCCGCGTCGCCCTCCAGCGCCGCCGACTCCGTCGTCCGGGCGCGGCGCGCCACGATCCCGCCGACGATGAGATTTGCCGCCGCGGAGACGGCGACGACGACGATGCCGATCCACAGGCTCTGGACCGTCGCCCCGATGACGAGGTGGCGGATCGCCTCGAAGGCGATCACCCCGGACCCCACGAGGATCAGCATCCCCTCGATCGCCGCCGACAGGTTCTCGATCTTCTCGTGGCCGTAGCGGTGCTCCTCGTCGGCCGGCTCGTCGGCCTTGCGCACCGAGATGAACGCGACGATCGAGGCGATCAGGTCGATGCTCGAATGCATCGCCTCGCTGAGGATCGCCACCGAGCCCGTGATCGAGCCGGCCGCGACCTTGAGCAGGATCAGCGTGCTGTTGGACGCGATCGACAGGGCGGCCGCGCCGCTCTTCGCGGGCCGGGGCCCGGCGTCGGCGGCGCGGGGCTCCGGGGGCGGCGCCACGATTCCGGCGGGCGTCCGGCGCGAGCTCATCGGCGCACCTCCCGCTCCCGCGCGAGCCAGCCCGCGAGGGCGCGCGCCGCCCGCCCGCGGTGGGAGATCGCGTCCTTCTCCGCGTCGCCGAGCTCCGCCATCGTCCGCGCGCCGTCTCCGTCGTCGGGAACGAACACCGGGTCGTAGCCGAAGCCGCCGCCTCCGCGCGGCGCCGCGGCCATGGTCCCCGTGCAGCGACCCTCGAACAGCCGCTCCTCGCCGCCCCGGGGGTCGACGAACGCCAGCGCGCACACGTACGCGAGCGCGCTGCCGGCCGGCGCCTCGCGCCGCAGCCGGTCCAGGTTCTCCGCGTCGGTGGCGTCCGGACCGGCGTAGCGGGCGGAGCGCACGCCGGGGACACCGCCCAGCGCCGCCGCTTCGATGCCCGAGTCGTCGGCGATCGCCGGCCGCCCCGTGGCCGCGGCCGCCGCGTGCGCCTTGGGGAGCGCGTTGTCCGCGAAGGTGTCGCCGGTCTCGGGCGGAAGGACCACCGACTCCGGCAGCGCCTCGATCTCGTGATCCTGGAGCAGGCGAGCGAACTCGCGCTGCTTGTGAGCGTTGCGGGTCGCCAGCACGAGGCGCACGGGTCAGCTCAGGGCGTCGGCCTGGGCGGCGCGCAGACCCTCGATCCCGCCGGCGGCGAGCGCCAGCAGCTCGTCGAGGTGGGTGCGCGAGAGTGGCGTGCGCTCGGCGGTGGCCTGCACCTCGACGAGCCCGCCGTCCCCGGTCATGACGACGTTGGCGTCGACCTCGGCGGCGGAGTCCTCGGGGTAGTCCAGGTCGAGCAGCGGCTGCCCGCCGACGACCCCGCACGAGACCGCGGCCACGCTTCCCGTCAGCGGCAGGCTGCCAATGGCGCCGCTGTCCAGCAGGCGCCGGCAGGCCAGCTCGAGCGCCACGTACCCGCCGGTGATCGCGGCGCAGCGCGTGCCGCCATCGGCCTCGAGCACGTCGCAGTCCACATAGACGGTCCGCTCGCCGAGCGCTTCGAAGTCCATGACGCCGCGGATCGACCGGCCGATCAGGCGCTGGATCTCGACCGTCCGACCGTCCAGGCGCCCGCGGCTGATGTCGCGCTGCTTGCGGTCGCCGGTCGACGCCGGGAGCATCCCGTACTCCGCCGTGAGCCAGCCGCGGCCCTGGCCGGCGAGCCACTTCGGCACCGACTCCTGCACCGAGGCGGTGCAGATCACGCGCGTGCCGCCGGCGGCGATCAGGGCCGAGCCGGTCGCGCTGCGCACGAACCCCGGCTCGATCGAGATCGGCCGCAGCTCGTCGGCGCCGCGCGCCCCGGAGCGCTCGGGGCTCATGCCGGCACCCGCGCCGGGAGGTCGACGTGCTCGACCTCCTCCAGCGGCATCTGGAGGAAGCGCGTCCCGAGCGTGCGGAAGCCCTCGACGTCGGCGGTGCACAGGAAGCGGTAGTCGCCCTCGCCCGCGCGCGGGCTCTCGAGGTCGCGCACGCCGAGCGCGTGCTCGACGCGCCGCGCCACGGCGTGGCCCGAGGACACGAGCGCGACGTCGCGGCCGAGGGTGCGCTGGAGCATCGGCGCCACGAGCGGGTAGTGCGTGCAACCGAGGATCACCGTGTCGACGTTGGCCGCCCGCAGCGGCTCGCAGTACGAGCGCACGGTGTCCACGACACGCTGGTCGAAGGGGAAGCCGCCCTGGATGATGGGGGCGAGGTCGGGGCAGGGCACCGCGACGAGGTCGACGTGCGGATCGGAGGCGTGCACCGCGCGATCGTAGGCCCCGCTGGCGACCGTCGCCGGCGTGGCCAGCAGCCCGATGCGCCCGCTGTGGGTGGCCTCGACCGCGAGCTGGGACTCGGGTGTCACGACCCCGACGACGTCGAGGGCATCGTGGCGGGCGGCGACGTGTGCCTCCAGGGCGCCGAGCGCCGCCGACGTGGCGGAGTTGCACGCGACCACGAGCAGCTTCGCCCCGCGACCCAGCAACTCGTCGGCGATCTGGAGCGTGAAGCCCTCGAGCTCGGCCGCCGAGCGATCCCCGTACGGGAACCGCGCCGTGTCGCCGAGGTACAGGAAGTCCTCGTGCGGCAGCGACACGAGCAGTTCGTGCAGGACGGTCAGGCCCCCGACCCCCGAGTCGAACACGGCGATCGGGCGCTCGCGCAGCGAATTTGCGGACGCGGACATGCGCCCAGTTTCGCACGGGCCGACGCCATCAGTGCACGGCGTCCAACGCCCCCTTGAGCTTCTTCAAGATCGTCTCGCCGATCTGGCCGCTGCCGATGTTCGTCCCCTTCGTCGCGGCGACGACGCCGGCCAGGACGACGGCGACGAGCAGGATCAGGCCGACATACTCGACCGTGCCCTGCCCGGATTGATGAGTGCGCAGGCGCGAGAACGCAGCGTGCGCCCGGCCCATCACGCGGTACCCCATGGTGACCTCCCGAGGGTCGTGGCTTGCATGCCGCGAAGTCTCGGGTCGGCCGCGTTACGAGACCAGACGCGCCCGCGACGAAAGGGCGCACCGGCCGTGCTGAGTCGCCGCAAAACTCCCGCTCCTCGCCGCCCGGCGCGGGGCTATACTCGCCGCCGGGCGCCGGGGGCGGAGCATCTCGCGGGCGCCCCTTCACCATGACCGGTCCCGAGCGACGCAGCACCGCGCTGGCCGTGCGCCCGAAGCCCCGGCGGCGCGCAATCCGGCTCGGCCTGACCCAGCGCGGCCGTCTGCGGCGGCAGGTCCGGTTCCTGCGCAAGCAGCGCGAGCTGCAGATGCGCGACCTCGGCGGCCTGATCTTCGACATGTACCGCTTCGGCTCCAAGCGCCAGGACCTCGTGCGCGAGAAGCTGCGGCTGATGTTCGAGGCCGACCGCGAGCTTCGCGGGTTCGAGGCGCTGCTCGGCGGCCGCCGCCCTCCCCTCGAGGTGCGCGAGCCCGGCGTCGGCGGCTCGTGCCCGCGCTGCCTGACCCTGTACTCGACCGACGCCCACTACTGCTGGCGCTGCGGGCTCGCGCTCACCGAGGAGGCCGAGGGACGGGCCGGTGGAGACGTCGTCGATCTCGAGGACCTCGACGCCGCGCGGCCGGACGCCGCGGCACCCGGGGCGCCGGCCGAGCCGCAGGAGACGGTCGAGACCGACGCCGTGGAGCCGGGCCGCAACGGCGCCGGGGACGAGGAGCTCGCGAGCGAGATCGAGGCGGAGCGCCTCGCGTCTCGTTCGGCCAACGCCTCCGGCTCGTGAGCACGACAACGACCGAGCCGGCGTCGCGGCTGCACTGCCCGCGCTGCGGCGCGAACCTCGCCCCCGACCAGGACTGGTGCCTGGAATGCGGCGCCGCAGCGACCACCCGAATCCTGCGACCGCCGAGCTGGAAGCTCGCGGCCGCGATCGTCCTCGGGGTCATCGCGGCCGTCGTCGTGGCGACGGTGGTCGTGGTCGACGCGCTGTCCGGCGACGCCCACCGCGCCGCCGCCACCCCGAGCAGCGCGCCGGCGCCCACCGCGGCGGCCAAGCCAAAGCCGGCGCCCGCCGCGACCGCAACGGCCACGACCCCGACGACCGCCACCACGTCCGCCACGACCACGACGCCCGCCGCTCCGACGACCGGCCCGGCGATCGCGTCCTGGCCGCGCGGCCGGAGCGCGTGGACCGTCGTCCTCGCCACGACGTCGAGCCGACGCGCGGCCGAGCAGCGCGCCCGCGACCTGATCGCCAACGGGGTCAGGGCCGGGATCCTCGATGCCTCGAAGTTCACCATCGACGCCAGCGGCGCGCCGTTCGTCGTCTTCACCGGCCAGTTCCCGTCGCAGGACGGCGCCGTCTCGGCCGAGAGCCGGCTCGGCGGGCGCGCTCCCTCCGCGGTGTTCGTCGCCCAGGTCAGCCCGCGCTGACGCCAGCGAGGCCGGGCCAGTACCGGGCCGCGCGGGCGGCGGCCTCGACCGCCAGCGGGTGCACGGCGACGTCGGCGGCCGGCGGCGGACCGTCCGCGCCGAGGACCTCGAGCGTGGAGCCCGTCGAGCGCGCGAGCGCCCCGAGGTCGTAGCCGCCCTCCAGCACCATCCCGAGCGGCACGTCGCCGAGCTCGGCGCACAGCCGCCGGAGCGTGCCCGTCATCGCGGCAAAGCCCGCCTCGGTGACGCGGCAGCCGGCCAGGGGCTCGCTCGGATGCGCGTCGAAGCCGGCGGACACGAGCACAAGCTCGGGCTGAAACTCCCGGGCGACCGGCGCGACGACGTGCTCGACGAGCGAGACGTAGGCATCGTCCCCGGTGCCGGCCGGCACCGGCAGGTTGAGCGTCGTGCCCTCGCCCGCACCCCGGCCGGTGTCCCCGGCCGCACCGGTGCCCGGGTATAGCGGCCACTGGTGGATCGAGCAGAAGAGGACGGCGGGGTCCTCGGCGAACACCGCCTCGGTGCCGTTGCCGTGGTGCACGTCCCAGTCGAGCACGAGCACGCGCGCACGGCCGTGGGCGTCGAGCGCACGGCGGGCGGCGACGGCCACGCTGTTGAAGAGGCAAAACCCCATCGCCCGCCCCGGCTCCGCGTGGTGTCCGGGCGGGCGGAGCCCGCTGAACGCCGCAGCCGGGCCGTCCGGCGCCATCAGCGAGTCGACCATCGCCATCGCCCCACCGGCAGCATGGACCGCCGCGTCGTACGAGCCCGCGCTCGTCACGGTGTCGAGGTCGATCGCGCCGCCGCCGCGTGCGGAGAGCTCAGCGATCGCGCGGATGAGCTCAGGCGAATGCACCGCCTCGAGCGCCGCGGGCTCGACCTCCGGGGCCGCCACGCGCTCGAACCCGAGCCAGTCGCGCGATTCCAGCTCCCGCTCGATCGCCAAGATGCGAGCCGCGCGCTCGGGGTGGGCGCCGGTGTCGTGCTCCAGCGAGGAGGGGTGGTGGAAGTAGAGCGGCCGGGGCATGCCAGTGGGGCTCGGGGCCCCACTAGTACCGTAGAACCTCGCCGATGGCTCGCGCTGGACTGATCGAAGCCGACGTCGCGGTCGTCGGGGCCGGTGCGGCCGGTTTGTACGCCGCGCTGACGGCGTCCCGGGCCGGCGCCCGGGTGGCGCTCGTGTCCGCGACGGCGCTCGCACGCACCGCCTCGTACTGGGCGCAGGGCGGCCTGGCCGCCGCCCTGGCGGTCGACGACTCGCCCGAGCGTCATCTCGAGGACACCCTGGCGGCCGGGCGCGGGGCCGGCCGGGAGTCGACGGCGCGGGTCCTCTGCGAGGACGCGCCCGCCCGGGTGCGCGAGCTCGCGGCCCTGGGCGTGCGCTTCGACGCCGATCGCTTCGGACGTCTGGCGCTGGGTCTCGAGGGTGGGCACAGCGTGCGGCGGGTCGTGCACGCCGGCGGTAGCGCGACCGGACGGCGCATCACCCGTCAGCTGTCGGCCGACGTCGTGGAGGAGGAGCGCATCGTGGTGCTGGAGGCGCACCGCGCCGCCGCGCTGGAGGTGCACGACGGGCGCTGCACCGGCCTGGTCTGCCACGACGGGACCGCGGTCGCCGCACGCGGTGTCGTGCTGGCCAGCGGCGGGGCGGCGGCGCTGTGGTCGCGCACCACCAATCCGCCGGGCGCGTTCGGCAGCGGATTGCTGCTCGCGCTGAAGGCCGGAGCGGCCGTGGCCGACCTCGAGCTGATGCAGTTCCATCCGACCGCGGTCGTCGACCCGCGCCGCACCGACACGGCCGGGCGGCGCCGGCGCAGCGTGGAGGGCTTCCTCATTACCGAGGCGATCCGGGGCGAGGGCGCGATCCTGGTCGACGCCGCGGGCGAGCGCTTCGTCGACGAGCTGGCGCCGCGCGACGAGGTCGCGCGGGCGATCCGGACCCGTCTGCTCGAGAGCGGCGCCTCGGCGGTCGGCCTGGACATGCGGATGGTGGATCCGCGCCGCTTCCCCAACGTCGTCAACGCGCTGCGCGACGCCGGCATCGAGCCCACCCGCGAACTCGTGCCGGTGGCGCCCGCGGCGCACTACCTGATGGGGGGCGTCGCCACCGACGCCGTGGGGCGTGCGCGGCTGCCCGGCCTGTACGCCGTCGGCGAGTGCGCGTGCACCGGCCTGCACGGCGCCAACCGGCTCGCGTCCAATTCGCTTTCCGAGTGCTTCGTATTCGGCCGCCGCGCCGCGCTGGCCGCGCTCGACGAGCCACCGCCCTCCGCCGACGGCGCGCCGCGCGGCGATGCCGACGTGGAGACCGCCGCGACGACGCTGCCCGCGCCCGATACGCGTGCGGCCGTCTGGGAGCTCGCGGGGCTGGAGCGCGACCGCGAGGGACTGGAGCGGCTGCGAGCGCACGAGCACCCGCTCGCCCGGCTCGTGGCGACCAGCGCGCTCGCTCGCGAGGAGAGCCGCGGCGCCCATTGGCGGCGCGATCACCCCGACCGAGACGCCGCGCTCGACCGGCACCACTCCGTGCTGGCCCCGGGCGCCGACCCAGTGTTCGAGGAGTGGACGTAGGCCGATCGGGGGAGGCGGCGTCCAGGCATCCGCGATTTCTCGCGCTACTTAACGCCGAGTTAATAATCGCTGCGTTTCCAGCTTCACAGGGCAGGTGGATACTCGCCGTGGAGGCGGGTCGGGTACGGACCGATCAAGGAGGAAGGGTTCAGAGATGTTTCACATCAGTCGAGCGATCTATCGCGAGCTCGCCGAGGAGATTCTCGAGGCGGACTCGAGCAACAGGGGCTGCTGGGTCAACCACCATCGTGTGCTCGCGGCCTGCGAGTCCACGGTAGAGCGCATGGTCACCGATCGCCACTACTTCGCGCGGCCGGCACGGACGCTGTTCAACGACATTCGCTTCTACTTCCCGATGGGCAGCCAGGAGCGCGTCTACCGCGTTGTTTGTCGCTATGTCGACGCCGCGGACGACTGGCTCGCGCAGATGCCGCGACAGGGCTACGACGCCAACGGCAATCCGCTGCAGTGCCGCGCGACGACGCGCAAGGGCACGCCGTGTCAGCGCATGCCGCTGCCGCATAACGGTTACTGCCCGAGCCATCAGCACCTGGCAGAGACCGAAGAGACTGAAGTCCAGAAGATCGCTGCCTGACCGCGCCGCGGGGCAGTTCTCGGTTCTCAGTTCTCAGTTCTCAGAAGCGGGGCCCCGGCCTTCGTTCTGACGACGGACGTCTGACGACTGACGACTCTGTCCATACCCCCCGCCCCCCGGTGTGCGGACCGTGACCACGTCGCCAGTCTGTAGTTCGCGGCCGGTCTTTGATGGCAGCTCGGTGTCGTTGAGGCGATTCGCGCCCCTTCGGCCCGGCTCTCCGCCCTTCGCCCCCGCGGGGTCGTGGCGGCGGCGGTCGGTCAGGAGCGACAGGCTGGCGTCCTCGAGCACGCGGACGCTGCGTTCGATCCCGTCGCCGCCCCGGTTCGCGCCCTCGCCGCCGGAGCCGTACGCCAGCTCGTAGCGCTCGACGCGCAGCGGGTACTCGAGCTCGAGCGCCTCGATCGGGGTGTTGAGCGTGTTGCTCATACCCACGTGCACGCCCGAGGGCCCCGGTCCCGCGGCGCTCGCCCCCTGGCCGCCGCCGATCGTCTCGTAGTAGGTCCAGCGCGGCCCGCCGATGACCAGGTTGTTCATCGTTCCCTGCCCCTGGGCCGGCAGGTCCACGGCCTGCGCGAGTGCCATCAGCACGGTGTCGGCCACCCGCTGCGAGGTCTCGACGTTGCCCGCGACCACCGCGGCCGGGCGGCGGGCGTTGACCAGCGAGCCCTCGGGGGCGTCGATCTCGAGGGCCGTGTACGCGCCCGCGTTGGCCGGGACGTCGGGCGGCAGCAGGACGCGCAGCGCGAAGTAGCAGGCCGAGCGGGTCACGGCGAGCGGGCAGTTCACGTTCCCGGCGACCTGGTCCGCGGTACCGGCGAAGTCGATCCGCATGCGCTCACCCCGCACCTCGACCCGCACGCGGACGGGGATGTCGTCGTCGCTGACGCCGTCGCCCTCGATCTCGCTGGCCGCCTCGTACGCACCGTCGGGCACGTCGCGCAGCGCCTCGTGCGTCCGGCGCTCCGCGTAGGCGAGCACCTCGTCCATCGCCGCGAGCACGAGGTCGCGGCCGCGGCGGTCGATCAGCTCGCGCAGGCGGCGCTCGGCCAGGCGGTTGGCCGCGGTCTGCGCGCGCAGGTCCCCGCGGCGCACATCGGGCGTGCGCACGTTGGCGAGGATCAGCTCGGTGGCCTCGCGCACCTCCTCGCCCTCCCGCACGAGGCGCAGCGGCGGCAGGATCAGGCCCTCCTGGTAGATCTCGCGCGAGTCGGACGGCATCGAGCCCGGGCGCATGCCCCCGACGTCGGAGTGGTGCGCCCGCGTCACGGCGTAGCCGAGCACCTCGTCCTCGACGGCCATCGGCGTCACGAGGGTGAGGTCGGGAAGATGCGTCCCGCCGGTGTAGGGGTCGTTGAGCACGAAGACGTCGCCCGGCCGCGGATCGCGCTCCATCACCGCCGCCACGGCCTCGGGCATGGCCCCGAGGTGGACGGGGATGTGCTCGGCCTGGGCCACCATGCGCCCGGCGGCGTCGAACAGCGCGGCCGAGCAGTCGTGGCGCTCCTTGATGTTGGAGGAGTACGCGCCGTGGATGAGCAGCGCTCCGGCCTCCTCGGCGATGCTCGCCAGCGCGCTCGAGAGCACCGACAGGGTGACGGGATCCAGCCGTTCGCTCACCGGCTCACCTCCGCTCCTCGCGCCGCAGCACCAGCGTGCCGGCCTCGTCGACGGCCCCGGTCCAGCCCGGTCGCACGACGCACGTGGACTCGGGGAACTCGACCACCGCCGGCCCCGCCACCTGGGAGCCGGCGCCCAGCGCGGTGCGCCGGAGGACGTCGACCTCGATCCACTCGCCGTCGAAGTTCGCTCGCCGGCGGGCGGGCTCGGGCGCGCCCTCGGCGGGGCGCTCGCGCAGCTCCGGCTTGGGCACCGCCACCGTCGTGACGAGCCGCAGGTTGACCAGCTCGATGGGCTCGCCGTCGACCCGGTACCCGTAGCGCTGCTCGTGGGCCTCGGCGAAGCGCTCCGCCAGCGCGCCGAGGTCGTCGGCATCGATGGTCAGCTCGTAGGACTGGAGCCGGTAGCGCAGGTCGGCCCGCCGCTGGAAGCGCGGGGACTCGAGGTCCGCGCCCGCGGCACGCTCCAGATCGGCGAACGCCCGCTCGAGCTCCTCCTCCGTGACGTCGTCGAGCGGCGCGAGCCACGGCGCGACGTCGTCGCGGCGCAGGTCCGAGATCGCGAGGCCGAGGGCGCTCAGCACGCCGCCGGCGCGCGGAGCGAGCACCGTGTCCATACCGAGCTCCTCGGCCAGCCCGCATGCGTGCATGCCGCCGGCGCCCCCGAAGGCGACGAGCGCGAACTCCCGCGGGTCCAGGCCCCGGTACACCGAGACGACGCGCAGCGCGCGCACCATCTCGGCGTCGGCGACCCGCACGATGCCGAGCGCCGCCTCGAGCGCGTCGAGGCCCAGCTTCTCGCCCACGGCGGCGAGCGCGCGCTCGGCCGCCGCGCGCCGGAGCACCACCTCGCCGCCGAGGGTGGCGCCGTCGTCGAGGTACCCCAGGAGCAGGTTGGCATCGGTGACCGTCGGCTCCTCGCCGCCCCGCTCGTAGGCGGCCGGACCGGGGTCGGCGCCGGCCGAGCGCGGACCGACGCGCAGCGCGCCGCCGGCATCCGCCCACGCGATCGAGCCGCCGCCCGCGCTGACCGTGTGGACGTCCACCATCGGCAGCTTCAGCGGGACGCCGGCGACAACCGCCTCGGTCGTGGTCTCGGCCTCGCCGCCCCGGATCGGCGCCACGTCGGTGCTCGTGCCGCCCATGTCGAAGGTGAGCACGTCCTCGAAGCCGCTGGCGGCTGCCGCGAACGCCGCGCCTACCACGCCGCCGGCCGGCCCCGAGAGCACGCACGAGGCGGCCTGCTCCGCGGCGGCGTCCATGTCCTCCACGCCTCCGGAGGAGCGCATGACGAGGGGCCGGGGGATGCCGGCCGCCTGGGCGCGGTCGGCGAGATGGCGCAGGTATGCCGCGATGCGGGGAGAGAGATACGCGTCGGCCGCGGTCGTGGCGAAGCGTTCGTACTCGCGGAACTCCGGCAGGACGTCGCTGGAGAGCGAGACGTGGACGTCGGGCAGGGCCTCGCGCACCGCGTCGGCGACGGCGCGCTCGTGCTCGGGATGGCGGAAGGCGAACAGCAGGCACACCGCGACCGCCTCCACGTCGGCGTCGCGCAGGCCCGCCACGGCCCGCTCCACGCCGGCCGCATCCAGCGGCTCGATCTCGCCGTCGGGGCCCATCCGCTCGGGAACCGTGAACCGCAGCTCCCGGGGGACTAGGGGCGGCGGCCGGTCCTGCGTCAGGTCGTAGAGCGAGGGGCGGTTCTGGCGGGCGATCTCGAGCACGTCGCGAAAGCCCTCGGTCGTGACGAGCGCGGTGCGCGCGCCGCGGCGCTCGAGCAACGCGTTCGTGCCCACCGTCATGCCGTGCGCGAAGACGGCGATGTCACCGGGTTCCAGGCCCGCCGCCTCGACGGCCCGCATCGCGCCCTCGGACTGGTCCTCCGGCGTGGACGGCACCTTGGCGGTTACGAGCTCCCCGTCCACGAGCGCGACGAGATCGGTGAACGTCCCGCCCACGTCGACTCCCAGCCGCGCGTCTGCCATGGCGCGATCATCTCAATCCGGTAGCGGGATACGCTGGCGTTCGTGAGAGTCGGCTTCATCGGACTCGGGATCATGGGCTCGCGCATGGCGGCCAACCTGCGCCGCGCGGGCCATGAGCTGGTCGTCTTCAATCGCACCCGTGCGACCGCCGACGCGTGGGCACGGGAGCACGACGCCACCGTGGCCTCGACGCCCGCGGAGGCCGCCGCGGAGGCCGAGGTCGTGATCACCATGGTGGTCGACGGCCCTCAGGTCGAGGCCGTGCTGCTGGGCGAGGAAGGCGTAGTGCACGGAGCCCGGCCCGGGATGCTGTGCGTGGACATGTCCACGATCGCGCCCACGGACACCCGCCGAATCGGGGCCGCCCTCGCCGAGCGCGGGATCCGTTTCATGGACGCCCCCGTGACGGGCTCGTCGCCGAAGGCCGAGGACGGAACGCTCACGATCATGGCCGGCGGGGAGGCCGAGGACTTCGACCGGGCCCGCCCCCTGTTCGAGGCGATGGGCGCCCTCGTCGTGCACGCCGGCGCGCTCGGGGACGGCGAGATGATCAAGCTGATCAACAACGCGGTGGCCGCGGTCAACGCGGCGACCGTCGGGGAGGCGCTGCTCGTCGGCCAGCGCACCGGCGTCGACCTCGACGCCCTCGAGCAGGTCATGGGCGCGGGCTCGGGCGGCTCGGCCATGCTCGAGCTCAAGGCCGGACCGATGCGCCGGCACGACTACACGACCCTGTTCAAGCTCGAGCACATGCTCAAGGACGTACGCCTCTGCCTCGAAGAGGGCCAGGCCGCCGGCGTGCCCTTCACCGCCGCCGCACAGGTCCGCGAGATCCTCACCGCCGGCTTGGGCCGGGGTCTGGGGGACGCAGATTTCGCCGCGTTGATCGAGGTCCTGGAGGGCACGGCCGGGACCCGGCTTGAAAACCCCTGATTTGCTGGGTCATTTTGGATTTCCGGCCAAATCGCATAGAATGCTGCTCCCCCGCAAGCCAATCGCCGGATTCCGGCGGCGCGGGTCAGAGAGAAGCAATCCGTCGTCTGTAGCTTTCTATGCCAATCGCTTTTAAAGAATGGGCTGTCACTGTGCGCGCGCTCGCCGAGGGCGAGCAGCTGATCACCCTGCGCAAGGGCGGGATCCGCGAAACCGAGCGTCATTTCGAGCTCGAGCACGACCAGTTCTTTCTCTACCCCACCTTCGATCACCAGCGCATCGACCTCGTGCGCGAGTCCCACCAGCCCGAGCTCCGTCGCGCGCTCGAGGAGGGCGTCTGGGCCGAGGGCGAGCCCTCGGCGCACGCCTGGACCCTGGACGGCGGGATCCAGCAGCCGGACCGCGTACGGATCCGCGCCTGGGCCGAGGTGGCTGGCCACTTCACGATCTCCGACCGGCGCTGCGTCGACGGCCTCTCGCCGTACTACGTCTGGACGCCCGACTACGCCGAGAAGCGCCTCGCCTGGAAGCGCCGCTTCCCGCTGCACGTGCTGCTGCTGCGGACCTACCGCATCCCGCGGCCCGTGACGGTCAAGGTGCGCGACGAGTACGGCGGTTGCCGTTCGTGGCTGGAGCTCCAGCGCGACCTTCCGTTCGAGGGCACGCCCGTGCTCTCCGACGACGAGTTCGACCGCGCCGCCGAAGAGATCCGCTCGATCGTCGACGACGCCCAGCCGGCGCTCGCCTGAGTCTGAGCGTCGACTCGCTCCTCCGCGACGCTCGGCGCGTGCTGTGCGTGGGCGCCGGTGGTGGCGGCGACGTCGTGGGAGCGCTGGTCGTCGCCGAGCACGCGCGCGTCCTGGGAACCCGGTCGGTGCTCGGCGGCGTGACGTGGGAGCGGCGACCGATCGACCCTCTTCCGGGGCCGCGCACGCTGGCGGAGCTCGAGGACGCTCGCGATCTCAACGGCGCCACGGCACTGGCCGGACCGAGCACGCGCGGACCCGGGGGGTTCGCCTTCGCCGAGGCGCGTATGGCCGGCGTGCTCGGCACCGACACGCTGCTCGTGGACCCGAACCCGGGCCCGGCCGCCGTCGCCGCCGGCCTGACCGACGCGGCCGCCAGGCTCGACTGTGACCTCCTCGCGCTCGTGGACGTGGGCGGCGACGCGCTCGCCGCCGGCCACGAGCCCGGGCTCGCCAGCCCGCTGTGCGACGCGGTGCTCTTGGCGGCGGGCACCCTGACCGCGGACGCCGGCCTCGCCACGCTGGCAGCGGTCGTCGGCCCCGGTTGCGACGGCGAGCTCACGCACGACGAGCTGCTGCTCGCGCTCGCCGACGTGGCCGCGGCGGGCGGCCTGCTCGGTGTGCACGCGATCGACCCCGCGAGCCTTCCCGCCCTGGAGGCGGCGGCGGAGGCGGTTCCCACGGAGGCGAGCGTCCAGGTCCTGCGCTGCGCTCGCGGCGAGCGCGGGCCGACGGCGATTCGAAACGGCCGCCGGCCGCTCGAGCTGTCCGCGCTGGGCGCGCTCACCGTGTACGTCGAGCCGCGCGCCGCGGTCGCCTCGGCCGCCGCGCTGGCCCGTGCCGTGCGCGACCGTCCCACGTTGGAGGCGGCCAACGACGCGCTCCACGAGCTCGGAGTACGGACCGAGCTCGACTACGAGCGCGAACGCGCAGCAACCGGCGCATAGCCGCTCCACAAAGCGGTAGCGTGCCCGCCGCTCGCACTCTGGGAGGGCAGCGCCATCGTGCTTCGCGTCAGGACCATCGCCGCCGCAGGGGCCGCCCTGCTGGCATTCACCGCGGCCCCGGCCGCCGCCGCGCCGACCCCGCAGCCGTACGGCTTCAACGGCTTCGCCGGGTTCCGCGACGTGCTCCCGCCGGGCAGCAACGGGCTGGTGAACGCGATCGACCTCGCCCAGTACGAGGCGAACAACTCCAACCGGCCCGCGCACAACGCCGACCAGCGCGACATGTACGCCAACCTCGTCTACGGGGCGCCCAACATCGGCGCCGGCGACCTGCCGAAGTACTACAAGGACAGCACCTTCGGCGTGCGCCCCGAGGACGTCGCCAGCACCACGAGCCCGCGGGACGACGTCACGATCGTGCGCGACCGGCAGTACGGCATCCCGCACGTCTACGGCTCGACGCGCGCCGGCGCGGAGTACGGCCTCGGCTACGCCGCGGCGCAGGACCGGCTCTTCTTCATCGACATCCTCCGACACCTCGGGCGTGCGCAGCTCTCGGCGTTCGCGGGCGGCGCGGCGGGTAATCGCAGCTTCGACCGCTCGCAGTGGGCGATCGCGCCCTACAACGAGTCCGACCTCCAGCGCCAGTTCGACCTGGGCAACGTCATCTACGGCGCCCAGGGCGCGCAGCTCCAACAGGACGCGCTCAACTACATCGCCGGCATCAACCAGTACATCTCAGAGGCCAAGCTCAACCCGCTCAAGATGCCGGCCGAGTACGCCGCCATCAACCGGCCCCTGGGACCCGACCCGTGGAAGGTCACCGACCTGATCGCCACCGCCTCGCTCGTCGGCGGGATCTTCGGCCGCGGCGGCGGCGCCGAGCTCGAATGGAGCCAGCTGCTGCAGAGCTTCCAGAAGAAGTTCGGCGCGGCGAAGGGTCGCCAGATGTGGCTGCAGCTGCGGGCGGTCGACGATCCCCAGGCGCCGACGACCGTGCACAACGGCCGGCGCTTCCCCTACCGGGTGATGCCCCGCAAGACCGCGGCGGGCAGCGTCGCGCTCCCCGACCAGGGCTCGGTCACGACCGAGAACGTGGCCCCGCCGCTGACCAGCCCCTCGCGGTCGCGCTCCGCCGGCGGGCGCAACGGCGCGGGCATCCTCGGCAACCTGCCCGGCCAGAGCGCCTTCCCGCGGTCGTCGTCCAACGCGCTGCTCGTCTCCGGGCGCTACTCGAAGTCCGGTCATCCGCTCGCCGTCTTCGGCCCGCAGGTCGCCTACTTCGCGCCCGAGATCCTGATGGAGCAGGACGTGCACGCCCCCACGCTGGACGCCAAGGGCGCGGCGTTCCCGGGAGTCAACCTCTACGTCCAGATCGGCCACGGGGCCGATTACGCCTGGAGCGCCACGTCGGCCGGCCAGGACATCACCGACACCTTCGCGGTCGACCTGTGCGAGCCCAACGGAGGCACGCCGACCAAGTCGTCCAACTACTACATGTTCCGCGGCCAGTGCCTGCCGATGGAGCAGCTCACGCGCACGAACTCGTGGTCGCCCAACCTGGCCGACAGCACCCCGTCGGGCTCGGAGACGCTGACGGCGCAGCGCACGAGGATGGGCCTCCTCATCGCCCGGGCCACGATCGGCGGCAAGCCCGTCGGGTACACCAAGCTGCGCTCGACCTACTACCACGAGGTCGACTCGGCGCTCGGCTTCTCCGACCTCAACAACCCGGACGCGATCCGCAGCCCGCAGGACTTCCAGCACGCGGTGTCCAAGATCGGCTACACGTTCAACTGGTTCTACGCGGACAACAAGCACATCGCCTACTTCAACTCCGGCAACAACCCGGAGCGCCAGCCCCGCCTCGACCCGACGCTTCCTGTCCGAGCGCGGTTCGAATGGCCGGGGTACAACGCAGACATCAACACGGCGGGCTACACGCCCTTCTCCCAGCACCCGCAGGTAATCGACCAGGACTACCTGACGAGCTGGAACAACAAGCAGGCGCCCGGGTACGGAGCGCCGGACACGGACTCCACCTACACCTCGATCTTCCGCTCGCAGTCGCTCGACGACCGGGTCAAGGAGGCGATCCGGCGCAAGGGGAAGATCGAGCTGGCCGACCTGGTCAACGCGATGGGCGACGCGGCCACCGTGGACCTGCGCGGGACCAAGGTGCTGCCCTACCTGCTCAAGGTCATCGGGAAGACCAATGACCGCACCCTCGAGGGCGCGCTCAACCGGCTGCGCGGCTGGGAGCAGACGGGCGCCCACCGCCGTGACCTCAACCGCGACGGCAGCTATGACGACGCCGCGGCGATCCAGATCATGGACGCGTGGTGGCCGCTGCTCTCGCGGGCCGTGTACCAGCCGCTGCTGGGATCGACGCTCTACCAGCAGCTCACGGGCATCGACCCGATCGACAACCACCCCAACAACGGCGGCGACCACCTGGGCTCGGCCTGGGACGTGGGCTTCTACGGAAGCGTGCAGGAGGACCTGATCAACCTGCTCAAGGCGACGCCGAAGAAGCCGAGGGCGAAGGCCAAGCCCAAGCGCAAGGTGAAGCGCCGCAGCGCCGCCACCGCGAAGGCGAAGACCAAGCACAAGCCCAAGAAGAAGAAGAAGGCGAAGAAGGCCGCGCCCAAGCCGGTGATCTTCTGCGGCGCCGGGAACCTCGCGCGCTGCCGGACCGCCCTGCTCGACTCGCTGCGCGTGGCGCTGAACGAGCCGCGCGACCAGCTCTACCACGATCCCGGCAGCGTCGGCTGCAAGGACGGCGACCAGATGTGCTTCGACTCGATCAGCTTCCGAGCGCTCGGCGCGGTCAGCCAGCCGCTGATCCCCTGGGTCAATCGGCCGACCTACCAGCAGGCCGTCGAGGTCCAGGGCCACCGTTAGGCACCGCGAACGCGGTGCGGCCGCTTACGGAGCGCCGAGCCCGGTGCCCGGACGCGACGTCGGCACGCCCGGGTTCTGGATCGTGTCGATGCGCGCCATGAGCTTGGTCCACTGCGACGGCTTGAGCGTGGACGCGCCGGACGCGGTGGCGCCCGGGCCGGGCGCGAAGCCGACGTGGATGTGGTCGGCGTGGTCACCCTGGGCCCAGGCATAGGGAACGCCCGGATAGTCCATCAGCGTGATCACCTGGTTCGGCTGCATGCCTCCCTGCAGCGTGAGAATGCGCCGCACCGTCGTGTCCGTGATCGACCCCGGGCCCTGGTGGCCGGACATGGGGACGCCGTTGATCATGGCGATGTCGACCGCGTCGCCGTAGCTGTGCTCGGACACCATGCCGCCGCCCGCGACGTAGTAGCTGTGGCCGCACTTCAGAGTCGACACGTAGGGCTTCAGGCCGGAGTCGGCGAGGAACTCAAGCAGCGCGAGCACGCGGCGATCGATGACGCCGGCGCGGATGTCCTCGCGCCCGCATTCGTAGATCTGCACGCGTTGATCGGCCAGCACGCGCTGGCCGAGTGCCTCCTTGCTCATCAGGAGCATCTGCCCGATCGACGGGTGGCTGGCGATCGAGGCGAGGCCGGCGGGCTGCTTGCGGAAGATGTCCGTCGCCGCCAGCAGCCGCCAGCCGTCGAGGATCGGCTTTGGGTCGATCTGCGGCGTGCCGCGGCCGGCCGGCCGGATCGCGAACTTCATCGACGCGACGTAGCCGGAGCCCAGCCCGCCGACCCGGCCGAGGATGGTGCCGCCGATGACGCGCGCGCCCGGCCGCACGGCCTTGATCACGGTGTCGCGCGCCGGCAGCCGCACCGGCACCGAGAAGTGCGCCTGGATGTCGTAGCCCGCCGGGACGGCCGAGCCGGCGTCGACGAGCTGGCGGGTACCGCCCGCGGCCGCCGCCGCGGGACGGGACGGGTGGGCGAAGAGGCGCTCCTTGCGCGGGGGGGCGGTGGACCGCACGCGAGGCGTCCCTTGCCTCGCGTGCGGCCGCGTGCCCTTCCCCGCCGGGCTGCGGCGCTGCAGGCCGGCCGAAGCCGGCACCGCAGGCCGCTGATCACCCGGGGGCGCCTCGTGGTCGGTACCGCTGGCGCGTGAGCCCCCCCTGGACGCAAGCGCCGGATAGGTGCGAGCCACCGACCCGAGGTTTGTGTACGTGTAGGTGTTGCCGTGGACGTCCTCGAGGACGAGGTAGTCGCGGCCGACCTGCTTGATCACGCCGTCGTTGACCGCGATCACCGGCGCCTTCGGCACCGAGTAGATGTCGATCGCGCGCGGCGCGGCGCGGCCGGTCGCCGTGGCGGTGCGCGCCAAGCGCGAGCGGCCGCTCAGGCTGACCGCACCCGGATAGGCCGAGGCCCCGGCGACGGGGAAGTGGCCTTCCGTCAACCCGGTCAGCGAGCCGACGAGGTCGGCCGGCATCGAGCCGATGAGCTTGGCGCGCAGCAGGACGGACTGGACGTACCAATCGGCGTGGTTGTAGGCGAAGATGGCCTTGTTGATGTCCTTCTCGCCGCCCGCGGCCTTGAGGTAGCGCGCGGCGGCGAAGATCGCGTCGACGGGGTTGTAGGGGTCCTTCTTGCCGTCACCGTTGGCGTCCACGCCGTAGGTGCGCCACGACTCCGGCATGAACTGCATCCACCCCTGGGCCCCCGCGCTGGAGACCGAGAGGTTGCGGCCGTAGTCGGACTCGATCTCGTTGATCGCGGCGAGCACCTGCCACGGCACCCCGTACTCCGTGCCCGCCGCCTGGTAGATCGGAAGCAGGAACGGCGGGATCCGGAACTTGTCGATGAAGAAGTTCGGGACGCCGAGCGGAGCCGTGAACGACCCGCTCGAGGCGAAGGGCACGGGCGTGACGGCGCCGGCGCCCGCGCCGCCGATCGTGGCGGGCGTTCCCGGCACGGTCGGCGGTGCCGCGCGGCGGTGCGGGGCCGTCCGTGTCTTGGCCGGGTTCTCGCGTGGCTTGGCGACCGGATGCAGGCGCGGCGATCCCGGCCGGCTCGGGTGCACCGGATGCTCGTGGCCCACGACGGGGCGCGAGACCCGGCGGGCCGGCGCGTGCGCCGGCGTTGGGTGGGTCGCCGGGGCCTGCCCGGAACCCGGGGGCGCGGACGGCGCCGTCGAGCTCATCGCCGGCGCCGTGGAGGGCGAGGAGGCGGCGGCGGGCGGCGGGGGTGTCTGCGAGACCGGCGGCGACGCGTTCTGGTCGCCGGCTCCGGCGCTCGGGGCCGCGCCCGAGTCCGCGCCCGCGCCCGCGGGACCTCCGCCGGCATCGGCGGGGGGCGGCGTGCACGGCCGCCCGTCCGGCAGCGTGCCGCCGGGCGAGCAGCCCGCGTCGGCGGCGTTGGAGACGGGAGCGAACGCGAGTGAGACCGGCGACATCGCCACGATCGCCAGCCCGACCCCCAGCGCGGCCAGGGGACGCACGGAGCGTCCGGTGACCGCCTCGAGGACCGACGGCTCGAGGAGGAAGCGCTCGATCGGTACCGGCAGCGCGATCAGCGTGCCGGGCCCGGCCGCCAGCGCGTAGGCGACTCCACCGTCGCGGACCGCGTCCAGCGGCACGACGAAGCCCAGGCGCCAGTGGACGTGGCCGTGCGGCGGATGCTGGACCCAGCCCGTCGGGTCGGCCAGCGCCGGTGCGCTCAGGGACCGCGCGCCCGCGTCGAGCACCAGGCGGGGAGAGCTCAGGAGCGGTGGGCGCCGGGAGGGAAACGCCGCGACCACGCGCAGCAGCGCCGCGTCTGGGCTGGCGGCGACGTACTCGAAGGCCTCGACCACGAGGCCGCTGCGCTCGGGTGAGCGCGCGCCGAGCATGCGGCGCGAGGCGAATTCGGGATCGGGGGTACGCGCGGCTGACCGCGTGCTGGAGGGCATCGGGACTCAGAGGGGGGACTGAAGGGGGGAAGAAACGGGACGGCGCCGGCATAAGCCGACGCTCCATGAATCGGTCGGAGCGCGGATTTCCCCGATACCTCATTCCGGCTATGCACGAAATTCGGTGGGTTCGCGCCGATACCCCGTGCAAACGTGGCAGTCTGCGCGCCCGATGACCTGGGTCGAACGGTCCTCCCCCTCTTTCCGCGCGCGCTTCGACGAACGCGACCAGGACGACGCCGCACGCGTGCTCGAACAGCTCGAGCAGGCGCGCGAGGACTTCAGCGGACGCTTCTCACGCACCGGGTCCGATCTGACCGTGGTCATCCACGACTCCGAGCTGTCGCTCGCGCTGGCCGCTCCCTACCTCCCGCTCGCGCGCGCCTTCACGGCCCCGGCCGGGCGACGCTACCTCGCCGGCTGGTTCGGCGCGAGCGAGCTGCACATGCTGGCGCCGCGGCTGCTCGCCCGACGGGCATCGGCCGTGCGCGGCTCGCGCGAGCTGCTGATGCTGACGCCGCGCGCGCTCTACGCCGCGGTGGTGGTCGGCGCGAACAACCCGGACCTCCCTCCCCCGTTCACGCCGGCGTCGTTCATGCGCTATCTGCGCTGG
>DASYIJ010000050.1:0-9953 GCA_035997675.1 Solirubrobacteraceae bacterium
TCGGCCTCCGGATCGCCGCGCACGGCGCCCCACACGTCGTAGCCGCGATCGAGCAGGAGCTCGGCGAGGTAGGAGCCGTCCTGGCCGTCGATGCCGGTGATCAGCGCGCGCGGCCCGTCGTTCATCGCGCACAGTCTGTCAGGGTGCCCGCCCGTGCAACCGGTGGCGGTCATCAACGCGCGCGCGGCCGCCCGGCGCGAGATCGGGGGCGTCGAGCGCTGGGCACGCGAGGTCGCGGCGCGGCTTCCCGCGCTGCGCCCGGATGGCTACGTGGTGGCGCGGCCGCCGCACGCGCTGGCCCATCGCGCGGGCCAATTGTGGGAACAGATCGCTCTGCCCGCGCTGGCGGCGCGCCGGCGCGCGACCGTGGTCGTCTCGCCGGCCAACCTGGCCCCGGTGGCCTGGCCGCGCAACGTGCTCGTGCTGCACGACGCGTCGACGCTGCGCCATCCCGAGTGGTACGGGCGAGCCTACGCCGCGTGGCAGCGCGCCCTGGTGCCGGCGCTCGCACGGCGCGCCGCGCGCGTGGTCACGGTGTCCGAGTTCTCGCGCGCCGAGATCGCCGCCACCACCGGCGTGGACGCCGACACCGTGGCGGTCGTGCCGGGCGGCGTGGACGAGCGCTTCGCGCCCGACACACCGGCCGACGCGGCGCGCGCGGCCCTCCGCCTGTCGCGGCCCTACGTGCTCACCGTTGCCACGCAGGGAGCCCGCAAGAACCTGGGCGCGCTCGTCCCCGCCGCCGAGTTGCTGGCCGCGCGCGGCGTCGATCTCGTCGCGGCGGGGGGGCGACGCGGCTACCTGCCGGGGGGCGAGGCCGCGCCCGGGATCCGAGCGCTCGGCTACGTCGAGGACGCGCTGCTGCCCGGCCTGTACGCCGGCGCCGTGGCGTTCGTCCTCGCCTCGCGCTACGAGGGCTTTGGGTTGACCTGCCTCGAGGCGATGGCCGCCGGCGTCCCGGTCGTCGCCGCCGACGCGGGCGCGCTGCCCGAGACATGCGGCGACGCGGCGCTGCTCGCCGACCCCCACGATCCCGCGGCGTTCGCCGCCGCGCTTCTGGACTGCCTCGACGATGCGGCGCTCGCGCAACGGCTACGCGCCGCCGGCCCGAAGCGCGCCGGAGCTTTCACGTGGGACCGCACGGTGCGGGAGCTGGACGCGGTAGTCCGCGATGCCGTGGGTTCGGCGTAACCAGCTTCGCGCCTAACATCCGCCGGCATGGACGAGCCCAGCCCCGACCCGCGGCCTCCAGGCGAGGACGCCCTTCCGGGGACGGATCCCGAGCAGCTGCGCGAGCAGGCACGCCGGCTTCACGAGGCCGCCGTCGATCGCGCGCGTGCCGCGGTCGAGCTGCGCGAGGCCGCCGCTGCGCTGCGCGACGAGGTGGCGGCGCTGCGCGAGCGCGGCGACTAGGAGCGCGTCGAGATGCGCTCGCGCTCGAGCTCGTCGACCGCGTCGCCGGTGTCGACGAGGTTGCGCCGGCCCCGCACGAAGTACAGCGGGCGGCCCTTGACCTCGTCGTAGATCCGCCCGACGTACTCGCCGAGGATCCCCAGGGTGATCAGCTGGACGCCCCCCAGGAGCAGGATCGCGATCGTCAGCGAGCCGAATCCCGGCAGGTAGGAGCCGACGACCCGCAGGATGAGGATCACGGGCACGAGTGCGAACGCCACGCTGGAGATGACGAAGCCCAGCACCGTGGCGAACTGCAGCGGCACGTGCGAGAAAGACGACACGGCGTCCAGCGCGAACTTGATCATCTTCTTCAGCGTGTACTTCGTCTCGCCCGCGAAGCGGGCGTCACGCTGGTAGGGCACCGCGGTCTGGGTGAACCCGACCCACACCGTCATGCCGCGCAGATAGCGGTTGCGCTCGCGCATCGAGAGCAGCGCCTCCAGCGCGCGCCGGTCCATGAGGCGAAAGTCGCCGGAGTTCTGCTGGAGCTCGATCGACGAGACCTTGGAGATCAGACGGTAGAACCACTTCGCGGTGACCAGCTTGAAGGTGCTCTCGCCCGCCCGCGTGTTGCGAACCGCGTAGACCACGTCGGTCCCCTTGCGCCACTGGTCCAGGAGCTCGGGAATGACCTCCGGCGGGTCCTGGAGGTCGGCGTCGATCATCACGACGGCGTCGCCGGTCGCGTGGTCGAGTCCGGCCGTCAGCGCGGTCTGGTGGCCGAACGGCCGCGAGAGCGTCACCACGCGCAGCCGCGGGTCGTTCGAGGCGAGCCGCTCCAGGATCTCCGGCGTGCCGTCGCTCGAGCCGTCGTCCACGACGATCAGCTCGAAGGGAAGGTCGCCGAGCGCGCTGCACACGCGCGCGTAGAAGGCCTCGGCCAGCTCCTCCTCGTCGAGCATCGGGGCGACCACGCTGAGCAGCCGAAGCCTGCGGTCGGTCGTGCCTGTGTCGGTCGTGGGATCTGCCATGGCGTCGAGGAGGGCGGCGCGGGACGGCAGGGCGTCGCCGGGTCGAGCGGGCCGCCCAGTTTAGACCTTCGCCGGCGGGTGTGAGGAGTATGGTCGCCCGCGTGCAGGCGCAGGCGCTGGAGCCGGAGGTACGGCGTGTGGGCGCTGAGCTGGCGGCCGCGTTTCCCTCCCCCGCGCGCCACCCGATGCGCGCCCTGGACGACAAGGCGATGGAGCTCTCGGCCCGCGACGAGGCGCTGCGCGCCGCACTGTTCCGGTTCGTCGACGTCGTGCCGGCCTGCCGCTCGCTCGACGACCTCGCGCGGCACCTGACCGGGTACCTCGACGAGCTTCCCGAGCGGCCGCCGCCACTCGAGGGGGCGATGCGCATGGCGCACACCCGCGCGGGCCGAGCCGCCCTCGGCGCCGCCGCGGCGGCGGGCGTCAAGCACATGGCGCACCGCTTCATCGTCGGGGAGACGCCTCGCGCCGTGACCGGCGAGCTGCGTTCGCTGTGGAAGGACGGCGTGGCGATGTCGGTGGACCTCCTCGGCGAGGCGACCGTGACCGCGGCCGAGGCGGACCGCTACGCCGAGCGCTGCCGGGACGCACTCGAGGTGCTCGCCGAGACGCACCGCGGCTTTCCCGACCGCCCGGTCCTGGAGCGCGACTCGATCGGGCCGATCCCGCGAGCCAACCTGTCGGTCAAGGTCTCCGCGCTCACTCCCCTGCTGCGGCCCGACGCGCCGGAGCGGGGCCAGCGCGACGCGGCGCCCCGCCTGCGCGCGCTGCTGCGCCGCGCCGCCGAGCTCGACGCCCATCTGCACATCGACATGGAGTCGCTGGATTCCCGCGACGCCGTGCTGGACCTCGTGCTCGCCGTGCTCGACGAGGCCGAGCTCGCCGACGGCCCCTCGGCCGGCATCGTCCTGCAGGCCTACCTGCGCGACTCCCCGGAGCAGCTCGACCGCGTGCTCGCGTGGGCGCGGGAGACGAGGCACGGGCCGCCGCCGGTCATCCGGCTGGTGAAGGGCGCCTACTGGGACCACGAGATCATCGAGGCCCGCCAGCACGGCTGGCCGGCTCCCGTCTTCGAGGACAAGCACGACTGCGACCGCAACTTCGAGGCCCTCACGCGCACGCTGCTCGATGCCCGCCCGCGCGTGCGCGTGGCGATCGCCTCGCACAACCTGCGCTCGGTCGCGCACGCGGTCGCCTACAACCGCCTGTCGGGAGCGCCGGATACCGACGTCGAGTACCAGGTGCTCAGAGGACTGGGCGACGACCTCCAGGACGCGCTGGCCGCGCGCGGGCTGCGCGTCCGCACCTACTGCCCCGTGGGCGATCTCGTCGCCGGGATGGCCTACCTGGTGCGACGGCTGCTCGAGAACACGGCGAACGAGTCCTTCCTGCACGAGCAGTCGCGCGGCGCGCCGCTCGAGGAGCTGCTCGCGGCGCCCTGAGAGCCGATCTCCGCCTAAGGTGCAGCGCTTCGTGCGCATCTGCATCCTGGGCAAGTTCCCGCCGATCGCCGGTGGCGTGAGTCATCAGACCTACCTGGCCGCGCACGAGCTGGCGCGCCGCGGACACGGGGTGTTCGTGGTCACGAACGCCGCCGAGGTCGAGCCCGAGTTCCGGCAGATGCTGCTGCCGGGCGACGCCGAGCGCCTCGATTGCGATCACGGCGAGGGCTTCGTCCGGTGCGTTCAGACCGAGACGGTCCCCGTCGGGTCCTACCTCCCCTGGGCGCAGCCCTACGCCTCGAAGCTGTTCGGCCTCGGACTGTCGGTGATCGAGGAGCACGGCTGCGACCTGCTCGTCGGCTGGTATCTCGAGCCCTACGGCCTCGTCGCCGCCCAGCTCGCCGCGGCGACGGGTGCGCCGCTCGTGCTGCGCCATGCCGGGAGCGACGTCGGTCGCCTGGCGCAGAACCCGGACCTGCGGCCCGCCTACGACTGGGCCCTGCGGCGCGCGGAGCGCGTGCTCACCACGCCGTCGAGCTCCGACCTGCTCGCCGACCTCGGCGCGGATCGGAGCCGCCAGCTCTTCCTGGAGGGGTCGCGGCCGCCGCCCTACTTCCGGCCGGACGCGGACCCGCTGGACCTCGACGACGTGCGACGACGCGCGGCGAGCCGGTGGGAGGCCGTCGGACTGAGCGCGGACGGCGGTGAACGAGCCCCGTACGCGCCCGGGACACCGACCATCGGCGTCTACGGCAAGGTCGGAGAGACCAAGGGGTCGTTCGACCTCCTGACGGCGCTCGACGAACTCGCCGCCGCCGGACGGGCGTTCAACTTCCTGGCGATGATCGGCGGCCATCGCCGGACGCTGCGGGCCTTCGTGGAGCGGGTGCGCGAGTCACCCCCGCTCGCGGACCGGACCACGCTCATCCCGTTCCTCGCGCCCTGGCGCGTTCCCGCGTTCCTGCGTCATTGCGATCTGACGTGCTTCGCGGAACGCGGGTTTCCCATCGCGGTCCATGCGCCCCGCATCCCCGAGGAGATCCTGCTGATGGGCTCGTGCCTCGTGTGCTCGCGCGAGGTTGCCGAGAAGCAGTTCTTCGCGCCCAGCCTCGTGGACGGCCGGAACTACCTGCTCCTGGACGATCCCCGCGACACGCGCGAATTCGCGACCCGGCTCGCCTGGGCCCTCGACCACCGGGATGAGGTGCGCGCGATCGCCGCCCGCGGCCGCGCCCTCGTGCAGAGCCTGAGCCGCGGGCTACCGCGCCGCGACGGGCACGCCGACGCGATCGAGGGGCTCTTGGTCTAGGTCCCGTTGGTGCAGGAGCTTCCGGCCGGGCTGGACGACCCGCAGGCGCTCCCCGCCGGCGCGGCGGTACCGCACGCGCTTCCCGGCCCGCTGGGAGCGTGGTGCAAACAGGAGCTCCCCGGGTGGTCGGTCGAACCGAACCGAGGCCACACCTCGGGCGGAGCCTCCTCCCCGAACGTCTCCGCGTAGGCGTCGAGCGTGCGTCGATAGCTCGCCGCGCTCGCGGGATCGGCCTTGGCGTCGGGCGCCGTCGGAACGTGGTGGATGAAGCGCCCCCCGACCTCGTCGCAGAATCGGGCGTAGTCCCGCGTGAACGTAATGAACGTGTGCCACAGCTCGTCGACCGGGCCGTTCATGCCGTAGGCCCCATCCGGATCGAGCGCACACAGCACGAGGTAGCGCTTCAGCTCGCGCTCGTGCTCGCGGGCCACCCCGGAGGGAAGTCCCTCCTCGTCCATGTAGCGCGCGACGATCGCATCCATCGGGAACGCCATCGCTCGGGCAATCGTCTCCTCCTGCTCCGCACCGGTCGCGCGGTTGACAGCTGTAAGCATCCTCATCGCTCCGTGACTCGCTGGCTGGACGGCGGACCCTAGCCAACTCAACCGGCCGAACGCAATCCCGCGCGGCGCAATACTGGGCGCACCGTGAGCGCCCCCCTCCCCCCGTTCGCCAACGAGCCCGTGTTGGAGCTGCGGCGCGGGCCGGTGCGCGCGCAGCTGGCCGACGCGCTCGTCGCGCTCGACGCCCGGCTGCCGCTGAGGGTGCCGATGTGGATCGGAGATGACGAGGGCGGCGCCGAGGGAATCGACTCCACCGACCCGGGGACGCCCGACCGGCTCGTGGCACGCGCCGGCTGCGCCGGCGCGGCCGACGTGGACGCCGCGGTGGCGGCGGCGGCGAGCGGTGCCGCCGACTGGTCCGCGCGCCCCGCCGGCGAACGCGCCGAGGTCCTCGTCGCGGCCGCGGCGCTCCTGCGCGAGCGCCGCCTCGAGCTGGCCGCGCTCGAGGTGCGCGAGTGTGCGAAGCCGTGGCCGGAGGCCGACGCCGATGTCTGCGAGGCGATCGACTTCCTCGAGTACTACGCGCGCGGCGCCGTCGAATTGGAGCGCGGCCCCGAACTCCTGCAGGCGCCGGGCGAGCGCAACGACCTGCGGTACGCGCCGCGTGGCGTCGCCGCGGTCATCTCGCCGTGGAATTTCCCGCTCGCCATCCCCGCGGGCATGACCGCGGCGGCGCTGGCCACGGGCAACGCGGTCGTGCTCAAGCCGGCCGAGCAGTCCCCGGGTTGCGCCCACGAGCTGGTGGCCGCGCTGCGCGAGGCGGGCGTCCCGCCGGACGCGCTTGCGCTGCTCCCCGGCGAAGGGGACACCGGCGCGGCGCTCGTCCGGCATACCGGCGTGCACACGATCGCGTTCACCGGATCCGCCGCGGTGGGCACGGAGATCCTCGAGTCCGCGGCTCGGCGGGCTCCGGGGCAGAACCACCTCAAGCACGTGGTCGCCGAGATGGGCGGCAAGAACTGCGTGATCGTCGACGCCGACGCCGATCTCGACGAGGCCGTGCCGGCGATCGTCGACTCGGCCTTCGCCTATGCCGGCCAGAAGTGCTCCGCCGCCGCCCGCGTGCTCGCTCACGACGCCGTGGCCGACCCGCTGCTGGAACGGCTCGCGGGCGCGGTCGAGCTGCTCGTGAGCGGCCCCGCCGACGACCTCGCGTCCGACGTGCCGGCGCTGATCGAGCGCGCCGCACAGGAGCGCGTGGACGGCTACGCGGCGCGCGCCGCCGCGGAGGGCGAGCTCGCCGCCCAGGGCGCCGAGCCGCCCGCCCCAGGCTGGTACAGCCGGCCGACGCTGGCCACCGGTCTCCCCGCCGACTCGCCGGTCCTGCGCGAGGAGGTCTTCGGCCCGCTGCTCACCGTCGAGGCGGTCGCCGACGTCGAGGCGGCGTGCGACCTCGTCGACGCCCTCCCCTTCGCGCTGACGGGCGGACTGTTCTCTCGCGACCCGCGGACCGTCGACGCCGTCGTGCGGCGTTCGCCCGTCGGGAACCTCTACGTCAACCGTGGGATCACCGGCGCGATGGTGGGCCGCCAGCCGTTCGGCGGCAACCGGCTCTCGGGAACCGGCACCAAGGCGGGTGGGCCGCACTACCTGCTCGAGTTCGTCGAGCCGCGTGCGGTGACCGAGAACACCGTCCGCCACGGGCTCGTCGCCGACCTCTAAGCGAGGCCGGAGAGAAACAGCTCGTGCAGCCGGGGGTCGCCCGTGAGCTCGGGGTGGAAGGCCACCGCCATCAGCGTGCCCTCCCGCGCGGCGACGGGGTGCCCGTCGACTTCGGCCAGCACCTCGACTCCGGGGCCGTGCTCCTCGATCCACGGCGCGCGGATGAACACGGCCCGCACGGGGTCGGAGTTCAACCCGACCACCTCCAGGTCGCACTCGAAGGAGCTCAGCTGGCGGCCGAAGGCGTTGCGACGCGCGCGTACGTCCATCAGTGCCAGGTGGTCGCGGTCGAGCATGATCAGGCCGGCGCACGTTCCGAGGATCGGGACCTTCCGAGCGTGCAGGTCGCGCAGCGGCTCGGCCAGGCCCTCGCGCTCGATCCCGAGCTCCATGACGGTGGACTCGCCGCCCGGGATGATCAGGCCGTCGAGGCCCTCCAGCTCGGCCGGCACCCGCACCTCGCGCGGCTCGGCCCCCAGCGAGCGCAGGAGTCCGGCATGCGCCTCGAAGTCGCCCTGGAGGGCCAACACGCCGACCACGGGCGGCACGGTGCTACACGCCGCGCGGCGACAGCAGCTGCTCGTCGTCCAGCTTGCGCGCCTCGAGGCTGGCCATCGCCGCGCCCAGTCCCTCGCTGGCCCGCGCCACCCGTTCGGGATCGGCGAAGTGCGTCGTGGCCTCGACGATCGCGCGCGCCCGGCCCGCGGGGTCCTCGGACTTGAAGATCCCCGAGCCCACGAACACGCCCTCGGCGCCGAGCTGCATCACCAGCGAGGCGTCGGCCGGTGTGGCGATGCCGCCGGCGCAGAACATGACGACCGGCAGGCGCCCGGCGGTGGCGACGTCGCGAACCAGGTCGAGCGGCGCGCGGAGCTCCTTGGCCGCTCCCGGCAGCTCCTCCTCGGACAGCGCCTTCAGCCGCCGGAGCTCGCCCGTGATCGCACGCAGGTGCCGCACGGCCTCGACGATGTCCCCGGTGCCCGCCTCGCCCTTGGAGCGGATCATGGCGGCGCCCTCGCCGATGCGGCGGAGCGCCTCGCCGAGGTTCGTCGCGCCGCAGACGAAGGGCACCTTGAAGGACCACTTGTCGATGTGGTTCGCCTCGTCGGCCGGTGTCAGGACCTCCGACTCGTCCACGTAGTCCACCTCGAGCGACTCGAGGACCTGCGCCTCGGCGAAGTGGCCGATCCGCGCCTTCGCCATGACCGGGATCGAGACGGCCTCCTGGATGCCGCGGATCATCGTCGGGTCGGACATGCGGGCGACGCCGCCGTCGCGGCGGATGTCGGCCGGCACGCGCTCGAGTGCCATCACGGCGGCGGCGCCGGCGGCCTCGGCGACCGCGGCCTGGTCGGGCGTCACCACGTCCATGATCACGCCGCCCTTGAGCATCTCGGCCAGGCCGGCCTTGACGCGGAAGGTGGCTTCGTCGCGCATGTCCCCAGAGTAGCGTGCCCCGGGGCGGGGATTACTTCAGGCGGAAGGCCTTGATGCGGTCGTCGTAGGCGTCCGCGTCGCGTGCGTAAACGCCGTAGGCCAGGGCCTGGATCAGGCTCAGCAGCGCCGTGTGCGACCGCACGTACGCCGGGCTGTTGGACGAGTAGTACAAGGTGATGTGGGCAAGCTTGGCGATCTCCGACAGCGTCGCGTCCACGACCGCGATCGTGCGCGCCTTGCGGTGGCGGGCGAGCTTGACCGTGCGCGCGATCAGGGGATGGGGCCGCCCCGCGGTCAGCGCCACCACGAGCGTGTCCTCGTCGATGCGGGTCAGCCGGCCGAGCGCCTCCTGGGACGGGCTGGCGACGAGCTCGGCGCGCACGTCGAGCAGCATCAGCAGGTGGCGCAGGTACGAGGCGAAGAACGCCATCTGATCGGTTCCGGCGATCAGGAGCTTGTCCGCCTTGGCGATCGCGTCCACGGCGGCCTCGACGTCGGACCGCGACACCTTCCGCGCCGTCTCCTCGACATTGACGTGGTCGGCGGCCAGCGCCGTCTCGAACTCGTTCTGGTCGAGTGAGAACAGCGGGGCGGGCTCGGCGCCGTTGGTGGCCCCGTTGCCGTTCGCGGTGCGCCGGCGGTACTCCTCGCGGGCTGCCTGCTGGAGCTCGGGGAAGCCTTCGAAGCCGAGCGCCTGGGAGAAGCGCACGACCGTGGAGCTGGACGTGTTCGCGCGGCGCGCCAGGGCCTCGGCGGTCTGGAAGGCCGCCTCGTCGAGGTGGTCGACGATGTACTGCGCGACGTCCTTCTGGGAGCGCGAGAACTCATCGAAGCGATCGGCGATGTAGGCGGAGAGCGTCTGGTGGCCTCCCGGGCCGGGAGGCGCGGGGGCGGGAGCGGCGGCACGCTTCATGGCTCGCCTCTCATTCGACCCGCCGCCCTGCGTTCCTGCCGCCCGGCCGACGAAGGCGGCGTCGGGTGCCGCTCAGGTGGCGGCGGCGCCGGCGCCGCGGGGCCGCGCCGCCGCATCGGCGTCGCCGAGGAGCGCCGCGACCGCGTCGTCGGCCAGGCGGACGCTGTAGTTCGTCCCCCGGTCCTCGGGATAGATCTGCGT